>NZ_JBHZBX010000002.1:0-414652 GCF_042755165.1 Nocardia sp. NPDC059177 | reverse complement strand
GGGGGCGGGGTTTGGGCGCGTTTTCGTCCGCTCCTATGGACAAAGAAACGGCGCCTAACCGGCGGCCCTCAGGGGCCGCGACCTCGAGCGCGCCAGCGCTCCAACAAACACAGCCCGTAAACCGTCCTGGGCAGGCAGACCTCCAGGCCCATCACCCCCCGGCGCTCCAACCACCCCCGTGCTAGCGTTTTACTGCACATTCAGGCCGACTTTCCTGCTCGAGTCGATCGAGCAAGTGGGGGAACTGTGACCAACAACGACCATAATCCGACCTCTCCGCCCTGGCTGCAGAGTCCGTCGGCTGACACGGCCGACGCTGCGTCCGGTACCGCCGGTGTGCAGACGGCGACCGAGGACAGTCCCGAGAATGCCGGTGCCGCAGCCGAATCGGCTGTCGAGGCCAGCGACGCGCAGGCCGGCGAGCAGCTGGGCGCCGAGCAGGAACCGCAGATCGGGCTGGCCGAGCAGACGGTGTTCCAGCCCGGTGGGTTCGCGCCAGGCCCGTTCGCGCCGCCCGGATATCCGGCGCCGGATCCGTATCAGAGCGGTGGCGCGCATCCGGTTGCCGCCGCGCCCGAGCAGCAGCCGTGGCCGGGTCAGCCCGTGCCGGGTCAGCCCGGGCCGGGTGCCGAACAGCCGTGGCCTGCGCAGCCGACCGGCGGTGAACCGCCCTATCCCGGCGCGCCGGGCCCCTACCCGGGCGCCGAGCAGCAGCAGTTCCCCGGCGCCGGTCCGTACCCGGGCGCCGAGCAGCAGCAGCATCCCGGCGCCGGTCCGTACCCGGGGGCCGAGCAGCAGCAGCATCCCGGCGCCGGTCCGTACCCGGGGGCCGAGCAGCAGCTTCAGCATCCCGGGGCCGAGCAGGGCCAGTTCCCCGGCCAGGAGCCGCCGCAACCGCAGCAGGACCCGCAGAGCGAACCCATCTACAGCTGGGCGCCCCCGCCGCCGCCGATGTATCAGCCGCCGACACAGACCGGCATGCAGCCGGTGCCCGGTGGTCCCGGCATGATGCCCGGTCAGCAGGCCCCGCAGCCACCCGGTCAGCCGCAGTGGCAGGGTGGTCCGCCGCCGCAGCAGCAGCCGTTCCAGCCCCAGCATGTGACCGCACCGGGCCAGCCCGGCCATTCGGTCAATGATCTGAACCTGCTCAAGCGGGCCCGCAAGGCGCCGCGCAGCGGGTGGCGCCGGGCCGTGCACAAGGCGTCCGGTGGCGTGATCAACCCGGGTGAGTCGGCCGCCGACGTGGTGCATCGCGATCTGGGTGAGCGGGTCAACCAGCCCGTCCGCGGCGATTACCGGATCGCGATCCTCTCGCTCAAGGGCGGCGTCGGCAAGACCACCACCACGGTCGGTCTCGGCTCCACCTTCGCCTCCCAGCGTGGTGACCGCGTGATCGCCATCGACGCCAACCCCGACCTGGGCACCCTGGCCCACCGGGTACCGCGCCAGACCCGCTCGACGGTGCGCAACCTGCTCGAGGACCAGAGCATCACCCGCTACTCCGATGTCCGCGCGCACACCTCGCAGGCGCCGAGCCGGCTGGAAGTGCTTGCCTCCGAGCAGGATCCGGCCGTGTCTGAGGCCTTCAGCGAGGCCGATTACCGCAAGGCCATCGGCATCCTGCAGTCCTTCTACAACATCATCCTCACCGACTGCGGTACCGGTCTGATGCATTCGGCGATGTCGGGTGTGCTGGATATGGCGAGTTCGCTGGTGCTGGTCACCTCCCCCGCGATCGACGGCGCGCGCAGTGCGTCGGCGACGCTGGACTGGCTCGATCACCACGGCTACAGCAAGCTGGTCGAGCGCACGGTCGTGGTGGTGAACGCCTCCCGGCGTGGCGCGTCGACGGTCGACCTGGACCAGCTGCGCAAACTGTTCCTCGACCGCACCCGTGCCGTGCAGATCGTCCCGTTCGACGATCACCTGGCCGAGGGCGCCGAGATCGACCTCGAGCTGGTCAGCAAGCCGACGCGGCGCGCGCTGCTCGAACTGGCCGCCATGGTCGCCGACGATTTCGGTTACCACGGCATGCAGCAACAGCAGCAGTTCCAGCCCGGCCAGCCGTACCCGGGCCAGCAGCAGCCGCAGTACCAGCCGGGACAGTTCTGACCGGAACCGATCGCGAGCGGGCAGTTATCAGCCCGCTCGCGATCGGCTGGGGCACCGGCGTCATCCCGCGCTGACAGCCCGCGCAGCGGACTCGAACGCATCGAGCACCGTAGCGATGGCGGGCCGGCGATCCGCCTGCGGCCGGGTGACGATCTCGTAGACCCGTGCCGCCCGCACCCCGGCCAGCGGCAACACTGACAACCCCGGATGCGCGACGGCCCAGCGCGGCATGAGCGCCACACCGTAGCCCGAGGCCACCAGCGTCTCGATCACCCGGAACTCGTTGAGCCGCTGCACGATCCGTGGCCGCACCCCGGTGATGGTGGCGATCGATTCGAGCACATCGTCGACCGGAAACCCGCCGCGCACGCTCACCCAGCTCTCCTCGGCCAGTTCCCCGGCCCGCACCGAATCCCGCCCGGCCAGCGGATGATCATGTGCGACAACCACATCGATCGGCTCGCGCATCAATACCCGTGCGGCGATGCGCGGGCCGGCCAGTGACGGCGCGCGTTCGTCGCGATGGGTGAGCACGATGTCGTAGTCGGCCAGCAGCTTCGACGCCTCGCTCGGCGGCAGGTCCTCGTCGCCGGCGACGAGTTCGACTCCGCTGCCTGCCAGCGCGCTGAGCACCGGCGGCAGCAGCAGGGCCGCGCCGGACGGGAACGAGGCCACCCGCACCTGTCCGCGCGGCGAACCTCGGTAACCGGCCATTTCGGCGGTGGCGCGGTCCATCGCGGCGAGGACGTCGTCGGCGCGCAGTACCAGCGCGTGGCCCGCGTCGGTGAGCCGCACCCGTCGCCCGTCGGGTTCGAGCAGCGCCACGCCGGCTTCCCTGGTGAGCACCTTCAGTTGCTGGGAGACCGCCGAGGGCGTCATGGACAGTGCCTGCGCGACGGCGGCCACGGTGCCACGGTCGGCGAGTTCGCGCAGAATACGCAGCCGCTCGATCGAGAACATGAAGTAAATCTACGTTATTGATGCATTTATATTCGATTGTCCTGATGCTTAGCGGCCCGCACGCTGAGTGCGTGACCACCCGTGACCGCCTGCTCGGCCTGACCGTCGTCGTGCTCTGGGGCCTGAACTTCCTGGCCATCCGGATCGGCCTCGACCACTTCCCGCCCTTCTTCTTCGTCGCGCTGCGCTTCGCCGTCATCGCGATCCCGGTGCTGATCTTCATTCCGCGCCCCGCGGTGCGCACCCGCTGGCTGCTGCTCTACGGCGCCGGTTTCGGTATCGCGCAGTTCGCGTTCCTGTTCACTGCCATGCGCATCGGCATGCCGACTGGGCTCGCCTCGCTGGTGTTGCAGTCCTCGGCGCCGTTCACGGTGGTCCTCGGCGCCATGCTGCTGGGCGAGCGTTTGCGCGCGGTGCAGGTCGCCGGGCTCGCCGTGGCCGTCGCCGGGATGACGATCATCGGCGCCGACCGCCTGGCCACCGCCACCCTGCTCCCGGTGCTGCTCACCCTGGCCGGCGGATTGGGCTGGGCCTTCGGCAATATCGGCGCCCGCCGGGCCGGCGCCGACTCCCCCGGTGTCGATCCGCTGCACCTGACGCTGTGGATGTCGGTGGTGCCGGTACTGCCGATGCTGGCGTTGTCGATGCTTGTCGAGGGCCCTGGCACCGGATTCCGCGCACTCGGCACCGCCGTCTCCTCGACCGCCGGGTTGCCCGCGCTGGCCGCCCTCGGCTATATCGCGATCCTCGCCACGGTGTGCGGGTCGGGCCTGTGGACGTATCTGATGAGCCGCTATCCGGCGGGCACGGTGGCGCCGTTGTCGCTGCTCGTGCCGGTGGTCGGCATCGCGGCGGCGTGGCTGGTGTTCGATGAACAGCCGTCGGCGGCGGCCCTGCTCGGCGGGGTGATCGTGATAGCGGGAGCGTTCGCCGCGACCACCAGCCGACGGTCCGCTCCGGCGCCGGAGCCCGGCCGGAGCGCGCGGCTCGTCCAGGTCTGACGTCCAATTCGGCGCACAACGCCGAAACCTGTGGTTAGCATGTGTGCCGATCGCCCGATGCGTTTTCCAGGCGACCGGTCGGTACCCTGCGGCCCGCTTTTCGCCGCGCTCTACAGTGGGTAGCTAATTGCACGCAATACTCGAACAAGGCAGCTGAACAGCGTATGGCGGAACAGCGGTTGCCCGTTTCGCGAAGGACGTTTCTTCGCGGCACGGTCGCAGCGGGGGCGGTATCGGCAGGGGCGATGGCGGGAACGCCGGGTATCGCGCTGGGCGCGCCTCCCGGACGGCGGGTCGCGGTGCTCGGCGGCGGTGTCGCCGGGCTGACCGCCGCGCACGAACTGGCCGAACGCGGCTTCGAGGTCACCGTCTACGAGGCGCGCGCCTTCGGCGGCAAGGCGCGCAGCATCCCGGTCCCGGGCACCGGCCGCGACGGCAGGCCCGATCTGCCCGGTGAGCACGGCTTCCGCTTCTTCCCCGGTTTCTATCAGAACCTGCCCGACACGATGCGCCGGATTCCGGTGGCGGGCAATGCCGACGGTGTGTGGTCGAACCTGATCTCGGTGCCGGAGGCCAGATTTTCCCGCCGCGACGGCGACGACATCCTGCTCGCCCTGCCCGACGGCATCACCTCCCCGACCACCCCGGAGGCGATCCGGGAGACCATCGCGGGCACCATTTCGACGCTGTCGAAGATGCCGCCCGCCGAGGCCGCCTATTTCGCCAACCGGTTGCTGGTGTTCAACAGCAGCTGCGATGCCCGCCGCTTCGGCCAGTGGGAACACACCTCCTGGCAGGATTTCGTGCACGGGCACGAGCGCTCGCACGAATTCCGCGCGATCGTGTCCCGTTCGCTGACCAGCATCATGGTCGCGGCCAAGGAAGACCTGGCCAGCACCCGCACCATCGGCGCCATGGGCGAACAGTTCCTGGGCAATCCGCTGGGCATCGGCAACGACGGCGGCCTGGACCGGGTGCTCAACAACGCCACCAATACCGCCTGGATCGACCCGTGGGTACAGCACCTGCGCGGACTCGGCGTGCGTTTCGAACTGGGCGCGCGCGTGGACGAACTCACGATGCGCGACCGGCGCGTCAGCGGTGCGCGCCTCGCCGGCGGAAGCACGGTGGAAGCGGACTATTTCGTCGTCGCGCTGCCCGTCGAACAGGCCAGGAAATTGTGGTCGTCGCAGGTGCTCGCCGTGGCGCCGGAACTGGCCGCCACCGAACGGCTGTTCGTCGATTGGATGAACGGTCTGCAGATCTATTTCCGTGCGCCACTGAATATTTCGCGCGGACATACCGCCTACGTGGATTCGCCGTGGTCGCTCACCTCGATCAGCCAGAACCAGCTGTGGACGCACTCGCTGAATTCCTTCGGCGACGGCACCGTGGCCGACTGCCTCTCCATCGACATCTCCGATTGGCACACCCCGGGAATCGTCTACGGCAAACCCGCGCTGGAATGCACGCACGAGGAGATCTTCCGCGAGGTGTGGGCGCAGTTGAGCTCCCATCTCAACGATCGCGAACAACTGCTGCGTCCCGCCGATGTGCATTCCTGGTTTCTCGATCCGGGAATCACCTGGCAGGGCAGCCGCAACGCGAATGCCGATCCGCTGCTCATCAATACCGCGGGTTCCTGGGACGCGCGGCCCGAACCGCACGGCGCGATCGAAAACCTGTTCCTCGCCGGTGATTACGTGCGCACCGATGTCGACCTGGCGACGATGGAGGGCGCCAACGAATCGGCGCGCGCCGCGGTCAACGCGCTGCTGGACGTGGCGGGTTCGCCGGCTCAACGCTGCACCACATTCCGGCTGCGCCGCACCCCCGAACTGGAGCCGCTGCGGGTGATCGATGCCGGGCGCTACGCCGCCGGTCTGCCGAACATGTTCGACGAGCCGGCCTAACCCCGCTCCCGTACACCGGCCGTAACACCACGCACATAGACTCGCGGCGTGGCAGACATCTCGGTGCGTGGGCGCCTGGCTTTGCGAGCGGCGGCGGCAGCGTCGTGGGCTTCGCAGAAGGCGGGCCGCGGCAAGGGTTCGATGATCGGCGGCCTGATCGCGTTGAAGATCGATCCGTCGATCATGACGCAGCTCGGGCGCGGCAGGCGCACGGTGCTGATCACCGGCACCAACGGCAAGTCGACCACCACCCGGATGACCACCGCCGCGCTCGGCACGCTGGGCGAGGTCGCCACCCAGGCCGACGGCGCCAATATGGACGCGGGCATCGTCGCGGCGCTGAGCGTGCATCAGGGGGTGCCGCTGGCCGCGATCGAGGTCGACGAACTGCATCTGCCGCATGTCAGCGACGCGCTGGAACCGGCCGCGATCGTGCTGCTGAACCTGAGCCGCGACCAGCTCGACCGGGTCGGCGAGATCAATATGATCGAGCGCAAGCTGCGCGCGGGGCTGGAGCGTCATCCGGACACGGTCGTCATCGCCAACTGCGACGACGTGCTGGTCGCCTCGATCGCCTACGACCATCCGAAGGTGGTGTGGGTGTCGGCGGGCAGCGGCTGGGCCGTCGACGCCACCAGCTGCCCGCGCAGTGGTGAACCGATCGTCTGGGAGGGCGAGAACTGGCGCTCGACCGGCGCCGACTTCCATCGTCCGGAGCCACAGTGGTGGCTCGAGGGCGATGACCTGTGCGGACCCGACGGCTTCCGCGCGGCCCTGCACCTGGCACTGCCCGGGCGCGCCAACCGCGGCAACGCGGCACAGGCCGTGGCCGCGGCGGTGGCGCTGGGCGCCGAACCCGCCAAGGCGACCGACGCCACCGGCACCGTTCGCGAAATCGCCGGCCGGTACCGCACGGTGACCGTCGGCGCGCACGATGCCCGGCTGCTGCTGGCCAAGAACCCGGCCGGCTGGCAGGAGGCGCTGTCGATGATCGAGCCGACCTCGGCCGGACTGGTGATCGCGGTGAACGGGCAGGTGCCCGACGGTGAGGACCTGTCCTGGCTGTGGGACGTGCGTTTCGAGCACTTCGAGGGCGTGCAGGTGGTCGCCGCCGGTGAGCGCGCCACCGATCTGGCCGTGCGCCTGACCTACGCCGGGGTGGAACACACCCTGGTCCCCGATCCGCTGCGCGCCATCGCCTCCTGCCCGGCCGGGCATGTCGAGGTGCTGGCCAACTACACCGCGTTCCGCGATCTCAACCGCGACCTGGAGGCACGCAAATGAGCGAGTCGACCATCCGGATCGGCCTGGTGCTGCCCGATGTGATGGGCACCTACGGCGACGGCGGCAACGCGCTGGTGCTGCGCCAGCGGCTGCGCATGCGCGGGTACGACGCCGAGATCATCGACATCACCCTCGCCGATCCGGTTCCCGATTCCTTCGATATCTACACCCTCGGCGGCGCCGAGGACTCCGCCCAGCGCCTGGCCACCCGTCACCTGCAGAAGTACCCCGGTCTGCAGCAGGCCGCCGCCAAGGGCGCGCCGGTGCTGGCCATCTGCGCGGCCATCCAGGTGCTCGGCGACTGGTACGAGACCTCGGCGGGCGAGAAGGTCGAAGGCGTCAGCCTATTCGATGTCACCACCTCCCCGCAGGAGGTCCGCGCGATCGGCGAGGTGACCACCACGCCCCTGATCCCCGGCCTGTCCGCCCCCCTCACCGGCTTCGAGAACCACCGTGGCGGCACCACTCTCGGCCCCGATGCCGCACCGCTGGCCCGCGTCACCCGCGGTGTCGGCAACGGCGTGGGCGACGGCACCGAGGGCGTCGTCCAGGGCTCGGTCATCGGCACCTACCTGCACGGCCCCGCCCTGGCCCGCAACCCCGAACTCGCCGACCACCTCATCGCCCAGGCCCTCGGCATCCCCGCCACCGACCTGGCCCCCCTCGACCTCCCCGAGGTCGACCGCCTCCGCCGCGAACGCCTGCGCGCCTGATCAGCAGGGTAGCGCGGCCACTTCGTACCGCAGGCAATACGGATCGTGGGTGACCAGAGTCAGGTCCTCGCATCTGGCCTGGGCGACCAGGATGCGGTCGAAGGGGTCGCGGTGGATCGGGGGAAGCCTGGCCGCCTCGATGGTGTGCCTGGCCTCGATCGGCAGCGGAACGAAGCCCGCGCCGACAACCCGCTCGGGAAGATCAGCGGGTCCGGCCAGTTTCCCCGATGCTTGCTTCATCGCGATCTCCCACACCGAGGCCGCGCTGAGGTAGATGTCGGGGTCGTGGTCGAGCCGACTGCGCAGGGCGGGATCCAGGGCCGGGTCATCGGTCAGCCACCACAGGATCACATGGGTATCAAGGAGCAGACTCATGCGTCGAAGTCACCGGCGACGGCGGCGTTCGTCTCCGGCGAATCCCAGTCCCCCGACAGGTCCACCCGGCCCCGCAGCGACCCCCGACCGGTGCGGTTGACGCGACGACTCAGTGGTACCACCTTGGCGACCGGAGTTCCGGCACGACTGATCACGATTTCCTCCCCCTGCTCCACCCGCTCGATGATGCGCGACAGGTTCGTCTTCGCGTCGTGAATATTGAACTGCTCCGCCGCGCTACCTGCCATGACGCCTCCTTAGCTAAGAGGTTAGCCCGCTCAGGCCGACACGGCTACCCCGCGAGCCTGGGAATCGCTGCGTTCGCACAGGTCGTGGACGAAGCGCATCTTCTCCAGGACGTGGTCGGGCAGGACGAACGGGTAGAGGTCGTCGTGGCCCATCGAGCGGTTGACCATGTTCAGCGACCAGGCCAGCGGCAGCCACAGTTCGATGATCTTGTCGAAGCCGGCGCGCCCGACCTGGGGACGGTCGAGGGTGGCGCCCGCGGGGGCGAGACCGAAGGCGGCCGCGGTGTCGAGGGTGTCGCGGATGTGCAGGTAGTGGGCGAAGGTCTCGGCCCAGTCCTCGGCGGCGTGCATCGTGGCATAGGAGGAGACGAAATCCTGTTCCCAGCCTGCCGGCGCACCCTCGGAGTAGTGGCGGTCCAGGGCGGCCTGATAATCGGCGTAGGGGTCGCCGAACAGGTCACGGAAGCGGTTGAGCGCGTCGTCACCGACCACCAGAACCGGGAAATAGTAGTGGCCGATCTCGTGGCGGAAGTGGCCGAGCAGGGTGCGATACGGCTCGGCCATCTCGATGCGCAACTGCTCCCGATGCGGGTCGTTGGCCTCGGCCAGGTCGACGGTCACCACGCCGTCGAGATGACCGGTCAGCACCTCGGCGGTGCTACTGCAGAGCAGGTCGAAAGCCAGTCCGAAGCGGGGGTCGGCGGCCCGGCCGACAATCGGCAGCCCGAGCTCGACCAGCTCGAAGATCAACCGGCGCTTGGCGGCCTCGGCCTCGGCGAACGCCGCGAGCCCGGCCGTGTCGGCGTCGTTGGGCCGGGTACGGGTGAGCGCGCACGATTCACACAGGGCGGGCCCTGACCCGTCGTCGGCCGCGAGCACCAGCCAGTTGCACTGCGCCACATGCAGGTTGTCGCACAACCGGAACCGTTCACCGCAGACGACGCCGCCCGCGTGATCGACCGCCGCCTCGCCCGGCGGTTCGCCGATCACGACCAGTGCCCGTGTGCGCAAGCTGAACCCGAGCGGGCTCGAACACGACAGACACACCGAATTCTCGAAGGCCAACTGCTGCCCGCAATTCGGGCAGACGAAATCACGCATGGACTACACCTCCACGGGGGCGACATCGACCGATACCGTGATTGTGGACTGTTTGGCGTCGGTGTAGATGATGCCACGCAGTGGCGGAACATCCTGGTAGTCACGGCCCCACGCCACGGTCACGTAGCGCTCGTCGGCGAATTGGTCGTTGGTGGGGTCGAAAGCGATCCAGCGGCCGGTGCGGTCGGTGGGGTCGGTGCCGGGCAGCCAGACCGCCGCCCAGGCATGGGTGGCGTCGACCCCGACCATGCGTTCCTTGCCCGGCGGCGGATCGGTGGCCAGATAGCCCGACACATAGCGGGCCGCCAGCCCCTGCGAGCGCAGGCAGGCCGCGCCGATCCGGGCGAAGTCCTGGCAGACACCCTCGCGCGCGGCGAAGACATCGGCGACGCTGGTGCTCACCGTGGTCGAACCCGAGCGGTACCGGAAGTCGTGGTGGATGCGGGTGTTCAGCTCGGTGACCGCCGCGAGCAGACCACGGCCGGGCGGGAAACTCTGCGCCGCGTACGCGACCACCTCCGGGGTGATCTCCGGCGGCAGCAGGTCGAGGGTGAACTCGACGGCGAGTGGACCGGTGGTGGCGCTCGGGCGGGCCGCCTCCCAGGGCAGATCGGCGCCGTCCAGCGTCGACGGGTGCTCGCCGTCGACGTCGACCAGCGATTCCCCGGTCACCTCGAGGGTGCGGTGCTCGGCGGTGACATGGAAATAGGTGGTCGGATTGCCGTAGACGTCATTGCCCACCGAGCGGTCCGACGGCACCGGATCGATGTGGATATCGTGCTCGAGCAAGCGCTGACCGGTGAACTCGCGCGGGCTGAGGAAGGCGCGGCCGTAGGAACTGGTGACCTCGTCGGAATAGCTGTAGGTGGTGCGGTGCACCACCCGGTAGCGCCTGCTCATCCGACCATCCTGGTGTTGCCCCACAGCGGCTGGATGGCCACGGGCACCGCGAGTTTGGTCGCCTCGAACGATTCGGACAGCTTGCGCAACCGCAAGTGCACCCCTTCCAGCAGTTCCACCAGTTCGGTGCGCACGCCTGCGTCGTCGGTGTGCTCCAGCTCGGCCGGGTCGACGCGGCGCAGCATGCGCTGGGCGTCGGCGAGCAGGCGCTGCGAACGCGAGGCGCCCGAACCGCCGGGCAGCGCCTGGAAATCGGCTTCGAGCCGGTCGAGCTGATACACCAGCGAGCGCGGATTACCCGCGTCGAACAGCAGCAGCCCGGCCAGCGCGGCCACGTGCGCCGAACCACGGTGGCGGCGGCGGTAACTCACCGCCGACTCGGTCGCGACCAGCACCGCCTCGGCCACCACCTGCTCGGTCTCCGGCGCGTTCGCCCGCGCCAGCGCGGCATTGAGCAGCGCCGCGATGCCGAGACCACGCTCGATCCGTTTGCCGATATCCATTACATACCAACCGGTGTCGCGCACCAGCGATTCCGCACCGATCCCCGACAGCGACAGCAGCGCGGCCAAGGTCAGCGAGTGCACGGCCGACAGCGCGTTCTCCTGTTCGGCACTGGCACAGCGGAATTCGGCCAGCGCGCGATCGACCGCGCCGATGATCATCCAGGTATCGCCCGAGAGCTGGTCACGCACCGCGCGCGCCGCCGCACCGTAGTGGTCGACCGCATGCGACAGCGAACCCGCCAGATTCCGGTCACCGGTGAGCGCGGCCAGGTAGTCGAAGCCGTCGGCCGACGCACCCGCGACCGATTGCCGCACCTCGGCGGCGAGCGCTTCGGGTTCTGCTGCGCGCCGGGCGAACTGCGGTTTCGCGTCGGCATCCGGGCCTTGCGTCGAATCACGCGCGTTGGCCGAAACGGTTGACTCGTCCGGCGAGACGACCACAGCGAGCGCGCCCGCCGACTCACTTTCGTTGGGCAGCACCGAGTCCGGGGCGATGGTGCCGGTGGCGACCGACAAGGCGCGCATCAGGAGGGGGAGGGCTTCGGCGCCGTCGATCCAAGGGCGGTAGCGGTAGTCCTGGTAGACGTCGTGGGTGGCGGCGAGCAGGCGGACGACCGATTCGGCGCGTTCGCTGTAACGGCCCATCCAGAACAGGTCGTTGAGCACGCGCGGCGAACTGATCGCCTCGACGACCGGCACGGCGCGACGCAGGCGTTCCTCGCGTGGCGCTTCGGCGGCGACCGCGGCCGCGACGGCCGGCGCGGTCCTGACCCACACATCCTTGGCCGCCACCTTGATCACGCTGCGAGTCGGTTCCAGGCGCATCCGCTGCTGGCCCAGCCCGCCCGCCATCGCGGTGTAACCACCCCGTCTGGCCAGCGAGAACAACCGCATGCCGACCGGGACCGGGGCCAGCCCGGTCGCCCCCTCGACCGCGGGCGCCACGGAGAACTCGGCCGGTTCCTGACCAACCCACTTCCACCGCTCGGTCTCGATCCGTGCGGCGTACTCGGCGCGTTCGGCGGCCGAGAGACTGGGACCGAAGACCGTCGAGCCGTCGACGGCCGAACGCAACACCAGCGCACCGATATTGCGCACCAGATGCGCGCGCTCGGTGTCGTCGCCGCCCCAATAGGCGGGCGTGCCGTCGAGCTGCAACTCCTCGCCGAGAACCGAACGGGCGATCCGCGGCAGGAACGCGCTCAGCGCAGGCGATTCCAGCAGCCCACTGCCGAGCGTATTGACCACGGTGACCGCCCCGCGCCGCAACACCTCGACCAGCCCGACCACCCCGAGACGCGAATCCGCGCGCAGATCCAGCGGATCGGAGAACTCGGCGTCCACCCGCCGCAGCACCACGTCGACCCGTTCCAGACTGCCCAGCGAACGCATCCACAGCGCGCCGTCACGCACCACCAGGTCGGCGCTCTCCACCAGCGGGAAACCCAGCGTCTGCGCGAGATAGGCCTGGTCGAACGCGGTTTCGGAGTGCGAGCCCGGGCTCAGCACCACCACCACCGGCTCCTCGCCGTCGGCCAGCTCGGGCGCGGCCTCCTCGAGCATCAACCGCATAGCGCGCGCGAACGGGGTCAGCGGGCGTGGACCGGCGTGCTCGAACGCCTCGGGAATCGCCTCGGCCACCACCCGCCGGTCGGCCAGCGCGTACCCCGCGCCCGAAGGCGCCTGCGCCCAATCGGCCAGCACCCGGAACTGCCCGTCACCCCACCGGCTGATATCGCAGGCATGCAAGAACAGCTGATGGGTACCAGGGATCGTGATGCCGTGCGCGGCCCGCACATACCCGGTACTGCCGAACACGATCTCCGGCGGCAACAACCCCGAACTCAGCAGCCGGCGCGGCCCGTACACATCGGTGAGCACCTCGTCGAGCACCCGGGAACGCTGCACCAACCCGCTCTCCAGCCGGGTCCAGTCATCGGCCGAAACCAGCAGCGGAATGGGATCGAGCCGCCACGGACGCGCGATCGCGGTGTCGTCGCCGAGCCCCACCTCGGTATAGGTGACGCCGTCGTCCTCGATCTGCCTGCGCACCCGATTCTCGATACGCCCGATCCCACCGACACCCTGATCGACGAAATCAGCCGACAACTCCGACCACATCGAGCGCACCCGCCCCCGGCTGTCCACCAGCTCGTCGTAATACCCCTGCGTCGGCCGACCACACTCATCGAACCGCGACTCGGCCCTACTCGCGTCCCGATACCTGGAAAACTGCTCAGCGACATGCGCTGCCTGCCGGTCCCCGTCTCTCAACGCCTCGTCGCGCTGTCTCACGAGCCGACCTCCTGTGTCTGCGCGGCGGGCATTACCGGGCGTTGGCCCAGGCCCAAACGGTGCGTGCGCGGCGTAGGTCCAGGATGCCCGGTGCGCCGACATCGGTCGACTGCGCCGCGATCTTCGCACGGAGTTCGGCCGGGTCCCGGGGATTGACGGTGTGTCCGGCCGCTTCGAAGCGGCGATTGCGGCGGGATTGGGCGGCTACGGCGTTGACGGGGGCGTCGTCGAAGGCGCGGCCGCCGGGGTGCACGACGTGATAGGTGCAGCCGCCGTGGGATCGGCCGGTGGCGAGGTCGACCAGGTCGAAGACCAGGGGCGCGTCGACGGTGAGGGAGGGGTGCAGCGAGTTGGGCGGCTGCCAGGCGCGGTAGCGGACGCCGGCCACCTGCACGTCGGTCTTGTCGGTGGACAGCAGCGGGACGGGCATGCCGTTGCAGGTCAGCACATAGCGGCCGCGATCGGCGCCGACCACCCGCACTTGCAGCCGCTCCACCGAGGAATCGACATAGCGTGCGGTGCCCTCTTCGGTGCTCTGCTCGCCGAGGGTCAGCCACGGTTCGATGGCGCCGCGCAGTTCCAGTTCCACCGCGCCGACCATGGCGGTGCCGATGCGCGGGAACCGGAACTCGGTGAACGGGTCGAGCCAGCTGGTGTCGAAGTCGATGCCTGCGGCCCGCAGATCGGCGGCGACCTCGGCGATATCGCTGGTCAGGAAATGCGGCAGCAGATACCGTCCGTGCAGGTTGGCGCCGTGGCGCAGCAGCGGCGCGCGGTACGGCCGGTCCCAGAACATCGCGACCAGCCCACGCACCAGCAACGATTGCACCATCGCCATCTGGAAGTGCGGCGGCATCTCGAAACCGCGCAACTCGAGCAGACCGAGCCGGCCGCGCGCGGAATCGGGGCTGTAGAGCTTGTCGATGCAGAATTCCGCGCGATGGGTGTTGCCGGTGAGATCGGTGAGCAGATGGCGTAGCGCTCGGTCGACATGCCAAGGCGTGGAGTGGATCTCCCTCGGTGCGATGCTGCCGGTCGGCACCGGATCCGAGACCGGTGCGGCGGTCCGCTCGGCGGTGAGCCGGGCGATTTCGGCGAAGGCGATCTCGAGTTCGTAGAGCGCGTCCTCGCGGCCCTCGTCGGCGCGCGGGGCCTGCGAGGTCGGGCCGACGAATCGGCCGGCGAACAGGTAGGACAGCGCCGGATGACGCTGCCAGTAGGTGAGCATCGAGACCAGCAGGTCCGGGCGGCGCAGCAGCGGCGAGCGCGCGGGGCTGCGGCCGCCCAGGGTGATGTGGTTGCCGCCGCCGGTGCCGCCGTGGGTGCCGTCGACATCGAAGGACTCGGTGCTCAGCCTGGCCTGTCCGGCCTGCTGGTAGAGGGTGCTCAGCACCTCGGACTGTTCGGCGAAGGACCCGGTAGGCATGATGTTCACCTCGATCACACCGGGGTCGGGTGTCACCGAGAAGGTGTGCAGCCGTGCGTCATTCGGCGGCGCGTAACCCTCCAGCACCACCGGTCGACCGAGGGCGGCGGCCGCGTCCCCGACCTTGGCGATGAGGTCGAGGAAGTCGTCGAGTTCGGCGATCGGCGGCAGGAACACATGCAACCGGCCCGCACGCACCTCGGCCACCAGCGCGGTGGTCGGGGTGAAGTCCGCGTCTTCCACCGCGGCAGCGGGCTCGTCGCGCGGCAGCCGCAGCGGACCCTGGAACAGCGGATCGGCCTCGGGCAGCAATGGCGCCTCGCGCCAGGAGATCGAGTCCAGCGGAAGCCGCAGTCCCGCAGGTGAATCTCCCTCGGCCAGCACGATCCGCCCCGGCCCACCCTCGCCGTCGCGCCCACGCCGCAACTGCCAGTCCGCACTCGCCCACCCCGCGCCGTCCTCGCGCCGATGCAACGGCAGCACGAACGCACTCGGCTCGCCGACCGACTCGTCGAGCCGCCCGAGCAGCGCCCGCCGCACCTCCGCCGAATCCACACCGGGATCGATATCGACCTCCGGCGGCTCCCCGGCCGGCGCCCTGACAGACTCGGCCAGCCGAGCCAACGGATCCTCGAACGCGGGCCGCACCTGCCCATCCGGCAACCCGAGCGCCCCCGCGACATGCGCGATCAACGTCCGCGCCGCCTCCACCCCAGCAACCGAAGTCCGCACCCCGACACGGGTGTTCAGCGGCGGCACCCCGACCGGACGCGCCGCCACCGCATTATGCGGTTGCGTAGCGGCGACCTGCGCCGACCCACCCACCACGGCAGACGACTCAGCGACGGTTCCGGCCCCGACCGATTCCGCGACCGTCACCGCGTCGACTTCGGCCGCGAGCACGCCGTCACCCGACACCGACGACCCGTCATCAGCCACGCTGGGCCCGGACGCAAGGAACCCCGGCGCGAAATCACCGCCACTCGAAGTCGTCGGCCTGTCGTCGGGTGCACCGTGCCCGGCCGCGGAGTCGGGGGCGGTCCCAGGCGCGGCGGACCCCGATGCCAGGCCTGCCTCGGTTGCGGTGATGGGGGTCCACGGGTCGGTGAGGAGGTGCTGGTGGGTCCAGATCGGTTGGCCGTCGGCGCGCCAGGCGATGGCGATCTCCCAGCGTGGCAACGGTTCTCCGGGGTACCACTTGCCCTGGCGGTATTGGACGATGCCGGCGGGGGCGTAGACGGCGCGCAGGCGGTCGGCGAGGTCGACGGCGCGTTCGCGTTTGTGTGGGCCGTCGGCGTCGGTGGTCCACTGGGCGCTCATCTGGTCGTCGATGGAGACGAAGGTGGGTTCGCCGCCCATTGTCAGGCCGACGTCGGCGGCGGCCAGGCGGGCGTCGACGGCGGCGCCGGCGGCGGTGATCCGCACCCACTGGGAGTCGGTGTAGGGCAGCGTGACCCGGGGGTCCTCGTGCACCCGGCGCACCACATTGCTGAATTCGAGGGATGCCTCGGTGATGCCGGTCGCGCCGGTGATGGGCGCGGCAGCACCGGGGTGCGGGGTGGCGGCGAGCGGGATGTGGCCCTCGCCGGCGAACAGGCCCGAGGTCGGGTCCATGCCGACCCAGCCGGCGCCGGGCAGGTACACCTCGGTCCAGGCGTGCAGATCGGTGAAGTCGGCGGCGGGTCCGGACGGGCCGTCGAGCGCGGGGGTGTCCGAGGTCAGCTGCACCAGATAGCCGGAGACGAACCGCGCCGCCAGCCCCAGTTCGCGCAGGATCGCCACCAGCAGCCACGCCGAGTCCCGGCAGGATCCGAGCTTGCCGCGCAGCGTGTGCTCGGGCGTCTGCACGCCCGGTTCCATCCGCACGGTGTAGTCGACGGTATTGCGCAGGGCGTAGTTGAGGTCGACCAGATAGTCGATGGACCTGATCCGCCCCCGCGGCCCGTGCACCCGCGCCCAGTCGCGTACCAGCTCACCGGGCCCACCCGCGCCGACCGGCCGCAGATACGGTTCCAGATCGGCGGCCAGTGCCGCTGGATAGGTGAACGGGAAATACTCCGCGTAGTCCTCGACGAAGAAGTCGAACGGATTGACCACCTCGAGATCGGCGATCAACCCCACGGTGATCGACAACTCCCGCGTCGGCTCCGGGAACACCAGGCGGGCAACGAAATTGCCGAACGCGTCCTGCTGCCAGTTCACGTAGTGCCCGGCCGGTGACACCTCCAGCGAATAGGCCTCGATCGGCGTGCGCGCATGCGGGGCGGGCCGCAACCGCACCTCGTGCGGATGCACCTCGACGAGACGGTCGAAGGAGTACGCGGTCCGGTGCTCGAGTGACACCTTGATGCCCATGCACCAAGTTGACCACACCGGCGCCCCGGCACGGCCCGGCGAAACCGGCGTTTCCCGACGGGCATCGGGACGAAACCCGCAGGCGACAAGCCCGCGACGAAGCCTGGCGAGCCGCACCGTACCGACTCCCCCGTAGGGTGGACTTTGTGAGCTACGACCACATCATCCTGCCGTCCGGCGTCGCCAGCTCCATCGACGAGGTGGACGCCTACCTGGCCGCCCAAGAGGGGAAACCGGAATCCGAGGCGATCGCCGAGATCGCCACCGAGCTCAACACGCGCAACAGTGAGCTCCCGGTCGACGACACCTTCCTCAGCGTCGATCCCGTCGGGGGTCCCAGCGGCGACACCCTCTACGTGCCATCCCCTTACGACGCGATCGGCTTCGTCCGCAATCTGCTCTTCGACCTCGCCACCCCGCGCGGCTACGCCGTCTACGATCCGCAGCTGGGCTGGCTGATCGACCCGGCCGGGCACCTGCCGATCGCCGTCACCCACGGCGGGGCAGGCGAATTCCCTTATCTCACCGAGGAATTGACCTACCGCTGGGTGGCCGGACTTGCCGACCCCAACCCGTATCTCATCGTCGAGCGCGGCGAGCAGCGCTACATCCAGACCTACCGCGACCCGAGCGGCCCCTACACCCTCGAATACCGCGACGGCGCGCCGGAACGCCACTTCGGCACCACCTTGGTGGACCCGGCGCAGGTCGCGAGCATCATCTGGGACTGGGCCAACGACAAACCCGACGCGGGCGCCGGCGTGGCCTGGACCCGCGTCGAGTTCTGAGTCAGAGCGCCCGGCGACCCGACAGCGCGCGCCCGAGGGTCAGCTCGTCGGCGAACTCCAAATCGCCGCCCATCGGCAGGCCGGAAGCCAGCCGGGTGACGGTGAGCCCGGGGAAATCGCGCAGCATGCGCACCAGGTAGGTGGCCGTCGCCTCGCCCTCGGTGTTCGGGTCGGTCGCGATGATCACCTCGCTGACGTCGACGCCGTCGTCCTGGTTGCCGATGCGGGTCAGCAGTTCCCTGATCCGCAGCTGATCGGGCCCGACGCCGCTGAGCGGATCGAGCGCGCCGCCGAGCACGTGGTAGCGCCCACGGAACTCGCGGGTGCGCTCGATCGCCTGTACGTCCTTGGGTTCCTCGACCACACAGATCATCGTGCGGTCGCGGCGCGGATCGGCACAGATCCGGCACAGTTCGCCGTCGGCGACGGTGCCGCACGAGACACAGAACTGCACGCCGTCACGCACCTTCTGCAGGGCGGCCTGCAACCGGTCGATTTCCGGCGGTTCCACCCCGAGCAGATGAAAAGCGATGCGCTGTGCGCTCTTCGGACCGACGCCGGGCAGTTTGCCCAGCTCGTCGATCAGATCCTGAACCGGCCCCTCATACATCAGAAGTCGGGCAGACCGGGCATCGAACCGCCGCCGAGGCCCTGCGAGAGCGGGCCGAGTCGCTCGGCGGCCAGCTTCTGCGCGTTGGCCATGGCGTCGTTGATCGCGCCGATCACCAGGTCCTGCAGCCCGTCGACATCGCTGGGATCGACCACCTTCGGGTCGATGGTCAGCGCGGTGACCTCACCGCTGACCTTGATGGTGGCCTGGACCAGACCGCCGCCGGCCTGCCCCTGCACCTCGGACTCGGCGAGCTCGGCCTGGGCCTGCATCACTGCCTGCTGCATCTGCTGGGCCTGGGCGAGCAATGCCTGCATATCGAACTGACCATCACCGGGTTGCACAGGATGTCCTCTCTATAAAGTCGTCGGCTTCAGCCTAGTACTCGCGGCTTCGCGGGGATGCTCCCACATGAGGGCTCCGGACCGCGCATACCGACCGGGTCGTTATCGGCGCCCGTTCAGATAACAGATTCGTTGCTGGACTATCGCATCCGATCCGGATTCCCTTGATCCCCCTACGATCTAACGGGGTCGGGCCAGATTCAGCTACCTCAGGGAGAACAGATGAAAGCCGCTCGTGCTCGACTGTCCACGGTGGCGGCCGTGTGCGCGTCCACCGCCTGCCTGCTGGTTCTCACCCCGGCCACCGCCTCGGCGGAGGTCACCGACTACGGCCACGACTGCGTCGTCGATACCGGCAATTCCGCGGTGACCCTGGATTCGCTGCGATTTCGCTGTAGCGTCACCCAGCAGGATCAGATCTATCGCGACGCACAGGCCGGCGCGGTACCCAACGGTGTCGTCAACGGCTGGGTGGCCCGCCCGCAGCAGTTCACCGGGATCGCCCCCGCGCTCTGGCAGGGCAAGGTGTTCCGCACCGGACCCGACGGCGGCACCGCGACCAACCGGGTGACCGGGGCCGGTATCGAGGCGTTCCCCGCCGACGTCTACCGCACGTCCTCGATCCTCGACGGCGAAACCACCTGGGCACTGAACTACGCACCGTCGCCGACCCCGCAGGTCTACGACGAGATCCGCGAGATCGCCCCCGGCGTCTGGTTCGGCTACTCGTGGTGGCGCGAGGGCGACTGGCCGCTGCTGGCCGCCTTCGTGTTGGCCTCCGCCTGAGCCGTTGTTGACCCTCCCCCCGCTGGAGGGTGTTGGCTGGTTCTCATGACAGCCACCGTGGCGATCGGCGAGTTCGCCCGCCTCACCCATCTCAGCGTCAAGACGCTGCGCTACTACCACGAGATCGAGCTGCTCGAGCCGGTGGCGGTCGACGCGGGTACCGGTTATCGCAGGTACTCCACCGGACAGGTCGAGCGCGCGCACCTGATCCGCAGGCTGCGCGATCTGGACATGCCGTTACCGCAGATCCGCGCGGTGCTGGCGGCCACCGACCCGGCCGAACGCGATGTCACGCTGCGCGCGCACCTGACCAGGATGGAAGCCGAGCTGCGGCGCACGCAGGACGTGATCGCCTCGCTGCGGGCGCTGCTCACCGAGCCGGCCCCGCCGATCCGGGTGGACTACCGGGTGGAACCGGCGTTCACCGCGCTCACCCGCACCGACATCGTCGAGCATCAGGCGATCGGGCCGTGGTGTGACGCGGCGTTCGAGCAGCTCTACACCAGCCTGATCGCCCTCGGTGTCACCCCGGGTGGCGTTGCGGGCGCGACCTATTCGACGGAGTTCTTCACCGACGACATCGGCACGGTCACCGCCTACGTGCCGATCCCGCCGGGCACCGATCTCGTGGTTCCCGCCGGCATGGAGGTGACCGGATTCCCGGCGCTGCGCTTCGCCATCGCGGTGCACACCGGCGCCTTCGAGGACTTCGACCGCACCTACGGCGCGCTCGGCAGTCACGTCGCCGAGCACGCCACAGTCCTTCCCGACCAACCGGTCCGCGAGCGCTATCTCGTCGGACCCGACCTCACCGATAACCCGGCCGACTACCGCACCGAAGTGTGCTGGCCGATCACCGAAGGAGAGAACCGATGACCCTCAGCCTGGGCAATGTCACGTTCGACTGCCACAACGCCGCCGCCCTCGCCGACTTCTACGCCCAGCTGCTCGACGTCCCGGTCGACCCGGAGGCCTCGGAGTTCTTCGCCACCGTCGGCAAATCCGCCGGGCTGTCGCCGGTGCTGATGTTCATCCAGGTCCCCGACAAGACCCCGGGCAAGAACGTCGTGCACCTGGACTACCACGCCACCGCCTGGCGCGACTACATCGAGCGCGCGGTCAGCCTGGGCGGCAAGCACATCGGCGATTTCGACGAATACGGCATGCAGTGGGCCACCCTTGCCGACCCGGAGGGAAACCTCTTCGATGTAGGTAAGGAGTAGGTCTCAGACCAGCTCGCGCGCGAGGTTGGCCAGCACCTCGGCCTGGATCTTCTTCAGGCCGAGCGGGGCGAAGATGCCCTCGAAGATTCCGGCGACGCCGCCTGCGCCCTGCCAGGTGGTGCGGACGGTGACGCGCGAGCCGGTGCCGTCCGGGGTGACGGTCCAGGTGTTGACCATGGTGGAGTTGGCGTCGCGCTCGGTCAGGATCGAATCCGACACGGTGACGGTGGCACGCACATTGCGCACCCGCTTCTCGGTGGCCTGCAAAGTCCACTCGACAACGGTCCCGGCGCCCCTGCCACCCTCGATCACCTTGTAATCGCGGTAGTGCGAGGAGAGGATGCGCGGGCGGACCGTCTCGTAGTCGCCGATCGCCTCGATGGTGCGCTGCGGATCCGCCGCGACCACGATCGAACTGCTGGCGCTGACCTGTCCCACTGTTGACTCCTTGTCGCCGGGTGCGAAATCTCGACCGGGTTACATCCTGCCTTGCGCCCTTCCGGATCGCCCGACCAGGTGACTTTTCCTCGCGGCGCGTGAGTATCCGGTGGCCGGGCGGGCGCGGGAGTACTAGCGTCGAGGAGTGGCAGTGAGTCTGTTGGGCAGAGCCGGCCACGAACCGGCCGCACGCGAGTCTGGATACCCTGCGCACCGAGAGGGTGTGGCGCGACTGCTGGCGAGCTATCACGCCATCCCTCCCGGTGCTGTCGTCCGCCTGGCGAAGAAGACGTCGAATCTGTTCCGGGCCAGAGCGGCAACTACCGCCCCGGGCCTCGACGTCTCGGGCCTCGGCTCGGTGATCGCGGTCGATCCGGCGGCCAGGACCGCCGATGTCGCCGGCATGACCACCTATGAGGACCTGGTCGCGGCGACGCTCCCCTACGGCCTGGCGCCACTGGTGGTTCCCCAGCTCAAGACCATCACCCTCGGCGGCGCGGTGACCGGCCTCGGCATCGAATCGACCTCCTTCCGCAACGGGCTCCCGCACGAATCCGTGCTGGAGATGGACGTGCTGACCGGGGCGGGCGAGATCGTCACCGCGACCCCCACCAACGAGCACGCCGACCTGTTCCGCGGCTTCCCCAATTCCTACGGCACCCTGGGTTACACGGTCCGGCTGAAGATCGAACTCGAGCCGGTGCGGCCGTTCGTCGCGCTGCGGCACGTGCGTTTCCACGACCTGCGCGAGCTGGAAGCCGAGCTGGCCCGCATCGTCGTCGACCGCAGCTACCAGGGCGAACAGGTCGACTACCTGGACGGCGTGGTGTTCAGCGCGACCGAGAGCTACCTGACGCTGGGCCGCCAGACCGACGAACCGGGCCCGGTCAGCAACTACACCGGCATGGACATCTTCTACCGCTCGCTGCAACACGCCGACGGCGTCAAGCGCGACCGGCTGACCATCCACGACTACCTGTGGCGCTGGGACACCGACTGGTTCTGGTGCTCACGCGCCTTCGGCACCCAGAACCCCAAGATCCGCCGCTTCTGGCCCAAGGCATACCGCCGCAGCAGCTTCTACTGGAAACTCGTCGCGCTCGACCGCAAGTACCACATCGGCGACCGGCGCGAGGCGCGCAAGGGCAACCCGCCGCAGGAACGAGTGGTGCAGGACATCGAGGTGCCGGTGCAGCGCACCGCCGACTTCGTCGAGTGGTTCCTGCGGGAAATACCCATCGAACCGATCTGGTTGTGCCCATTGCGGTTGCGTGAGAGCGCGGCCGAGGGCGCGGGCGAGCGCCCTTGGCCGCTGTATCCGCTCGAGCCGGACCGCACCTACGTCAATGTCGGGTTCTGGTCGGCGGTGCCGACGACGCCCGGTCAGCCGGAGGGAGCGGCCAACCGCGCCATCGAGAACAAGGTGTCCGAGCTCGACGGACACAAATCGCTGTACTCGGACTCCTACTACGGCGAGTCCGAGTTCGCCGCGCTCTACGGTGGTGACACCTACGAGCGCCTGAAGGACCGTTACGACCCGGACCAACGACTGCTGAATCTGTATTCGAAGGCGGTGCAACGTAAGTGACGACATTCAAAGACCGAACAGACCGTGCCGTCGGCCTGTCCGAGCTGGGAACCCGGCTCAGCATCGCCGAGGTGTTCGAAACCCTCGTCGACGGTGAGATCCCGATCAGGCTCACCGCCTACGACGGCAGCAGCACCGGCCCCGCCGATGCGGAGTTCACCCTCGACATCAAGACCCCGCGCGGGATCAACTACCTGGCCACCGCCCCCGGCGACCTGGGTATGGCGCGCGCCTACATCTCCGGTGACATGGTCGCCGAGGGCGTTCATCCCGGCGACCCGTACGCGATCCTCAAAGCCATGCAGGGCATGAAGTTCCACCGCCCGTCGGCGCTGTCGCTGGTCACCATCGCGCGCTCGCTGGGCTGGGAACGGCTCAAGCCGATCGCGCCGCCGCCGCAGGAGACGCTGCCGCGCTGGCGCCGGATCGCACTGGAGGGCCTGCGCCACTCCAAGACTCGCGACGCCGAGGCGATCCACCACCACTACGACGTCTCCAACGCGTTCTACGAGTACGTCCTCGGCCCTTCGATGACCTACACCTGCGCGGTCTACGGCGAGCCGGACTGGACCCTCGAGCAGGCACAGGAGAACAAGTACCGGCTGATCTTCGACAAGCTGCGCCTGCAGGAAGGCGACCGGCTGCTCGATATCGGCTGTGGCTGGGGCGGCATGGTCCGCTATGCCGCCCGGCGCGGGGTCAAGGTGATCGGTGCGACGCTGTCGGCCGAACAGGCCGCCTGGGCGCAGGCCAAGATCGCCGAGGAAGGCCTGTCCGACCTGGCCGAAGTGCGCCACAGCGACTACCGCGACATCCCCGAGGGCGATTTCGACGCCCTGTCCTCGATCGGCCTGACCGAGCACATCGGGGTGCACAACTACCCGTTCTACTTCGGGTTCATCAAAGACAAGCTGCGCGAGGGCGGCCTGTTCCTCAACCACTGCATCACCCGGCCGGACAACACCCGCACCACCAAGGCGGGCGATTTCATCGACCGCTACGTGTTCCCCGACGGCGAGCTGATCGGGTCGGGCCGGATCATCGCCGAGGCCCAGAACATCGGCCTCGAGGTGCTGCACGAGGAGAACCTGCGCGAGCACTACGCGCTGACCCTGCACGAATGGTGCAAGAACCTGGTCGAGAACTGGGACGCCTGCGTCGACGAGGTCGGCGAGGGCACCGCGAAGGTATGGGGCCTGTACATGGCGGGCTGCCGGCTCGGCTTCCAGCGCGATGTGGTGCAGTTACACCATGTGCTCGGCGTGAAACTGGGCGCCGACGGCACCTGGAATGTGCCGCTGCGCCCCTGGTGGCAGCCCTAACTCACCCGGCCGCCAAAACTAGAGCAATTCGTCGAGGAAGTGGCTGGGTAGGTCCTCGAGGATCGGGTGGTTTTTGCCGTCGTGGGACTGTGTGCGCAGCACGTGCAGCAGTCCCACGACGCCGGGGCCCGCGTCCAGCAGCGGCCGGGTCCAGCCCAGTTCGGCGCAGGTCCGCAGTACCGGCAGCACCAGCCCGGTGGCTTCACCGACCCAGCCCGCCGCGGCCAGGGTCTCGGCGAGCAGCAGCGTGGCGTCCAATTCCGCGCGCGGCCTGACCTGTTCGATCATCCGCGAGTACACCACCCTGGCGTGCCGGGCGGCGCGGTCGTCGGCGCGCAGGCGCTGTTCGGCCAGCAGTTCCCGGATCGCGGCGATCTCTCTGGCCTCGGCGATGAGTACCGCTGCCCCCGATTTGCGCCGGGATCCGTTGCCCGAGGCGGCGGCGGTGAACCGGTCGAGGTCATCGTTCGCGGGCAGGCCGAGCCGGGAGCGTTCGGCGCGTACGTGCGCGTCGAGGCGGGCCAGGTCGTTGGCGGCGGCCAGCCGGGCGCCCTCGTCGAGCCGGGCCACCGCGGTGTATTGGTCGCCGAGCGCGGCCTTCACCCTGGCCCCGATCACGAAGGTGGCGACGAGGAAGTCCACCGGGCCGACCCGGGTGACCAGTTCGTGGCTTTCGTCGAGCAGCCGGTCGGCCAGCGCCAGGTCACCGCGGCGATAGGCCACCTCGCCCAGCATCGCCGCCGCCACCCGTGCCGCGTCCGAGCGTGGCCCGCTGCGTTCGCGCGCTGTCTCGTAGGCCTGCTCGAAACAGGTGGTGGCGGTGGTGATGTCGAGTTGCTCGTAGGCGGCGGCGCCGCGGGCGCACAGGCCGAAGACCGGTCCGAGCGGGTCCTTGGACACGGCGTGGTACTCCGCGGCCCAGTCCTGCATCTGGATCGCGCCGGTGAAGTCGAATTCGCAGAGCCGGACGAAGGAGATGAGGTTGGCGGCGGTGGAGACCGTCCAGGCGGGTAGCTCCTCGGGGTTCGCCAGGCAGTCGGCGAGGCGATCGACCACGCCGTCGGTGTCGTCGTGGGCGACCCGGTCGGCGGCGTCGAGTACCGTCGCCGCGCACCGCTGCTGGACCAGTTCGGGTTCGGTGGTGCCGCGGGCGAGCAGATTCGACAGTCTGCCCAGCGCGGAGCGGGCGGTGCCGGTCTGCTGCAGGTTCATGTTCGCCCTGGCCACCGCCATCAACAGCTTCGACCGCGAAGTCACCTGCTGCACCGGCAGTTTCGAGACGCTGCCCAGCAGCGTCGCCAGCCGCGAGCCGTCGATCAGGTCCATGCCGCCGCTCTCCAGCAGGTCGGCGGCGAGCTTGAGATCGGTGGCTGCCAGCGCGTGATCGACCGACTTGCGTAGCAGCTGATGCTCGGCGAACCAGCGGGCCGCCTTGCGGTGCAACACCTTCGACCGGCCGGGATGCACGCGTTCGAGCCGGGCCCGCAGGTGTTCGGCGAACAGCGGCTGCATCCGGAACCACTCCGGGTCGTGCTCGATCCGGTGCAGGAACAGCTCGCGCTGCTCGGCCTGTTCCAGCAGGGCCGCGCCGTCGGGCACCTCGGCGAGTACCGAGGCCAGCGGGCCGCTGATCCGCTCGACCACCGAGATCGCCATCAGGAACTCCAGCAGCTCCGGATCCATGCTGTCGAGCACGTTCTCGGCCAGGTACTCGCGCATCCCGTGCCCGCCCTCGGCCAGCGAACCGAGCAGCTGCGCGGGGTCGCCCTTGCCACGCAGGGTCAGGCTCACCAGCTGGATGGCGGCGGGCCAGCCTTCGGTCGCGGCGTGGATCTGCTCGACCTGTTCGTCGGTGAGGGCGAAACCGTTGCGTTCCACCAGGATCTGGCGCGTCTCGGCCTCGGTGAGCCGCAGCTGCGCGGCGCCCAGTTCGACCAGTTCGTCGCGGACCCGCAGTCTGCTGATCGGCAGACCGCGCTGATCGCGGCTGGTCACCACGAAACGGACATGGTGACAGCCGTTGTCGAGCAGTGTCGCCATGGCCCGGCGCGCGCCCGCGTCGCGCACCCGGTGCCAGTCGTCCACGACCACGACGACGGAGCGGTCACTGGCGTGGATCTCGTCGATCAGGGTGGCGATCACGAAGGCGACGGCATCGGCGGCGCGCTCCTCGAGTACCTGCTCCAAGCCGGCCCCGACATCGGGGCGGACCCGGCGGATGGCCTGGATGAGGTGGCCGAGGAACCAGATCTCGTTGTCGTCGTCCTGGTCGATGCCCAGCCAGGCCACCGCGATATCGCGGGCGACCAGGTCGGCGCGCCATTGCGCGGCGACGGTGCTCTTGCCGAACCCGGCCGGGGCGTGGACCAGGGCGAGCCTGCGGTTGCCGCCGGCGCGCAGCACATCGAGCAGCCGCTGCCGTGGGAAGGGCTCGCGGGCCGGGGTCGGCGGGCGGAACTTGGTGGCGGCGGTCGGCGGCAGGGTGCCGGTGGTGCTCGAGCGCATCGGCACCGAGGCGCCGGCCGGTTGCAGGGTCAGTGGCCAGCTGCGGCGCGCGGTGACCGCCTTCAGTGATTCCGGCGCGTCCCCGGCCGGTTCCTCGGTGTCGAGCAGGGCCATCTCGTCGGGCATCTGGCCGTGCGCGCGCTGCACCTCGCGCAGCAGTTCACCGAACTCCTCGGCGGAGGCGGGGCGGTCGACCGGATCGGGGGACATGGCACGTTCGATCACGGCGGCGACGTCGTCGGGGATGTCCTGGGCGCGCAGGTCGGGGACGTCCTGGGTGGTGATTCGCAGGAACTGGGCGACCACCTTCTCCCCCGCCTGCCGCTCGAAGGCGGCGTGCCCGGTCAGCAGGGCGAAGAGGGTGGCGCCGAGGCCATAGATATCAGACTGAACGGTCGGTTCATGGCCTTTGAGTACCTCGGGCGCGGTGAACGCCGGTGAACCGGTGATCATGCTGCTCGAGGTCTGGAAACCACCGGGAATGCGGGCGATGCCGAAATCGGTGAGCTGCGGCTCGCCATAGGCGCTGATCAGTACGTTGGCCGGTTTCACGTCCCGGTGCAGGATGCCCGCGCGATGCGCCGACTCGATCGCCGCGGCCAGCTTCACCCCGGCGCGCAGGGTATCGGCCCAGGTCAGCGGGCCGCGATCATGGATGAGCCGTTCCAGCGAACCGCGCGCGCAGTACGGCATGACAATCAGCGGCAGGCCGGTCTCGGTGACGTCGACCTGCAGGATGTCGACGATATTCGGGTGCCCCGACAGCCGCCCCATCGCCTGTTCCTCACGCAAGAACCGCTCCCGGCTCTCCACATCGATCTCCGAGGACAGCACCTTCACCGCGACCACCCGGTCCAGCGCAGGCTGCAAGCACCGGTAAACCACGCCGAACCCGCCGCGCCCGATCTCCTTGGCCCCGGTCAGCCCCATCGCATCGAGCTCGGCGACAACCGCCGCGTCCAGCTCCTCCGGCACCTTCGCCCGCTGGGTACTGGTGCCCACCGGTGCCGACTCCGACGGCCCGCGCTGCATACGGGTCTGTTCCGGATCCATGTGACCACCCCTCGAATCGAATCGGCGTCACCGGCGCTTTGTCTCTACATATCCAAGCTAGCGCGATCCGGCTTCTATCGGGTGGAGATTCGATGCTGCGGCGGCCACGGTTGCCCGCCAACACCGTTCGACGCAACCACCGCCCTTCAGTCAGTGGCCTTCGGATGCCGGGTCCCGGCGTAGACAACCCACACGACCTTTGTCGCCGGATCAGGGCAGTACCAGATTCGGCCACCAGCCGTGACCTCGTATTGCCATTGCTCGAGATCCGCCCCCTCGACAACCCGGCGACTGTAGATGTTACGAAGCCGATGTTGCCGTGTTGGGTTCTCCGGGGCAGTCGGGCGCTCGGTGAGAACGATCCATGCCTCCCACGTGTTGGAACGAGCCGCTCTGCAGAGGTCCTCCCAGCCCTTCGCCGCTTCGGTCGTAGCGAAACGCGCTTCCCACCCTCCCGGTCGCGCGGGCGGCGCGACCCGATCACCCCTTTTCGGCATATCAGTCGTCCACCGGAGGACGAACCGGCCCGAGATCTCCGTCGACTGGGCCCAACAGCTGCTTTGCCAAGTCCGGATCAGCGAAGACCAGGGCGGTGCTGCGCCATTCGTACAGTGTTTGGGTGAGCAGTGACCATTCGCCGAGTTCCGCGGACGCCTGGAACGATCGGGCGAAATCTCGCACGAACTCGCCCTTCGCGTCATCTGGAAGATGGTCTACCCAGGGGAATTCGTCGAGCAACGCGCGTGCGGCGACGTCGTGCGGCAGGCGGGTGAGTACGTTTCGCAAAGCACGGGCAGCCGCGATCGCCCCTTCCGCTTGCCCTTGTGCGCGGTCTTCCCGGACCAGCAACAAGGCTGCACCGTCACGGCGGCGAACACGCACGTCGCCCTCATCGGCCAACCGGGCAACCTGCTTCGGATCCCGCTGTAGCTCGCTCCATTGCACTTCGGTGATCATGCCGCTTACCTCAGCCATCGACTCAGTTTTCTGAATTTTTTCAGGAATCACAGCAAGTGTGCCATGGAACGACGAATAGTTCACCCGATCGCACGACAGCCCCACCTCGCGGTGGCGAGACGGGGCTGTCGGGCTGATCAGCGCGGTGTGGGCGCTGTCAGGGACTTACTTGCGCAGCGAGGCCGGGACCTCGAAGCGGGGGCCGAACTTCGCGGCCAGCTCGTCGGCGCGGGCCACGAAGGCCTCCTGGCCGCCGGGGTAGCCCACGATGAACTGGTGCGAGCCACCCGACCAGGCCGGGAAGCCGATGCCGAAGATCGAGCCGATGTTCGCGTCGGCGGTGCTGGTGAGCACGCCTTCGTCGAAGCACTTCTGGGTCTCGATGGCCTCGGCGAACATCATCCGGTCCTCGAGGTCCTGGAAGGTGACACCCTCCGGGAGCTCACGGCTCGAGTTGTAGACCGAGCGCAGCTCGCTCCACAGGCCGGTGGCCTTGCCGTCGACGTAGTCGTAGAAGCCCGCGCCGCCCAGCTTGCCGGTGCGCTTGTGCTCGTCGACCATCGCGTTGACGACCTGGGAGGTCGCCACGTTGGCCGCGTTCAGCTCGCCACCAGCGGCCAGGACGGCGGCCTGGGTCTCCTTGTAGATCTTCTGCATGGTGGTGAAGTTCAGCTCGTCGCTGAGCTTCAGCGGCGCGGCCGGGTAGCCCGCCTGCAGACCGGCCTGCTCGATGGTGGCCGGGTCGATGCCCTCGGCGACCATGGAGATGGCCTCGTTGATGAAGGTGCCGATCACGCGCGAGGTGAAGAAGCCACGGCTGTCGTTGACCACGATCGGGGTCTTCTTGATGGCGAGGGTGTAGTCGTACACCCGGGCCAGCGCCTCGTCGGAGGTCTTCTCGCCCTTGATGATCTCCACCAGCGGCATCTTGTCCACGGGGGAGAAGAAGTGGATACCGATGAAGTCCTCGGAGCGCTTCACACCGTCGGCCAGCAGGGTGATCGGCAGGGTGGAGGTGTTCGAGCCGAGCAGCGCGTCGGCGTCGACGATGTCCTCGATCTCCTGGAAGACCTTGTTCTTCAGGTCGGGGTTCTCGAAGACGGCCTCGATCACGAAGTCGACGCCCTTGAAGTCGGCGGCGTCCGCGCTCGGGGTGATCCGGGCCAGCAGCGCGTCGGACTTCTCCTGGGTCGTCTTGCCGCGCGAGAGGGCCTTCTTCTCGATGGCCTCCGCGTAACCCTTGCCCTTGACGGCGTTGGCGAGCTCGACATCCTTGAGGACGACCTCGTAGCCGGCCTTGGCGGAGACGTAGGCGATGCCGGCGCCCATCATGCCGGCGCCGATGACACCGATCTTCTTGATCTCCCGCTTGGGCACATCCTCGAACGACGGGCGCGAACCGCCACCGTTGATGTGGTTCAGGTCGAAGAAGAACGCCTGGATCATGTTCTTGGCGACCGGGCCGGTCAGCAGGCTCGTGAAGTAACGGCCCTCGATCAGCAGCGCGTTGTCGATGTCGACCTGCGCGCCCTCGACCGCCGCGGCCATGATGGCGCGCGGGGCAGGCATGTTGGCGCCCTTGATCTGCTTGCGCAGGTTGGCCGGGAACGCGGGCAGGTTCGCCGCGAAGGCCGGAGTGGCCGGGGTGCCGCCGGGGATCTTGAAGCCCTTCTTGTCCCACGGCTGGGCGGCCTCGGGGTTGGCCGCGATCCACGCCTTGGCGGCGGGGACGAGCTCCTCGATGGTGCCGACGACCTCGTCGATCAGGCCGATCTCCTTGGCCTTGGTGACGCGGTGCCGCTGACCCTGCAGCAGCACCTGCATCAGCGCGCCCTGCAGGCCGAGCATCCGCACGGTGCGGGTCACGCCGCCGCCGCCGGGCAGCAGGCCGAGGGAGACCTCGGGCAGGCCGATAGCCGAACCCTTGACGTCGGCCGCGACGCGGTAGTGGGTGGCCAGCGCGATCTCCAGGCCACCGCCAAGGGCAGCGCCGTTGATGGCGGCCACGACCGGCTTGCCGAGCTGCTCGAGGCGGCGCAGCGGGGCCTTGACGTCGTCGACCATCTTCATGACCTCGGCCGCGTTGTCCGGGCCGACCTTCATCATGTTCTTCAGGTCGCCGCCGGCGAAGAAGGTCTTCTTGCCCGAGGTGAGGATGACACCGGTGATGTCGCCCTTCTCCGCCTCGAGACGATCGACGGTGGCGTTCATCGACGCGAGGTACGCGTCGTTCATGGTGTTGGCACCCTGGTTGGGGTCGTCGATGGTGAGGACGACCACGCCGTCGGCGTCCTTCTCCCAGCCGATGATGTTGTCAGTCATAGTTTTTCGTTCTCTCCTATGAGAAGTGTCGGCCGAGTGTCAGACGCGCTCGATGATGGTGGCGACGCCCATGCCGCCACCGATGCACAGGGTGATCAGGCCGTAGCGCGCGTTGCGGCGCTCCAGCTCGTCGAGCACCGTGCCGGTGATCATGGCGCCGGTGGCACCCAGCGGGTGGCCCATCGCGATCGCGCCGCCGTTGACGTTCAGCTTCTCGTCCGGGACGTTCAGGTCCTTCTGGAACTTCAGCACCACGGAGGCGAACGCCTCGTTGATCTCGACGAGGTCCATGTCCTCGATCGTCAGGCCGGCCTTGGCCAGTGCCTTCTTGGCGGCCGGGGTCGGACCGGTCAGCATGATGGTGGAGTCAGCACCGGAGGTGGCGGTCGCGACGACGCGAGCACGCGGGGTCAGACCCGAGTTCTTGCCCGCTTCCTCGGAGCCGATCAGCAGCAGGGCGGCGCCGTCGACGATGCCCGAGCTGTTACCACCGTGGTGGACGTGGTTGATCTTCTCGATGTAGGTGTACTTCTGCAGCGCGACGGCGTCGAAGCCACCCATCTCGCCGATGCCGGCGAAGGAGGGGTTCAGCTTGCCCAGGTCGGCGGCGGTGGTGCCGGGACGCATGTGCTCGTCGTTGTCGAGCACGACCAGGCCGTTCTGGTCGCGGACCGGCACGATCGACTTGGCGAAGTAACCACCGGTGGTGGCCTTGGCCGCCAGGTCCTGCGAACGCACGGCGTAGGCGTCGACGTCATCGCGGGAGAAGCCCTCGATGGTGGCGATCAGGTCGGCCGAGACACCCTGCGGCACGAAGTAGCCGTCGTAGTTGGTGGCCGGGTCCAGCGCCCAGGCGCCGCCGTCGGAGCCCATCGGCACGCGCGACATCGACTCGACGCCACCGGCGATGACGAGATCGTCGAAGCCGGAGCGAACCTTCTGCGCGGCCAGGTTCACGGCCTCGAGGCCGGAGGCACAGAAACGGTTGAGCTGGAAGCCGCCGACGGTGTCGGGCAGACCCGCGATGGTGACGGCGACGCGAGCGATGTCCATACCCTGGTCACCGACCGGGGTGACGACACCCAGGATCAGGTCCGAGATCTGGTCCTCGTCGAGGTTGGGGAAGCGGCCACGCAGCTCCTGGATCAGACCAACAGTCAGATCGATCGGCTTGACCGAGTGCAGCGAGCCGTTCTTCTTGCCGCGGCCGCGCGGAGTGCGGATGGCCTCGTAGATGTAGGCCTCTGTGGTCATATCGGAGTGTTTCCTTCCTTGGGGTGCGGTGGCCGCACGAACGCCACGACCAATCGTCTCGACGCCGTACAAATCCCGGCAAGCACCAGCGGGGCATAGAACCATGCTCATCCGGCGTTCCCGGCCACCCGTTCATACTACCGTGGTGTGCGAACTCCGGTTAACTTAACGTGGTCCGACTGGTGGCTGTCAACCATCCAGACTCTTCGCTCCGAGCTCGTTACGCAGCAACGCCAGGGCGACCTCGTCCGGGTCCTGCCGGTCACCGGGAGCCACCGGCACCGCGGCGGCGGCCAGCATTTCCTGCTCCTCCTCCGGCGTCGGCGGCGCCAGCACGGCCTCGCCCGGGCGGGTCGGATTGCCGGAATCGCCACCGGAGCGGCCCGAATCCGGCCGGTAACTCTCGTCGGGGCCCGGGTCGTCGGGGAGATCGGGGAAGTCGGGCGGGGGAATGTCGTCCTCGGAGACCGGCTTGGCCCGCCCCGCCCCGCCACCCTGGGCACTGTTGGCCTGGCTCGGCCGGGAGAACGTCGGCCGCGCGGCCTGCTTCGCCGCACCCTGGACACCACCGCGCGCGCCTCCACCGGCTGCCTTCGCCGCGGGCGCCGGTCGCGGCGCGGGCGCACCGGTCTCCCAGCGCACATCCAGCTCCCGGCCCAGCACCGCGCGCACCGCCGACCGCACCGCCTCGATATTGCGCGGATTCGACAAGCGCTGCGCCAACGGCGGGCTCTGATGCGCGAACACAATGACCCCACCCTCGGCCCGCGACACCGCGGCCCCCGACAGCAACGCCTGCAGGGTCGGCCCGAACTCCCGCACCTTGGCCTTGATCTCCGCCCAGGCCCCATCGACGAGCGCGACGAGATCCTCCGCCGGACCATCGGGCACCTGCCCGGCACCCGGCGCCTGCGACCCGTCGGCGACCTGCGATCCGGCGGTGGGCTGCGCCCCAGCGGCAGCCTGCACCCCAGCGGCAGCCTGCGACCCAGCAGCGACCTGCGCCCCAGCAGCAGCCTGCGATTCGGCAGCGGGCTGCGATCCGGCCGGCACTCGCGACTCCTGCCGCGACGAATCGGCTTGCCGCACCGGGCCTTCCGTATCGCGCGGGTGCTCGCTCACCTCGGCATTCGCACCCGCGATCCCCGGGCCCGACGATGCGGCCTCGGTATCCACGGCCTTCGCGCGCACCGAAGAGGACTCGCCGACAACGCTTCCCGACTCCACCGCCGCAGCGATCGGTTCGACCCGATGCGCCGCTAGGGGACCCGGACGGTCTGCCACGTCGGATTGCGCGGGTCTGTCAGCGACAGGCCACCGATCTCCCGAAGCATCGGCAGGCGGTCGGTTGTCAGGAGTGGCGTCCAACGGTTCACCCACAGAAGCAGCCGCGGCGGGCGACTGACCCTCCGGCGTGGTGGACGTGGGTCCTTCTGGCGCGGCAGACGTCGGGTCAACGGGAGTCGCAGCAGACGATCGGCCTATGGGAGCACCCGTCGGCGATCGGTCGCCGGGAGCAGACGATTGGCCGCTGGGAGCACCAGCAGACAATCGTTCGCCGGGAGGACCGGCAGACGATCGGTCGCCAGGGGTCGCAGCGGACGATTGGTCTGTGGGAGCGGGTGTCTCGCGAGACGGCGTAGGGGGCGATCCGTGGGGGGCCTGGGCGGGAGGACCGCCGGCGACCGCCTTCTTCTCCGCTTGCGCGGCGGCGAGTAGTTCCGCGCCGCGACGGCGGGGCTCGCCACCGGTGGGGCGCGTGGGTGGGGTGGCCGGACGGTCTTCGGGGGTTTCGCCTGCGGCGGGGCCGGGTCGGGCAGGGGCGGGGGTGACGGTGCCGCCGGCGAATCCGCGTTCCAGGCGTTCGAGGCGTTGCAGGGTGGACGACTCGGTGTCGGAGACCGAGGGCAGCAGCATGCGGGCGCAGATGACCTCGAGCAGCAGGCGGGGGGCGGTGGCGCCGCGCATCTCGCCGAGGCCTTCGTGCAGGAGTTCGGCGTAGCGGGTGAGGGTGGCGGGGCCGAGGCGTTCGGCCTGCTCACGCATGCGTTCCAGGACGTCGCCGGGGCCGGAGACCAGGCCGCGGTCGGCGGCGTCGGGGACCGCGCGCAGCAGGATCAGGTCGCGCAGGCGCTCGAGCAGGTCGACGGCGAAACGGCGCGGGTCGTGCCCGGCTTCCATCACGCTGTCGACGGTGCCGAACAGGGCGGCGCCGTCGTCGGCGGCCAGCGCGTCGATCGCGTCGTCGATCAGCGCCACATCGGTGACGCCGAGCAGCGCGACCGCGCGCGGGTAGGTGACACCGTCGGGGCCCGCACCGGCCAGCAGCTGGTCGAGCACACTCAGACTGTCGCGCGGCGAACCCCCACCGGCCCGGATGACCAGCGGATACACCGCCTCCTCGACCGGTACGTGCTCCTGCTCGCAGATCTTGCCGAGCAACCCGCGCATGGTGGCGGGAGGTAGCAGCCGGAACGGGTAGTGGTGGGTACGCGAGCGGATGGTGGGCAGCACCTTGTCCGGCTCGGTGGTGGCGAAAATGAAGATCAGGTGCGCGGGCGGCTCCTCGACGATCTTGAGCAGCGCGTTGAAGCCGGCCGTGGTGACCATGTGCGCCTCGTCGACGATGAACACGCGATAGCGCGATTCGGCGGGCGCGTAGAAGGCGCGATCACGCAGCTCACGGGTGTCGTCGACACCGCCGTGGCTGGCCGCGTCGAGCTCGATGACATCGAGATTGCCGCCACCACCCGGCCCGAGCGCGACACAGGACGCGCAGACCCCACACGGCGTGGAGGTCGGCCCCTCGACGCAGTTGAGCGACCGCGCCAGAATCCGCGCGGACGACGTCTTGCCACACCCTCGCGGTCCGGAGAACAGATACGCGTGACTGATCCGCCCGGTGTCCAGCGCTGTACTCAGCGGGTCGGTGACGTGCTCCTGACCCACTACCTCAGCGAACGTCGCCGGTCGATACTTCCGGTACAGAGCCACGGCCCAAAGGCTACCTGTGTCTATTGGCGGCTGGTGCCGCGTGGTTCTCGGCCCCTTGGGCCTCGCATCCGAGGGGCGATACTCCGGCTTCGCCGTTACGTCTCGCCCCTCGGATGCGAGGCGGCCGAGAACCAGCATATGTGATCCAATTCACATCGGTCGAGAAGGTTCGCGCACGGGCGATATATCCGGCGGCCGATACGCAATAGTTGAGCTATCCAGCCCACATACGCACTCGAAACCGGCAGCAGATGGCAACTTGGGTCAGATTTCCGCTGCTAAACGGACCTGACCCCCGATTACGGCCCACATAATGGATGTAACGAAACAGTGAATCGCCGTGACAGCGGCGCAAGTGGCTGGCTACCGTAGTTCTCGGCAACTTCGGTGGCCAAACCTTCATCAGGTTGGTGACCCCGGCCGGTCCCTCATCCCGACCGGGGCACAACCATCACGCACCGTATCGCTCCCCCACCGCCGACCGGAGGAACGTTTCACCGTGCTGTCGTGTGATGACATCGCAACCGCCTGGCTCGCACACACCGACTTCGCCGGCGATCACGCCGCGGTCGGCCTGCTGAGCCGGGCGATCAGCCCCCAGGACTTCGACATCAAACGCGATTCGCTACCCGTCGCCGCGGCGGCGGACCCGGCGACCGCGGCCGCCATCCTGCAACTGCTCGAACGCGGGCAGGTGCCGACGATGGCCGCCATCCGCACCCTCACCGCGCAGAACGAGATGCGCCGCGAGGCCGAGCGGATCGAACGGCTCGGCCGCCGCGCCCAGCGCAGCATCGACGAGTTCGGCCGGATTCTGGCGCGCCTGGCCGCGGCCCATTGGACCGAGCACGGCATCGGCCCCACCCGCCGTGACATCCTCGCCGACACCGAGATCACCGGCCTCATCACCGAGCGGGTCGGCGAGATCGCGCCGTCGGCGGTCAAGCATCTGTGGCTGATCGAGCGTGCGCAGCGGGCCGGCTGGATCGCGTCCAACGCCAGTCCTGGCTCGCTGTGCCCGGCCCGTCGCTGGCACACCACCAAATACGGCAACCGGGTCTCGCAGAAGCCGGTCAACCTGGTCGGCAAGCTGGTCGCGGGCTTCGTCGTCGAGCACACCGCCGTCAAAGGCAGGCCGCCGAGCTGGGCGGTGCTCGCCCGCGACGCGCGCGACGACCGTGGCCGCCGGGTCTTCTTCGATGTCGCCGACGCGCACGCGCAGCGGCGCTGGCTCACCACCGCCGAATGGCTGGCCGACGGCGATGACCTGCCGCTTCCCGGACGGCGTGGCGCACGGGCACTGGCGAAGGAAAACCGCGGCTAGAACCTGGCCGCTCCCCCTACCGACAGTGAGTATTCGGTAATTTCCTCGCAACGCATTCACGCGTGAAAGGAGTTACCGTGCCCGCAACGATCGATCCCGCGGCCACCGCCTGGCTACTCGCGGCCACCGCCATGGTGCTGTTGATGACGCCGGCGCTGGCTGTCTTCTACGGCGGGATGGTGCGCTCCACGGGCGTGCTGAACATGCTGATGATGAGCTTCATCGCGATTCCCCTGGTCACTGTGGTGTGGCTGGTCGCCGGCTACAGCCTGGCCTTCGGTGACGACGCGGGCGGCGGCCTGATCGGCGACCTGAGCCACGCCGGACTGGCCGGGATCAACCCGGATTCGGTGCGCGGCACCATTCCCGAGCTGCTGTTCGTCACCTTCCAGCTGACCTTCGCGATCCTCACCGCCGCGCTGGTCTCCGGCGCCATCGCCGACCGCGCCAAGTTCGCGGGCTGGATGGCCTTCGTCCCGCTGTGGACACTCGCGGTGTACGCGCCCATCGCGCACTGGGTCTGGGGTCCGGACGGCTGGCTGCTGAACTTCGGCGCGCTCGACTACGCGGGCGGGCTGGTGGTCGAGATCGCCTCCGGCGCTTCGGCGCTGGCGCTGGCCCTGGTACTCGGCCCGCGCATCGGGTTCAACATCGACGCGATGCGCCCGCACAATCTGCCGTTCGTGCTGCTCGGCGCCGGTCTGCTGTGGTTCGGCTGGTTCGGCTTCAACGCCGGTTCGGCGCTGGGCGCCACCGGCACCGCGGCGGCGGTCTTCCTCAACACCCTGATCGCGGGCAGTCTCGGCATGCTCGGCTGGCTGATCGTCGAGCAGGTCCGCGACGGCAGGCCGACCACCTTCGGCGCGGCCTCGGGCGCGGTCGCCGGGCTGGTCGCCATCACCCCGTCCTGCGGCGTGATCAACACCCTCGGCGCGGTGCTGGTCGGCCTGGCCGCCGGTGTGGTGTGTTCGTTCGCGGTCGGCTGGAAACACAAAGCGGGCTATGACGATTCGCTCGACGTGGTCGGCGTGCACTTCGTCGGCGGCATCGTCGGCACCGTGCTGATCGGCCTGCTCGCCACCCAGGTGATGACCGGTGGCGTGAACGGCCTGTTCTACGGTGGCGGTTTCGCCCAGCTGGGCAAGCAGCTCGTGGCGGTCCTGGTGGTGGCGGCCTACGCCTTCGCGGTGTCGTTCGTGCTGGGCAAGGGCGTCGACAAGGTCATCGGCTTCCGCGTGAGCAAGGAGGACGAGACCTCAGGCATCGACTTCGCCCTGCACGCCGAGACCGCGTACGCCGAAGGTGTACACGGCACGTCGCCCAGGCGGTTCGGTGAAGGGCATTTCGGGCAGGGCAAGGCGCACTGAGAAATTCGTCAGCTCACATCACCCGAGCTGGCCGTGAAGGTGTTGCAGCGGTTGGTGAGATTGTGGTCCAGACCCGCCTCGAACCATTCGCCGCCGTGCTGGGAACTGCCGTGGTCGCGCATATCGCCTGCACCGTCCCCGCGGCCGTAGGAGTCCTTGGTCGCCAGGGTGACCTGGCTCGCGGTCAGCGAGTCGGCATCCTTGGACGAACCGATGAACATGCCGTCGAAGCAGTTGGCCTGCAACTCGACCCGGCGCGAGAGCTCGAGGCCCTTGTCCGAGCGGGCGCCCACGTCGACACGTTCGGCATTGGCCTTGCGCAGGATGCCGGACTGGGCCTGGATGTGGTGGCCGTACTCGTGGGCGAACACCGACAGGTAGACCACCCAGTTGTCCTTGAACATGTCGGTCTGCAACTGGCTGATCGGCATGTAGATGGTCTTGTTGGCTGCGCAGTAGAAGGCGGCGAAGTTGCTCGTCGACCCGGTGCACGGGGTGGTGATGCCCGAGGTGGTCGCGGTGACACTGAGCGTCGGCGACTCGAAGGGCAACCCGTTCTCCGCCAGCAACGGCTTCCAGGCCGCCTCGAGGCAGCCCGCGGCCGATTCGAAGAACGCGCGCGCCTTGTCGACCTGGGTGCCCCACGGCGAGTAGTCGCACGAGGCGGGCACCAGGGTGCCGTCGGCGTCGGTGAGCAGCGGGTTGTCGGTGGTCTTGGCGGGCGCGGCGCCGGGGTCGGGGGTGTAGGTGGTGCTCGGTTTCGGGCCGATCGACATCGAGCCGATATCGATGCCGTTGCGCACCGCGTAGCGCACCAGCACGCTGACCACCGCGACGATGATCACCAGCAGCACCGTGACGAAGCGGCCGCTGCCCTTGCGCGGCGGTGGCGTCGGCCGGCCGGGCGGACCGTACGGCATCGGCGGTGGCCGATACCCCGGCGGCGGACCGCCGTACGCGGGCCGCTGACCGTAACCCGGTGGATAACCTTGCCGCTGTGGATATCCGGGCGGGCCGTAGCCCGGTGCGGGCCGGTATCCCGGCGGCGGGCCATAGCCAGGGGTCGGCGGAACCCGACGTCCACCCGGCCCAGCCGGGCCGTATCCGTACGGTGGTTGGGTCACGCCCCCGTACCCCCTCGTCTAGTTCGTCGCCGACAGCCGCTGACGCAGGATAGCAAGCTGTCTAGAGTAAGCAGCCATGCTGACTTTTCGGGGGGGCGCCGCAGGCGCGCTGCTGCTCGCTGCGGCGAGTTTGCTCGTGGCCGCGCCGGTAGCCCACACGGAGCCCGCGCCCAACGGTGTCACCATCACCGCCGACCTGACGCTCACCGAAGACGGTGTGCTGCGGGTCACCGAAACGGTCGGCGTACCCGCCGACGGCAATTTCACGATGTCGCTGCCGTTGCGCCTGAAGATCGGCGACGACGTCGAGCGCGTTTTCGAGGTCACCGATGTCACCGCGAGCGGCTCCGGTACCGCGACCACGGTCGATGATCAGTTCGTCGTCGAGGCGAAGCCGGGCGAATCCAAGTTCACCTACGCGGTACACAACACCGTCGCCGACGCACCGGGCACACAGGTGTTCCACTGGCTCGGCGTGCTCAACGCCGATATCGCCGTGCTCGATGTCTCGGTGATCAGCCCCAGCTATCAGATGGGCATCGTCGACTGCAAGCTCGGACCGGCCGGCAATGCCAAGCCGTGCGCCGACGTGCGCACCGAACCCGACGGTGTGCTGTATCTGAGCCAGACCGATCTGCGTAAGGGCGATGCGATCGACCTCACGCTGCAACTGCCGCCCGGCACCGTGCCCGCCAATGCCGATGTGCGCGACGGCAATGCCGCAGGTGCCTTCTCCTTCACCGCGCCGGTGTTCGCCGCGTTCGGTGTGTTGCTGGCGGCGCTGGCCGCGATGGCCGCCTACGTGCTGACCGCCCGCAAGCGCGCCGCCGCGGCCGTGGCGGGTAGCGAGAGTTTCGAGCCGGTCGCCCAGCAGGGCGGCCGGGTCGAATTCGTCTCCCCCGACGGCGTGCTGCCGGGCGAGGCCGGGCTGTTGCTCGACGAGCAGGTCGATCCGGTCGACATCGCCGCCACCGTGGTCGATCTCGCGGTCCGGCGCTACCTGTGGATCGCGCCGGTGAACGCGCGCGGCGAGGACGACTGGCGGATCAGCCGGGTCAACGCGCCCGACGACCAGCTGCGCGACTACGAACGCGCCGTCTACGACATGCTGCTGCCCGAGGGCACCGACACCGTGGCCGTGCGCGAACTGCGCGCACCGGGTCGCGTTGAGCTGGAACCGATCCGGGCCGCGACGCGCGCCGACGCCGTGCTCACCGGGGCGTTCGCCGATCCGAAGCAGCTGGCGCTGCCGCGCTGGATCGGCGCGGCACTGATCGCCGTCGGCGCGATCATCACGGTGGCGCTGGCGCTGACCTCGGGTCATGCCCTGGTCGGGGTGGCGATCGCGCTGGCGGGCGGCGCGGCGATGCTGCTGCCCAATTACCTGCCCACCCGCACCACCTTCGGCGACACCACCGTCGGCCGGATTCGCGCCATGCAGCGCGGGCTCGACGCTGTTGTCCGCGAACAGATCCCGCCGATCGACCAGGAGACGGTGTTCTCCCGCGCGCTGCCCTACACGGTGATCAGCGGCCGCGCCGACAACTGGATCCGCGCCTTCCGCGACATGGACCCCTCCGCCGATTCCCAGCCGGGGGTGTACTGGTTCGCCGGCTACGACCGCGACCGCGACCTGCACCGTTTCGCGTCCCAGTTCCCCTTCTTCATCACAGCCCTGGAGAGCGCGTTCAGTCCCGCCTCCCCGTGAATTCTGCGGGCCGTCCGGTAGCTCGACTGTTAGTTGTCGGTCTTGCGTCAGGTGCCCCGCGGCTGGGAGGCGGTTGGGGAGTTACCCATGTACTCACCTGATCAGTGGGTTACACGGCGGATGGCTGCCAGCGGGTCGGCGTAGAGGGCGCTCAGCGAAGTCACCACGGCGGCGAATTCCTGGACCTTGCCGCCGAATCCGCTGATCCGGATGTCGGTGGGTGGCAGCTGGGTGCTCTGGGTGAACGCGCGTGCCACGTGGCCGAGGGCGGGGCGGTAGCCGGTGAAGGCCTGGCCGCCGAGCACCACCCGGTCGGGGTTGAGCATGTCGCGCACCAGGGCGACGGTCTGGCCGAGCATGGCCGCCCGCTCGGCGAGCAGCTCCCTGGCCGGCTCGGAGCCGGACTCGGCGGCCCGGTACAGATCGGCGATGGTGGTGCCCGCGGTTCCGTTGTGCGCCGGGATGATTCCGCGTCCGACGGCCCGAGCCTGCAAGGCCCGGTCGCCGACGGTCACTTCCAGGCAGCCGCGCCGGCCGCAAGTGCACTGCACGTCCGAGCCGGTGGGCAGATGGGCGATGGAGCCGGGGCCGTTGCTCGGGGTGTGCACACGGCCGTCGAGGGTCACCGCGATGCCGGCGGTCTCACGGACATAGAAGTAGAGGCTGCTGCCGCGCTGGGTGGCGGGCAGTTCGGTATCGGGTTCGGGGCGGCGCGCGTCGAAGGTCGGCAGCAGCAGCTCGGAGCCGGCCATCGCCTCCACATGCGGTGCGACCGAGACCGGCAGCTCGAGTACGTCACCGAGGACCTGTCCGAGTGGGGCATTGCGCCAGTCCAGTTTGGGATGGTCGACCACGCCGGTCTGCGGATCGACCCGGCCGCCGATCGCCACACCCGCCCACAGCGGGGTGCGCTTGTGCCAGCGCTGCAGGAACGCCTTGGCGCTGCGGGCCACGGTGGTGACCGCGAACTCCTGGCCGGTCTGCGGGGTCGCGATGGCGAGGCCGCCGAGGATGCGGCCGCGCAGATCGGCGGCGACGATCTTGGTCGCGGCGGCGCCGATGTGGATGCCGATGGTCAGATAGGCCTCGTGGTCGATCTCGAACGGCACCCGGGGACGGCCGACCGCACCGGCGGCAGTGAGATCGGGACGCTCACGCAGCAGACCGGACGAAAGCAGCGAGGCCACTTGCCGATTCACGGTGGCGATGCTCAGACCCGTTGCCCGCGCGGCATTGTCACGCGAGACCGGACCGGAGACGGCAGTGCGCAGTACTGCGGCGGCTGGATTGTCGCTGCGGCGCAGCTCAGGGGCTACGACGGGGCGGGAAACGCGCGGACGACCGGCATTCGCCCTGGTGATGGGGCGGTCGACGATGGGAGCAGACATATGAAGTTCCTTGCTGAAATCCCGTTGTCCCAACGGGATTGCCTACACGTGTGGCGTGGCAGCACACGAGTCAGAAGACTCAGCTGCGGCAGCAGGAACGACACAGTTCGCGGGTCAACGGCAACCGCAAGCCCAAAGCGGCGGTCACGTAGGTGACTCGCGCTGCGATGAGATGGTTGCCGGACATAACAATCAAGTTAACACCGAATCCGGACCCGTCCAAGCCGAACCGGCGAATTGTGCTGAGCGGCACACGAAAACCACAGGTCAAACGGTTGCTATCGGTGCGCAATACCGATCGCGGCACGCCGAACGAGGGAACCGGTTGCGCATGAGTTGCCCAGCATCAACCCGCCAGCGTGAGATCAGCTGTAGAAGCTGATCCCCGTGTCGTCGGTGACGTACATGCGTGTCCCGATGAAGGTCGGCCGGTTCGGCAGCGGCGACTCCCAGGATTGTTCGCCACTATGCATATCGAAACCCTTTGTCACATACTCCATTTTGGAGGTCCCGAGGAAGGTGTACATAAGCTGATATCCGGTCAACTCGACCCAGTAGTACTCCGCCGACTCCCCCACGGCAAGGTTTACCGGAGGAGACTTCGCCTCACCAGTGAAGCTGTCGAAGACCCGGAACCAGGACGATGCGGGCTGGTCGAGATCGAAGGAGTCGTCGTCAGGGTTGCTGGGGTCCGATACCTCCATGACGATCAGATCCTCGAAGGTATTTATCCTGCGAGGATTGATTCCCGGATCTGAGATGCGCCAGAGCAGGTGGCCGGTCTCCGGATTGGCCGCAGCCAGTGTGTTGGCCGTGTGGGAGTATTTGCGCACAGGATCGATCCTGGTCAGCAGGGGTAGCGGGTGCGTGTTCGTGTATGACAGCTGGTAGCCGGCCGGTTCCCACCCCGAGATCGAGGCCGTCTTCTTACCGGTGCGGTCGTAGAACTCCGTGCCTGTCCAGTCCGCATTCAGGATCGCGATGCCGCCCTGGAAGACATCCCAGAACTGCTGGGTGCTTCCGACGTCATCGGGGCGGGTGTACGCGAGAATCTCATGACCATCCACCGTGCTGACGAACACGACCTGCGCGGAGTCATGGTTGCCGTCGACCAGGATTTGCTCCGACGCCATCACCAGGCTCTCTTCGGCAGTCTCGCGTTGCCAGGTCTGGTCACCTTCCGTCGTGTAGCCGACGGCATAGCCCTTCTCGGTCGGCGAATAGTCGGTGTACGCCACGAACCGATCACCGGCGATGACGATCCTTTCGAGGTCGCGGTTGGGGACTTTCACCGTGCGTAAGACTTGACCGTTGTCGGCGTTGTGGATGGTGACTGTGCTGTCGTGATCGCCCCCGGTGTACGGCGGTGCCACACAGGCGATCCGGTTGTCCTTGATCGCGCATTCGCCCACGCTGGTCTGCACGTCGACGAACGGCCAGCGCACTTCACCGGTAGCGACGTCTAGTGCACCGACATGGGTGGCGCCGGCCACCACCACGATGTCGTCGTTGCCGCCTACGGCCCTGACCGATCCACCGTTCACGGGCGTGGTCCACTCCGCCTTGGGCGGTGATCCGACATCTATGAATTCGTCGCGGAGACCGAGGCGTGACAAGGACGCGATCTCCCGAGGGTGAAGAGTGTCATCCCAGGTGTCGACGGTGCCTACGCCTCCGCCACCCAGAGCCCTGACGACGCTCCCACCCTTGAAGACGAACAGCGTGGCGGCCACGAGCACGGCGACGAGCACGACACTCGCGCCGATCCACGGCCGCTCGCGCGATGCACGCGGTGCGGCAGGCGGCGGTGGCGAGGGCGTGTGCGATTGCGGTGCCGGGTAAGGCTGTGGGGCATGGGAATAGGCCGGTGGTTGGTCGATCATCGTCGCCGTCGTCGACTCAGATGTGTCGCTGGCGTCGAGCGCGGCAGCGAGGTTTTCGGCGAACTCGGCGCAGGAAGCGAACCGGTCTTGCGGATCCTTCGCCATAGCGCGTGCGATGGCGGCATCGACTGCCGGGCTCAGCTCGGGCCGGTACTGTCGAACCGATGGCACCGGCAGTGCCAAATGCGCGGAGATGACGGCGATCGGGTTGCTGTTCTCGTACGCGTTGTGACCAGTAAGGAGTCGAAATATGGTGCACGCCAGCGAGTATTGATCAGTCTGCCCGTCCAACACGTGGCCGTGTAGCTGCTCGGGCGACGAGTAGTTGATCGTGCCCGGCGTCATTCCAGTACTGGTCAGACCGTTGGTTTCCTCGACCGCCAGACGCGCAATCCCGAAGTCCGCCAACATGATCCACCCCTGCGAGTTGATCATGATATTGGCGGGCTTGACGTCGCGGTGCAGCAGCCCACGGCTGTGGGCATAGTCCAGGGCGCCCGCCACGTTGACGGCGGCCTGGCGGACCTGGCCCAGTGGCAGCCCCGTGCGCGAGCGCGTCGCGAGTTCGGCGAAGTCGGGGCCGTCGATGAGTTCGAGCGTGATCCACAACTGACCGTCGGATTCGCCACGGTCGTGGACCTTGACGATATTGGGGTGAGACAGTCGCGCGGCCAGATCTGCCTCGCGCTCGAATCGTTGGCGGTAAGTCGGGTCGTTCGAGGTGCCTTCCGTCAGGACCTTGAGGGCGTCGCTGCGTGGCAGTCGGGGGTGGCGTGCCTGGTACACCTCGCCCATTCCGCCTGCGCCGAGTCTGCGTTCGATGACATAGCCGGCAAATACCGACCCGGGATCAAGCGGCACCGCCGCCTCCTTGCGTAAAATCAAACAATTCGGTTGGCGCCCTGATAGATACCGTCACCGATCGTGACGGGCTTGCCTTTGCCGCTGAATCGCCATCGTTGGGCACCTGTGGCAGCGTCGTACACCACGATCGCGTAGGCCATCGAATGGGGATCGGCCTCGGCGAACGCGATCGCGGAGTCGTCGGTGCCTAGTACTGCGTCGATACCATCCCTGATGGTCAGCGGCGAACCGAGGGCCTGGCCGGTGTAGATGTCGTACACGATCAGGGTTCGGTCCCCGACCACCAGAAAGCTGCCCACCGGCATTGTTCGTTCGCCACGGTACTGCTGGAACTCCCAAAGCTGGCGGCCAGTCATAGGATTGACGACACCGAAGTGGGCGTCTTCCGCCGACATTTTGTCACTGCGTCTGAGCACCGGCAATGCCGCGGGCTTATCGTCCGGGGTGACAGGGAACACGGACCAGCCGTGGCCGGTCGCGGTTGCGATGCCGGCCAGGCTGAAGAAGTCGACGGGCGCACCGCCATTCCGTGGTACTGACACGGCGAATCCGTCCGCGAAGACGTCGACCTCGCCAGGCGTGCTGAACAGTTGGGCGCCGGTGTCGAGACGCAGCACCTGCGCGGACCCGTGACCGCCGTGCTCGGCGTTGACAACGACGATGCCCTGTTCCGCGTACACCACTGCGGCACGGAAATCTCGGAGCGACCAGGCCACACTGCCGTCGGCCCGGTAGGCGGTGAGTTCTGGAGTGTCAGAGTAGTCCTGGACAAGGATGCTCTCACCACTTACATCCAAGCGCAGTGAATCATTCCCGAAGGGGATATCGGCGACCTGGACGCCAGTGGACCCGTCGAGGATGAGCAGCCGGTGGTTGTCGGCTCGACGGGTCACGCAGGCGACCGCGGACCTCGATTCGGTGATGCCGCATCGGGTGGAGCTGTCGACCGGAACCTCGACCGGAGCTGGCCACGACGAAGTCCCGGTGGTGGCGTCGACCATCAGAATCCAGAACCTGTCACCGTTCAACCAGTCGTTGGCAAGGAATGCGACATGTCTGCTGTCACCCCCGACCGCCGTCACACCGAGATAGTCCGGGGAAGATGAGCCCCAGACCTGCGGCGTGAGTGTCCAGTGAGGGCCGGCGGGCTTGTCGGCAAGTGACCGCAGCAGCGTCCCGGCGGGCCTTCGCGTTAGGTTCTCGGTCGACTCCGCTGCGATGGCTCGAGGTCCGAAGCCATGGTCCAGCAGACGCCAGAGCGCGAACCCGCCGCCGGTGACGAGAGCCAGGGCCGCCACCACACAGACCGCCATCACAGTAGTTCTCGTGCCGGTACGCTTCGGGACCGAAGACGAATGTGGAAGCTGTGGTGTGGGAACGAAATTGCGGTCCACTATGGCAGGCTCGTGCGCCTCGATCACGGTGGCTTCCGCCAGGGTAGTGCGCAGGGCCTCCGACAGTGCGGCGGCGAACTGGCCGCACGTCCCATAGCGGTCGGCCGGATTCTTCGCCATCCCACGCGCCAGAATGCGGTCGACTGCCTCGGACAGTTCGGGCCGGTCGAACCGGACCGAAGGCACCGGCGTCGACAGATGGTCGGATATCACCTGTGCCGGGGTGGTGCCGCGGAAGGGCGGGTGCCCGGTCAGCAATCCGAATATGGTGGCCGCCAACGAATATTGATCGGCCCGACTGTCCAAGCACTGGCCGAAGAGCTGCTCGGGTGAGGAGTAGCTGAGCGTGCCGACAGCCATTCCGGTCTCGGTCAAGCCGGCGTCTGACGCCAACCGTGCGATGCCGAAGTCGGTGAGCATGGCGCGCTGGTGGTGATCGATAAGGATATTTGCCGGTTTGACATCGCGGTGCAGCAGGCTGAATCCGCCGGCGTAATCCAAGGCCGCGGCCATCGCCAAGGCAACCGCTCGGACCTCCGCAGCAGGTAGTCCGCGGGGGCTCTGATGTAACCGGTTCTGCAGGCTTTGCCCGGCGATCAGCTCCATGGTCAGCCATGGCCGACCAGCGCTCACACCCCGATCGTGGATGGTGACGATGTTCGGATGTGACAGGCGAGCCATCAGGTCGGCTTCGCGGTCGAAGCGTTGGCGGAACGATTGATCGTTCAATGACGGCGCTGTCAGAACTTTGAGGGCGTCGGTACGCGGAAGTCGTGGATGTTGCGCGGCATACACCTCGCCCATGCCGCCGGCACCCAGCAGCTTGACGATGGTGTAGCCAGCAAAGACCTCCCCCGACCGCAGCACGCCACTATTGAAGCGCATCACGAACGGATCTTGTACGGTGCTGCGCTCATAGCTGACTACGATCGGAGTTGACACAAGTGAAGGCCAGGTTGTCGCTTTGATCGAGGCGCCAGAGAGCCGTGTTGGCGGTGAATCATCGACTTGACCTCTTGTAACGCAACTGGAGTCGTAAGCCAAACGGCCTGAGACCTGGTGGCCGCCCCCATTCCCGGCTGGCCGGCCACCAGGTCGCCAGTGTGCTGAATATCACATTTTAACCGTGGCTGATTGTCGGCCACTTCAACCTATTTCCGCAGGTCGGGTCATCTCCCCGGAAAGGGCGAGTTGATCGTGGTGAGGTACTGGATCGCCGCGCCGACCGCGACCGGCGCGGTCACCAGGATCTGACCGGCCAGCGTGCCGAGGGCGCCGACGGCCAGGATGCCGCCGAGGCAGCCGATGGCGGCCGCGGGGATGAACGGGCCGAACAGGCCGACGATGGTCGCCGAGGCGACGGTCGCACCGGCGATACCGCCCAGGACGCAACCGACGGCGCCGCCGCCGAGGCCACCGACCAGGGTGCCGACCGCGGCGCCGAGGGAGACGGTGGAGGTCAGCCGGCTCCAGGCCGCCTGCTCACGCTCGTATTCGCTCTTCCACGGCGCCTTGTCCTCGAACGGCAGGGCGACCGGCTTGTAGACGGCCTCGGCCGGGTCGAGCTGCGGGGTCAGCACGGCCTTGTTGCCGGAGATCTCGGCGGCGATCGGGAGTTCGAACTCGTCGAGACGGAACGACAGCGGGGTGGCCGCCACCGTGGTGCCGTCGGCCGCCTTCACCTTGAAGGCGCCCTCCTCGACGACCAGCGAACCGGAGTCGGTGGTGATGACCGAGGTCCCGTTCACCTCCTGAGCGCTGAAATTGATCGGTGCGGCGGCCTCGGCGCCAGGGGCCGCGACGGAGGTGCCCGCGGCGACACCGGTCGCCAGGGTCACGAGCGCCGCGACCACGGCGAGCTTCCTCATCTTCATAGAATTGCCAATCCCTCATCTGTGGTGGAGCTGTTCGAGAGCAAGCTTCGAGCAGATCCACTCGCCGGACGAGGGATAAAAACAGCCAGATCAGAACTACTATTTGCCGCTGGCCGCTTTCGCCGCCGCTTTCGCCTGCTTCTTGAATTCCCGGACTTCGGCGAGGGTTTCGGCATCGACGACGTCGGCGACCGACCGCCGCGAGCCCTCGTCGCCGTACGATCCCGCGGCTTTCCGCCAGCCGTCGGGACGCACATCACGTTGCTTGCCGAGCAGGGCGAGAAGGATCTTGGCCTTCTGCTCACCGAAGCCGGGCAGGTCACGCAACCTGCGCAGCACCTCTTTACCGTCGGGATCGCCGCTGGTCCAGATGCCGGCGGGGACGCCGTCGTAGTGCTCGATCAGATACTGCGCGAGCGCCTGGGCCCGGCGCGCCATCGAGCGGCCGTAGCGGTGGATGGCCGGTGGGGTCGCGGCGAGTTCTTCGAATTCCGCCGGATCGGCCTCGGCGATCCGGCGCAGCTCGAATCCGCCCATTCGCTCGGCGATTTTGTGCGGTCCGCGAAACGCGTGCTCCATCGGATACTGCTGATCGAGCAGCATTCCCAGCAGCAACGCGAAATCGTCGCTACCGAGGAGTTCGTCGGCTTCGGGATCCTGGGCCAGACACAGCGTTCGGGTCATACATTCATCGTGACACATTTCACCAGTAGCCTCTGAGTTCATGATGGCGGTACCCATGACCAACTTCGCCCCCCGTCCCGACCGTTTCGACCAGGCGGGCAAGGACCAACTGATCGACGCCCATGACCTGGAGGTCACCCAGCCCGGAATGCGCAGCCTGCGCGCCTGGAGCCACGACGCGCTCGCCCTACGCCCCGGTGAACGGGCACTCGATATCGGTTCGGGCACCGGTTCGGAGGTGTTCGCCTTCGCCGACGCGGTCGGCCCCACCGGCGTGGCGGTCGGCGTGGAACCCGATCCCCAGCTGCTGGCCTCGGCCGAGCGCAGGGCCACCGAGTACGCCTCGAACGCGAGCTTCGCCTCCGGTGACGCCTACGGCCTGCCCTTCGGCCACGACAGCTTCGACGCCGTGCTCTGCGAACGCGCCTTCCAGCACCTGACCGCACCGGCCAGGGCGGCCGCCGAGATCGCCCGGGTATTGCGTCCCGGTGGCCGCGCGGTGGTCGTCGACAGCGACTGGGCGACGGCGATCGTGCACCCCGGCGATCCCCGGGTGGTGCGCTCGGTGATCGACACGCTGATCTCCTCGACCACCAATCCGCATTCGGGCCGCAGGCTGTCCGGCCTGCTCAGCGGGGCCGGACTGGTCGTCGACGAGGTCGGTTCGCAGGCGCTGGTGCAAGACCCGACGGTCGGTGCGGGCGCGCTGGTCAGCCGCATCGCCGATCTGGCGGTCCTGCGCGGCACCATCACCGCCGCCGACCGCGATCAGCTCGTCGCAGACCTGCAAGCAGGCGCAGACCGCGGCGACATCCACATCTCAGTCACCCTGTTCGGCGTCCTAGCGCACAAGCGATAGCACTGAACCCGACCCTGGACGCCCCGACCCCGAGGAGGGGCAGGCCGCGAACTCGAGTGCGCCAGCGCTCCCACTATCGCCGCCGCCTACCGCACTCCCGGCCCCGCGCATCCCGACCTCGAGGAGGGATCGGCCGCGCAGCGGCCGGTTCGCGGCCGTCCCGTCGATCAGGTGCCGTTGCGTAGGCGACGAAGGAGCAAGCAACGGTGCCTGATCGACGGGACCGGCGGGGCCGCGAACCTCGAGCGCGCCAGCGCTCCAAAATTACAGCTCCAAAAATTACAGCTCGAGCAGCTTCTCGGTGGCCGCGAGCAGGACGCAGGTGGCCAGGCCTTCCATCGCCTTCTCCAGTTCCGGCAGCTGCGGGAAGCTGGGGGCGATGCGGATGTTCTTGTCCTCGGGGTCATTGCCGTAGGGGAAGGCCGAGCCGGCCGCAGTGAGCGCGATGCCCGCGTCCTTGGCCAGCGCGATCACCCGGGCGGCGGTGCCCTCGAGCACGTCGAGGCTGATGAAGTAGCCGCCCTTGGGCTCGGTCCACGAGGCCACCTTGGACGCGCCGAGACGGTCCTCGAGGATGCGGCGCACCAGCGCGAACTTGGGTTCGAGCAGCCTGCGGTGCTTCTGCATGTGCTCACGCACGCCCTCGGCGTCGGTGAAGAAGCGCAGGTGCCGCAGCTGGTTGAGCTTGTCCGGGCCGATGCTCTTCTTCGACGCGTGCGAGAGGTACCAGTCGATATTGGCCTTGGACGCACCGAAGAAGCTCACCCCGGAACCGGCGAAGGTGATCTTGGAGGTGGAGGCGAAGACCAGCGGCCGGTTCGGGTTGCCCGCGGCGGCGGCCAGGCCGAGCACGTCGAGCACCGGGGCCGCGGTGTCGGTGAGCGGGTGCACCGCGTAGGCGTTGTCCCAGAACAGGCGGAAGTCGGGCGCGGCGGCGGGCATCGAAACCAGCTCGCGGACAACCTCTTCGGAGAAGACCACGCCGGTCGGGTTGGAGTAGTTGGGCACCGCCCACAGACCCTTGATCTGCGGGTCGCCTGCCACCAGCTGCGCGATGGCGTGGGTGTCGGGTCCGTCGTGGTTCATCGGGACCGCGATCATCTCGATGCCGAGGGCCTCGGTGATGGCGAAGTGCCGGTCGTAGCCGGGCGCCGGGCACAGCCATTTGATCGGCTCGTCGGAGGCCCAGCGGCGCGGCGAGTCCGGCGTGCCGTAGAGCATGGCGAACACGATGTTGTCGTGCATGATCTCGAGGCTGGCGTTGTTGCCTGCCAGCAGCTGCTCGACCGGGATGCCGAGCAGTTCGCCGAAGATCGCGCGCAGTTCGGGCAGGCCGTTGAGGCCGCCGTAGTTGCGGCAGTCGGTACCCGATCCGTCGCGGAAGTCGCCGTCGCCCGGCAGGGCGAGCAGCGACGACGATAGGTCGAGTTGCTCGGGCGATGGCTTACCTCGGGTGAGATCCAGCGTGAGCTTCTCGGTCTTGAGCGTCGCGTAGTTCGCGTTCTGCGACTCGTGCTCGGACACGAGTTCCGCGTGGCTCATCAAACCGATCTGCGATTGCCGGGGCATCCTGGGTAGCCTTTCGAAGCAACAAGGTAGGGGTTCGTGCTGCGCGTGCAGCATCCGCAACGTTACCCGGCGGATGTTGCGAATCGGTGGGGTATCCGGGGCGGTTATCCGGCTCGCACGCTGCGAAGGTGCGTAGGCACGGGTCCCCTGGAAAATAAAGGGGACCCCGCGCACCCGGCAGAGCCCGTTGACCCTTGCTGCCTTCCGGCCCTGGGGGAGTTCACAGGATGCTCGCCGCGCGGGATCCGTCGGCCAGTGTAGCGGTAGTCGCGCCGACAAGCGATCGGGGGGACGGATAGCCGACGCGTCCCGTTTGCGGACTGGTTACGATCGGCGCGACATCGGCAATGGGGGAGCTCCCCGACCAACTCAGGAGGGGTTCGCGAGTGACCGGCCAGAATCCACCGCCGCCGAGCGGGGACAAACCACCGTCCGACCCGACCGTGCAGTGGTGGGAGCAGCCACGCTCGGACGCACCGAATCCCGCACAGGCCGACCCGACGCTGCTGCGCGGCGACCTCGGCGGATACACCCCGCCCCCGCAGCAGCTGCCGTATCAGTCCGGCACCGGTGACCACGGCGCCTACACCCCGCCGCCGGCCAACCCGTACGGCGGCGGTGTCCCCCAGCCGCCGCAGCAGCAGTTCGGCGCCTACCCGGCGGCCCAGCCGCAGCAGCAGTGGGGTGCGCCGCCGCGGCCGCCGTCCTCGGGCAACAAGGCGGTGTGGTGGATCGTGGGCGGGGCCATCACGCTGGTCGGCGTCCTGGTGCTCGGCGTGATCATCTTCGCCGCGAACAAGGCCGAGGACGCCCTCGGACCCGATTCCGAGGAGTGGGCGGGCAACTACGAGTTCATCGAGGGCAAGAACGCCTGCGACCTGGTCGACCTGAGCGTGCTGGACCAGTGGTCGAGCACCCGTCAGACCACCACCCACACCGAGCACGCGCCGTATGAGTACATCGGCGGCGGCTCCTACAACTGCTCGGCGCAGAACAAGAACGCGGGCCGCGACGCCAACGGCGCCGACCTCACCTTGCAGGTGGAGTTCAAGACCGGCAGCGAGAACGAATCCGACTACTCGCGCTGGAAGAACTCCGACACCAGGACCACCGGCAAGGGCTACGAGAACGGCGCGGTCAGCGGGCTCGGCTCGGAGGCGTACTACGCGATCGAGCAGCAGACCTACAGCTCGATCCCGAACGACTACAGCTATGTGGTCGCCGCGCACGACAGCAATATCTCGGTGAAGGTCGAGATCGAGGTGGAGACCATGCGCAGCATGGACGAGCAGGCGATGCGGACCGCGGCGGAATCGCAGGTCCGCGCGGTGCTGGCGGCATTGAAGAAGTAGCAGGTCGGAGCAGCGATGCGGGGGCCGGTTTGGCATCGGCCCCCTGCCACCCGCTATGCTGCTCCACGGAGGATTCGCCTAGTGGCCTATGGCGCTCGCCTGGAACGCGGGTTGGGTTAACGCCCTCAGGGGTTCAAATCCCCTATCCTCCGCCACAGCAGGGCCCTGATCGGTTCGCCGGTCGGGGCCCTGTTCGTTTAAATCGGTGGATCTGTCGGTGGGCGTCCGTAGAGTGAGCCCCGGCAGTGCGGGAAACCCCCACCGGATCCCTTCGCCGGTGTCGCCGCCCTCGAGCGAGTGTGCGTGCCGACACAGTGAAGTGGGTACCCACTTCTCGTGCGGCGTTCACCACGGACGACGCGCGCCGGTCGATGATCTCTCACGGCATCGGCCGCCCAGAACTCAGAAAGAACCTTTGCAGTGAATACAGCACCTGAAACGAGCATCGGCCGCGACGCGGCCGGGCCGATCCGGTTGATGCTGCGTGACGACCAGACCACCACCGGCCCGATCGACGGAGCCTGGTGGCCCCGCACCGACGCGCCGATGACCGAACTACACCAGCTGGTGCACGCGGTCGGCCCGCGCATCGGCAAGCTCGCCCGCCTCGGATTCGATTGGAACACCGGCGAATCCGGTACCGAGACCGAACCCGGCTCACGCATCATGCACCTGGTCGGCAGCAACGGCGCCGCCCTGGCGCTGCTCGTGGTCCCCGCGGCCACCGAGGCTCCCGCTGCCCGCAGCCAGATGCGTTGGGCCGCGGGCAAACCGCGCATCCAGGACCCGGCGCCCGCCGACCTCGCCGCCGACGGACCGCGCCCGCTGGCCCAGCTCTAGCGGTCGCTGGTGTAGGTCGGGTCGAAATCGCGGGGCGCGCCGCGGCGGCTGAGCAGCCGGTCGAACCACTCCCCCAGCACGACGCCGGAGGCCAGCGCGCAGCCGACGCCGAACGCGCCGAGGAGCTGGCTGAAACCGAGCAGGGTCTCGTCCTCGAGCAGGGCGTAGAGCCCGCGATACACCTTCAGGCCCGGCAGCAGCGGGGTGATACCGGCGACCGCGACGACCAGCGGCGGAGTCAGCGCGCGCCGGGCCATCAGACCGCCGGCCAGGCCGATCAGCACCGCGGCGACGCCGGAGGAGATGACCGGGCCGAGGCCGATGTCCTGGGCGAGCAGAAAGGTCAGGATGCCGGCCGCGCCGCTCAATCCGGCGGCCAGCAGTGCCCGGCGCTCGGCGTAACAGGCCAGCGCGAAGGCGATCGCCGCCACCGCGCCCGCGGCCAAAGTGACCACCAGATACCCGGTGTCGCGGCCCGCGTCGGCCCCGATCTCGGGCACCGGAACCCCCAGCAGCACCGAAACCCGCAGCGCCAGGCCGATACCCGCGACGATGCCGCCGGTCATTATCACCAGTTCGAGTATTCGCGCCGCGGCGGTGATCGGCGCACCGGTGATCGCGTCCTGCACCGAACCGACCAGCTGTAAGCCACTGAGCAGCACTGTGATTCCCGCGGCGACGATCAGCGCGGCCTCGGCACGCCAATGGTCACTGACCGCGGCCAGTGCGATCGCGGGGACAGTCGCGAGCACCCCACCGACCACGTGCTGGAAGAAGATCGGCAGACCGAGCTGATGCAGCGCCCGGTTCACCACATCGATCAGCGCGGTCGTGGCGAAGCTGATCACCGCCAGCAGCAGCCCGCCGCCGAGCAGTACCGCGATCGCGGCCGCCAGCAGCGACCAGCCCGCCGTCGAGACCCAGCGCGGATAGGGGTGGCGCAGCGAGACGATCTCGTCGAGCGCCTCGTGCGCCTGATCGACCGGCACCACCTGGGAGCGGATCCGGCGGGTCAGCCGGTCGACCGCGGCCAGCCGCGTGAAATCGAGCGAACGGTATTTGACCACCCGCATATCGCTGGCCGGGGGCAGGCTGGGGCCGCGGTCGGCCCAGATGCGGATCGCGTCGAAGGTGACGTCGATATCGCATTTGTCCAGCCCGTAGGTCGAGGCGATGAACCGGACCTGCGCCGAGGTGTCACCGACACCGGTACCCGCGGCCAGCACCACCTCGCCCACCCGCACCGCCAGGTCGAGCACCTGCGACACCTCGGCGTCGTCGGTGAGGTCGATCGGTTGCAGCGGGGTCGGCGCGGCGACGATATTGTCGGCCGTGGCCCGCTGCGAGGGCAGGACGAAGGGGCGGCGAAACGCCCATCGACGGCGCAGGCCCCGGGGTTCGAGGATCTCCTCGCCTGCGTCGTCGGCCGCTGGGTCCGCACTCATACCGTCGACGGTAGTGGCGCGAAGGCCGAGTTCATCGTCTCGAAACGACATCGTCAACGTGTCGGTGCCGGTGACCGGGCGCGCTCAGATGTCCTCGATCAATCCGGTGCTGTAGGCCATGGCGGCGAGGTGCTGTAGACAGCGTGGTCCGCATCCATCGTGCTGAGTCAGCACGAAACGGGCCTGTTGCAGCGAAGAAATGGAAGAATCGGCCACGCAGTCGGCATGCGCGGCACGCCAGCGGTCCTCACGGGCGCGGGTCGCGGCGCGTGATGTCGGCGGGTCTGGTGCGGATGGGTCGTGCAGGGTGTGACGGTAGGGGCCGGCGATGGAGGCGATGACTGTATGAACACCGGGACGGGGAAGGTGATCCAGGAGCGGCGGCGATTGCTCGGGCTGTCGCAGCCCGCGCTGGCCACCGCGATCGGGGTGAGCTCGCGGCAGATCACCAGGTACGAATCGGAGGAACAGTCGCCGACGCTGCCGGTCGCGATCCGGCTGGCCGACGCGCTGCAGATCTCGCTCGCCGAGCTGGCCGGGATCGTGGACAACCGCGTCGACCTGGCCGGCCGCTGGTGGGCGGCGTGGCAGAAAGCGGCGAAGGACAGCGCGCATGTCGAGATCGCGCCGGTGACGATCCGGCACGAGGGCGACCACCTGCTGCTCGACACCGACGCCGAAACCCCGGCGGCCGAGGACGATCCGGTCACGCAGGTGCGCGGCGAGATGCGGGTCTGGGACGGCGAGGCGCTCACCGGCTGGATGCGCGGGATGGACATCGCCTTCGGCATCGGTGTCGTCTACTTCGCGCTGCACCCGCAGGGCGCTCATGCCGTCGGCTCGTGGACGACGAAGGCCGACGGCGACGGTCTGGTCCGTGGCTGGAGCGCCCTGGCCAGGGAGAAATCCGATGCGGAGAAGCTTCTCTTGGAGCTGCTGCGCACCGACGGCACCGTCGAATCGTGGCCGGGTACCGCGCGTTCGGCCTGAATCCGCATCGCGATGTCGTAGACGCTGGGCCAGCCGGTCTCGACCGGCGGCAACAGTAGTAGGTAGCGCGTGAGGGCCCCGAACACGAACAGGCCAACGGCAATCCACAGGTAGATCTCCATCTGTCCCCTCCGAACTAGTCAGTGCTTGCACGGGTGGCGCGGTATGGTGATGACGAAGCCGCAACAAAAGTATGGTCGCCGTCAAGACCTTTTGGACAGCAAAAAGCGTCTACAAACGTCTACAGTTCTCTACGATGGGTCCATGTCCAGTCGGGGCGAGCAGGGGAACGGCAGCATCGGCGTCGGATCGCGGTTGCGGCGACTACGCGTGGAGTCCGGTCTGTCACTGACCGCGCTGGCCACCCGCGTCCCCTACAGCAGGGCCGCGCTCGGCCACTACGAAACCGGTACGCGCCCAGCGCCTGCCGCGGTCGTCGCCTGGTACGAGCGGATCCACGCGCAAGCCGCGCACACCCCCGCCCGCGATGAGCCGCTCATCGAGATCGGCCACCCGCACCCGGACGAGTCCGGCTACTGCTGCCCGTTCCGGGTGGACGGCCTGATCGAAGGCGAGGCCGCGGGCACCGATCCCGCTACCGCGCTGCACTCGGCATTGCAGACCATCGGCATCGAACTGGCCAGGGCGGGCAGGCGCCGTCAGCGCAGCGCGGCGACGACCGTGGTCAGGGATGCGGTCAGCAGGTCGAGGTAGCGGTCCGGATCCGGCACCGCGTTCGCGTCGGAATGGACGGAGAGCGTGATGGTTTCGCCGATCCCGTGCACGCCGTGGGTCAGGTGCATGACCGTGCCCAGGGCCGGGAAACCCCCGGTGAACAGGACCGGCGCGCCGGCGAAAGCGAGATCGGCGGCGCCGCGATTCACGCTGGAGACCACGGTGTTGCCGTCGAGCGCGGGCGGCACGTTGTCCAGGTCGGCGCGAGCGACATCCTGAGCGGCGAACATTGCGGGCACTGTCTCGCCTACCCGATCCTGCACCGCCAGTAGTGGATTCATCGCGCGTTCGCGGCGGACGGCGAGTTCGGCGGCGATCAGTGTCGCGCGGGTGGACAGGTCTGGTTCGTCGATGTGCAGGTCGATCGACAAGCCTCGATAGTTGTTGCGCGCTGAGCCGTCGGCGGGGATCGCCATCGGCAGCGCGGTGCCCAGCCGGGCGCGATGCTCGCCGCGTTCGGCGAGGTAGTCCGACAATGCGGACGAAATCACCGTCAGTGCAACAACTGTGACGGTGTGACCCGGGATGCGCAGGCTGCCCGCGTCAACCACGTGCAGGTGGACGCGATGGGCGGCGCGGTCGATCGGGGTGGATGGATTGATCAGCGCGGGCGCGAAGCCGGTTGCGGCCGCAGGCACTTCGCCCGCGGCCGTCCGGTCCGCCAGTTCCCGCTGCGCCAGGTGGGCGGCGCGGCCTCGCCACGCCGTCGTCACCAACTGCTGGGGAAAGCGCAGCGCCCCACGCACTCTCGCGGGCAGAGTTCCGGTGGACCATCCCCAGATCTGTCCACAGGAATCCACAGCCTGTGCAAGGGTTTTCGCAGGTCGGACCCGGGTGTTCCGCAAGTTGTCCACAGACTCCCCGGAATGGCTGTGGACAACTTCGGCCGGGCCGAACAGCGCGCGAGCGATACCGGCGGCACGGGTGCCGTCGGCCAGCGCGTGCGAGAGCTGCAACACCACGACCAGCACCGGCCCCGCCGTGCCGGGCACCGCGCGGACCCCACGGAAAACGTGGACGCGCCACGGATGTTCGGTCGCGACGACACCGGTACCCAGAAGTTCGCCGATCCGGGCGAGCACGCCGCGCCAGTCCGAACCGTCGGGTCGCTGGGCCACGAATTGCTGGGACGCGAATTCGCTGGATATCCAAAACGGATAGTCGAGGTTGCCCGGTATCTCCTGTAACCGGATCCGCAGATCCGGAATGCGCGCGGAACGCGCGGCCACGAAGTCACGGAGTTCTTCGGTGGCCGCCTCGGTTTCGGCGAAGGCATAGAGCAGGAACACATCGTTGACACTGCGCCGCGACAGCCAGAACATCGTCGCGTCGCGCGGGGCCATCCTGATCATCCGCCTCACGATAGGCCACCGCTGAGAAGGCCCCGAGTCCTACCGACCCGGGGCCCGTACTGCCGACTCGTCGCGCACTGCGCGGATCAGCCGCGGGCGAACTCTCCCGCGGTGACATCGGCTAGAAAAGCGCGCCAGTCCCCCGGTCCGAAGGCCAGCACCGGGCCGCGGCCACGGTCCTTGGTGTCGCGGACCGCGACCTCGCCGCCGGCGAGAAAGGCCACCTCGACGCAGTTCCCATCGGGCCCGCTGTAGGTGCTCTTCCGCCACACAGCGCCCGTCACATCAACTTCCACGGCACATGCTCCTTTGCTTCATCGAGAACCGGATTACTCCTGGAATCGCTGCAACATTCCGATTTACGGCGTGACCGACGAGTTACTTCGTGGCAGTGGAGAGCACTGCCACACGGTGCGCGCAACCGATCGGCACGAACCAGCGCATCAAGGCGTTTCCGCCTCCGGGGGCTGCCCCCGCGGAAGAAACACTAGCAGGTCTTCCGCAAGTTTGCGGATGAGAATTTGCTTTCTCAGAACTGTTCGCGAAGCTTGCGAAGCTTCACGTTTGCGGGAGTATTGCCAGGCCCGCATACCCATTCCGCAGGGGGTTGACACATCCAGTTTTACTTCCATGTGATTAGTCCGTGATACGTCAAATTACGATCCGCCTCAGCCACCTCACAGGCATCACCAGCGCCGCGTGTGGATCATGGAGGGATGATCTCCCGTGACCGCGACGCCGCAGGTCGTGCCCGCAACGACCGACCCCGCGACCGACTCGGACGGCCGCTGCCACCCGGCAGTGCCGGAGTCGCCCGAATACCCGACGATCTCGAGTTGGCCCCCCAGCAAACTCTCACCTTCGCTCAGCAACTGCTGGACGACGGTTTGGCATTCAACGCCCACGAGGTATTGGAAGCCGCCTGGAAGAACGGGCCGGTAGCCGAGCGGATGCTCTGGCAGGGCCTGGCCCAGTATGCCGTTGGGATCACCCACATTCAGCGGGGCAACGCCAAGGGCGCGGGCACGCTGCTGCGCCGCGCGAGCGAGCGGCTCGAGGCCTACCCGGCGAATGCCCAGCAGCACGAAGTGGACCGTGACGGCCTCATCGCGCACGCGCGGACACTGCTCGACGCCCTCGACGCAGGCAGGCCGATCACCGAGGACCGGCTGCGCCCGCGCCTGTGCCGCGAGCCGACCTAGACTGGTTCGATGCCCGCAGGCCGCTACGCTCCGAGCCCCTCCGGTGAACTGCACCTGGGCAATCTGCGCACCGCGATCCTGGCCTGGCTGTTCGCGCGCACCACGGGCCGCGAATTCGTATTGCGCATCGATGATCTGGACCGCGTCCGCCCCGGTGCGGCCGAGGGGCAGATCGCCGACCTCGCCGCGATCGGCATCGATTGGGACGGGCCGATCGTGCGTCAGTCCGAGCGCCTGCCCGGCTACGCGGCCGCGGTGACCGAGCTCACGTCAGCAAGGCTCACCTATGAATGTTTCTGCACCAGACGCGAAATCCAGCAGGCGGCGACCGCGCCACACGGCCCGATGGGCGCCTACCCCGGCACCTGCCGCGACCTCACCGAGGACCAGCGCGCGCAACGCCGCGCCGAAGGACGGGCCGCCGCAATCAGATTGCGCGCCGAGGTCGCCGAATTCGAGATCACCGATCTGCTGCACGGCCGATATCGCGGCGCCGTGGACGATCTGGTGCTGCGCCGCGGTGACGGCATCCCCGCCTACAACCTGACCGTGGTCGTCGATGATGCCGCGCAAGACGTCGACCAGGTGGTTCGCGGCGACGACCTGCTCGCCTCCACCCCGCGCCAGGCCTACCTCGCCACCCTGCTCGGACTGCCGATACCCAGCTACGCGCACGTGCCGCTGGTACTCAACCCGGAAGGGAAACGACTGGCCAAACGGGACGGGGCCGTGAGTCTTTCGGATCAGCGCGCCCTCGGCCACCCGCCCGAAGATGTGGTCGCCGCGATCGCCGCCTCACTCGGTTACACGGCCCGCTCGACGAGCGAGCTACGGGAAGTATTCGACGCCACCCGCATCCCGGAAAAACCATGGATACTCGAGCCCAGCGGGTTGTTCCGACCTGACCGATGTCCGTAACGTACGCATCGACCGATCTACAGATCACGACGAGGACGAATTTATGACCAGCGGTGGTTACGACCCCAAACAGTATCCGCAGGGCGGTCAGCCCGGCGGCTACGGCCAGGACCCCTACGGCCAGCAGCAGCCGGGTTACGGGCAGCAGCAGCCGGGCTACGGCCAGCAGCCCGGGTACGGACAGCAGCAGCCCCCGGCATACGGCCAGCAGCCCGCCTACGGCCAGGGCGACCCGTATGGCCAGCAGCAGCCTGCCTACGGTCAGAACCCCTACGGCCAGCAGCAGCCGGGCTACGGGCAGGACCCGTACGGCCAGCAGCAGGGATTCGGTGGGGTCCTCCCCGCTGATCTCGGCACCCGCTTCGGCGCCCGCTTCATCGACGGTCTGATCGTCGGTATTCCGCTGGGCATCGTCAACTTCTTCCTGCCCACCGGCATCACCTCGGCGATCATCGTCTCGGCGCTGATGGCGATCGCGATGGTCGGCTACAACGTCGCGATGGAAGTGACCCAGGGCGCCACGGTCGGCAAGAAGCTGCTCGGCCTGCGGGTGGTGGCCCCCGGCGGCGCGCCGAACCTGACCCCGGAACAGTCGATCAAGCGCAACGCGTTCCTGATTCCGCAGATCATCTACTGCGTCGGTTCGCTGGTGACCCTCGGCCTGTGGATCTACATCGCTATCACCATCAACCAGGACCCGAACAAGCAGGGCTGGCACGACAAGTTCGCCGGCGGCACTCAGGTCGTCAAGGGCTGATCGCAGCCCGGAAAACACCAGGGGCGCTCGGCGGATTCGATCCGCGAGCGCCCCTTGTTCTGTCGTCAGGTCAGTACGTCGTCGACGAGTCGAATCCGCCGGCGATCCCGATGACCACGAAGAACAGGATGTACAGCACCCAGCCGACGATCGCCAGGACACCGATCCAGATACCGGCCTGCGCCATCCCGCGGCCCTCGCCGCCGCGCTCCTTGATCTGGTTCATCGCCATCACGCCGAGGATGATCCCGACCACCGAACCGAGGCCGCAACTACAGAATCCGATCAGCGAGGAAACCAGCGCGCCGATCGCCAGGCCGTTGGTGCCCTGCGGCTGCGGATACCCGCCGTAGGGCTGGTAGCCACCCGCACCGGGGTAGCCGCCCGCGGCCGGATAACCACCGTAACCGGGCGGCGGTCCTGCAGGCTGCTGGTAGTTCGGGTACTGCGGCTGCGACGGCGGCGGCACGGGCTGCTGGTAGTCGGGCTGCTTCGACAGCGAAGGCGGCGGGGCGGGCTGCTGCGGGTACTGCGGGGCCGACGGGTAGCTCGACGGCTGGGCAGGCTGCGACGGCTGGGCTGTCGGGTACTGCGGCACCGAACCCGGCGCGCCGGACTCCGGCGACACGCCGGAGCCGCCGTACTGCTTCCACCACTCGTCGGAATCGCCGGGATTCGTCATTGCTACAGCGTATTCCACAACCTGCGACCCCGGCATATCGCGACCTTGGTTGGATGGACCCCGTGACTGATGCAAACTCGCTCGACAAACCCGCCGGATCTGGACACCCCGCGCCGGAACACGCGGCATTCGCCCAGGCCGCGCGGGGGTTCTATCCGGTAATCGTCGCCTTCTTCACCGCGACACTGATCATCTCCAACATCTGCGCCTCCAAGGGCGTCGAACTGTTCGCCGACCTCTCGGTGACGCTGGGCCCGGTGCAGCTGCTGCCGCTGGTCACCGACGGCGCCTTCTTCCTCTTCCCGCTCGCCTACATCCTCGGTGACGTGCTCAGCGAGGTGTACGGCTTCCGCGCCACCCGCCACGCCATCTACACCGGCTTCGCCGCCCTGCTGCTCACCGTCGCCTGCTTCTGGGTGACCATCCAGCTGCCCGCCGCCGGGTTCTACGAGAACCAGCAGGCGCTGCGCACGGTGCTCGGCACCACACCGCAGCTGGTGCTCGCGGGGTTGGCGGGGTACTTCGTCGGTCAGCTGCTGAACTCGGCGACGCTGGTGCTGATCAAGGAACGCACCAAGGAGAAGCATCTGTGGGCGCGGCTGATCGGTTCCACGGTGGTCGGTGAGTTCGCGGACACGCTCATCTTCTGCGCCATCGCTGCTACGGCCATCGGCATCGATACCTGGCAGTCGTTCATCAACTATGTGATCGTTGGCTTCGTGTGGAAGACGCTGGTCGAGGTGCTGGTGATGCCCATTACCTACCGCGTCATCGCGTTCCTGAAGAAGACGGAACCCGACTATGGGCCGGCTCCGGCCGACGCGCTGCACGACTGATCCGCGGCAGCGGCGGAGCGCCGGGGAGCCTCCGCCGCTACTGTCCCGGCGCTTTGATGCGGCCCTGCCAGCGGCCCAGGAATTCGGTCTTGAACTCGTCGAAGTAGCCGCCTTCGATGCTCGCGCGGATGCGGTCTACCAGGCGGACGGTGAAGCGCTCGTTGTGGATGGTGCACAGGGTGGCCGAGAGCATTTCCTTCGCTTTGAACAGGTGGTGCAGGTAGGCGCGGGTGTAGTGGGTGCAGGTGTAGCAGTCGCAGTTCTCGTCGATGGGGGTGAAGTCGCGGCGGAAGCGGCTGGTGTTGATGTTGAAACGGCCCTCGTCGACGTAGATGGCCGCGTTGCGTGCTACTCGGGACGGGTTCACGCAGTCGAAGGTGTCGGCGCCGTTCTCGATCGCGGTGAACATGTCCTCTGGTTCGCTGATGCCGAGCATGTGCCGTGGCTTGGCCTCGGGCAGCTCGTCGGAGCACCAGCCGACGATGGTGCCTAGGTTGTGTTTTTCCAGCGCGCCGCCGATGCCGTAGCCGTCGAATTCCGTTCCGCCCGTACCGCGGATCGCTTCCAGCTCGCGACAGGCCTTGCGCCGCAGGTCTTCGTATTGCGCGCCCTGGATCACTGCGAACAGCGCCTGGTACGGCCGATGCGCGCGGGCGAGGGTGAGCCGCTCGTGTTCGTCGATGCAGCGCTGGGCCCACTCGTGTGTGCGCTGTAGCGATTTCTCCTGGTAGCCACGGGTATTCATGAGCGTGGTCAGCTCGTCGAAGGCGAACATGATGTCGGCGCCGAGCTCGTGCTGGATGCCCATCGACACCTCGGGGGTGAAGCGATGCTTGGATCCGTCCAGGTGGGAGCGGAAGGTGACGCCGTCGTCGTCGACGGTGGCCAGGCGTTCCTTGCCTGCGGCGATCACCTGATCGGAGCGGATGTCGACGGCCTCCATCGCCAGCACCTTCTTGAACCCCACCCCGAGCGACATCACCTGGAACCCGCCGCTGTCGGTGAAGGTGGGGCCCGGCCAGTTCATGAAGGTGCCGAGCCCGCCCGCCGCGTCGACGATGTCGGACCCGGGCTGCAGGTACAGGTGATAGGCGTTGGCCAGCAGGGCCTGCGCGCCGAGGTCCTTCATCGTCTCCGGCAGCACCGCCTTCACCGAGGCCTTGGTACCCACCGGAATGAAAGCGGGCGTGGCGATCTCACCGTGCGGGGTGCTGATCACCCCGGTGCGCCCGTGCCGCCCACCGTCGAGACGGGCACCGACCTTGAACGCGAACTCGCTGGAATCAGCCACGCACTCATCGTGCCAAGCGCCACCGATCCCCTCGAACTCAGCCCCGATGGGCCACCGACCGGACCCTGCGGATCAGTCCGGCGCCCTGCCGGGCGGGGATGTCGCGACGGGCCAGGCCCCGGAATCCGGCGAGCGCCAGACCGGCGGCGAGGCAGGCGGCGATGGCCAGACCCCACCAGCTGACCGGCTCGGCGGGGGTGCGGCCGACCCATTCCAGCGGCGAGACCTGCCGGACCCAGCCGGGCAGTCGCAGGGTGTCGGCGAGGGTGGCGATCACCGTCACCACGATGAACGCCGTCCAGCTGAGCCCGAGCGCGGCCGGACGCAGGCCGTAGAGCGCGAGCGCCGCGCACAACAGCACACCGACGGCGGGCAGGTAGGCGGCAGTGGCGAGCGGATAACGCCAGGTCGCGGCCGGATCCCCGACCGCGAAGGCATCGCTGAGCCCGAGGGCGAACCCGCTGACCAGCGCGATCACAACGGTCCCGGCGAACAGCACCGTCAGCTGCGCGGTCAGCCAGCGCGTCCGCGAGATCGAGCCGGCCAGCAACGGTTCGAGCCGATCAGCGGACTCCTCCTCGGCCATCCGGCCCACCCCCTGCACCGCGAAACCGGCGCAGATCAGCGCCAGCAGCACCACGGCATAGGCCAGATAAGCCTTCTCGTTCGCCTCGACGGTGCCGAATACCTCGCGCAGCGTCGCATTGTCGCGCAGCAGGTCGCCGACGGTGCCCGCGACCGCGCCGAACGCCACACCCACCAGCGCACCGATCACCGTGAAGACGACCACCGAACCACGATGACGCCGCATCGCGAACCCGACCGGACGCAACAGCACGGCAGTCGCGGCCGCCGACCCCCGGCGCGCGGCGAACAGCCCGGCACCCAGGTCGCGATGCTGCGCCAGCCGAGCAGCGGCCGCGCCGGCGAGCGCCGCGGTACCGACCGTGAGCAGCCCCGGCCACCAGCGCGCGTCCACGGCGAACGGCCGGGTCTGCTCGGCCCAGCCGATCGGCGACAGCCACACCAGCGCACTGTCGCCGACATCGCCGATCCCGCGCAGCAGGAACACCACGACCAGCAGCGCGAGGCAGCTCGCCGTCACCGTCCGCGCGGCCGCGACGACCTGCGCGGCCACCGCCGCCACTGCGGCGAACCAGGCCCCGAGGCCGACCACGGCGAGTGGGTACAGCACAACGCCTGGCCATCCCAGTCCCAGCAGCAGCAAGGTGGCTGTCATCGACAGCGCGATGAGCACGAGCGCGGCGGCGGTCAGGGTGAACGCGGCGGCGAGGGCGGCGGTGCGACCGATCGTGCCCGCGCGCAACAGCTCCATCCGCCCGGACTGTTCCTCGGCGCGCGTCATCCGCACCATCAGGTGAATCCCCATGAGCGGGAAGGCGATCGCGCTCACGAAGCCGAACTCGTAGACGATCACCCCGCCGATATTTCCCAGCCCGTACGGCTTTCCGTTGATGACGTACAGCGTGTCGGCCGACTCGGTGGCTGCGGCGTAGGTCGCGATCTCGGCGGGTGTGCCGTACAGGCTGTGCAGTGACCAGGCGGTGGCGGCGAAGGCCACCGCCAGTCCGAGCGTCCACGCGATCAGCTGACGCCTGCTGCCGTGCCAGCTGATCGACACCATGGCCAGATATCCGCGCATCACCGCACCTCCACCGTGTCGTAGTTGCGCAGGAACAGGTCGTCGAGGCTGGGTGGGTTGGCGGTGATCGAGCGCAGGCCGGCGGCGTGCAGCGCGCCGATCGCCGCGGCGACGTGGTCGGCGTCGACGGCGAAGGACACGGTGTAGTTCCCGGCGTTGCGCTCGACGCGCACGGCGCTGACCCCGGCCGCGGTATCGAGCCCGGCGGGGCCGGTGGTGGTGACCGCGTGCACGTGCGTCCTGGCGTGGCTGCGGAGTTCGTGCAAGGTACCGGTGGACACCGTGGTCCCGGCGCGGATGATGCTGACCCGGTCGGCCAGCGCCTCGACCTCGGCGAGGATATGGCTCGACAGCAGCACCGTGGCACCCTCGCGCTGGTATTCGCGCAGGACCTCCTGGAACACCTGTTCCATCAGGGGATCCAGCCCGGAGGTCGGCTCGTCGAGGATCAGCAGGTCCCGCCGGGCGGCGAAGGCGGCGACCAGCGCGACTTTCTGCCGGTTGCCCTTCGAATAGTCCTGGCTCTTCTTGGCCGGGTCGAGATCGAACCGCTCGATCATCGCGTCGCGGCGGGCCGGGTCGACCGGGCCGTGCGCCGCGGCGAGGACATCGAGGCATTCCCCGCCGGACAGTCCCGGCCACAGCGAGACGTCACCGGGTACGTAGGCGATGCGCTGGTGCAGCGCCACCGCGTCGTGCCAGGGATCACGGCCGAACAGCCGGGCCGTGCCGCCACTGGCCCGGATGAGCCCGAGCAGTATCCGGATGGTGGTCGACTTGCCCGCGCCGTTCGGGCCGAGGAATCCGTGCACCTCACCCTGTTCCACCCGCAGGTCCAGCCCGTCCAGGGCGGTGAAGTCACCGAACCGCTTGCGCAGCCCCGACGTTTCGATTACCGGATTCGCCACGGCGACCATCTCCTCGACTGTGAACCAGTGGTACACACCGATGATACATACCATCGTTCCAGCCGCTAGAATCAAACCGTGCCGCTACCCCGATTCACTCGCTTGCCCGCCGAGGAGCAGCGCCGGATCCTCGATATCGCACAGCTCAAGTTCGCCGAGGACGGCGTCGATCACGCCTCCTACAACCAGATCATCGCCGCCGCCGGCATCTCGAAGACCTCGGCCTACAACTACTTCGACGGCCGGGAGGACCTGCTCTACACCGTCCTCGACGATGTGGCCGCCCGGCTGGCCGCGGTCCTTGGCACCTGGCATTACGCCGACAACGCGGCCGAATTCTGGTGGGCCGTCCACACCGTGGAGGCGCGCCTGATCGACCACATCGCGACCCACCCCGCCGACCTCGCGCTCATCGACCCCGCCTTCATGCTGCGTGAGCAGAGCGTGTTCCTGGCGTGGATCGCCGAACTGGTCGACAACGGCACCGCCATCGGCGTGGTCACCGTCGACTGCGACCGCGAACTGCTGGTCACCGCCACCGCGGCGGTCATCCGGGCCGGCGACGTGTGGGGCGCCGCGCAGTTGCGCGCCGGGCGCACCCCCGATCGCGAACAGGCCTGGACCCTGGTCCGCAATCTGTGGGGCGCCGGATAGTTACTGCGCGGCGGCGAACTGGGCGTTGTAGAGGTCGTAGTAGGCGCCGCGATCGGCGAGCAGGCGGTCGTGGGTGCCGTGCTCGACAATGCGGCCCTTGTCCATCACCACGATCAGGTCCGCGTCGCGGATGGTCGACAACCGGTGCGCGATGACGAAACTGGTGCGGTCCCGGCGCAGCGCCGCGGTGGCGTGCTGGACCAGCGACTCGGTGCGGGTGTCGACCGAGCTGGTCGCCTCGTCCAGGACCAGGATCGACGGCTTGGCCAGGAACGCGCGCGCGATGGTGATCAGCTGCTTCTCACCGGCGCTCACCCCGCCGCCCTCCTCGTCGATGACGGTGTCGTAGCCGTCGGGCAGGGCGTGCACGAACCGGTCGACGTAGGCCGCCCTGGCCGCGGCGAGGATGTCCTGCTCGCTCGCGCTCGGGTCGCCATAGGCGATGTTCTCCCGGATGGTCCCCTTGAACAGCCAGGTGTCCTGCAGCACCATGCCGATCCGTGAACGCAGATGGTCGCGGCTGATGGTGGTGATGTCGACATCGTCGATCGCGATGGTGCCCGCGTCGAGTTCGTAGAAGCGCATCAGCAGGTTGACCAGCGTGGTCTTGCCCGCGCCGGTCGGCCCGACAATGGCGACCACATGGCCGGGGTCGGCGACCAGCGAGAGCCGTTCGATGATCGGCTTGTCCGGCTCGTAGCCGAACGACACCGCCTCGAACTCCACCCGCCCGCGATCGACCGGCCTGCTGTTCTCCACCAGCGGGTCGGGGCTCTGTTCCTCGGCGTCGAGGATTTCGAAGATCCGCTCGGCCGAGGCGACACCGGACTGCAGCAGGTTCGCCATCGCGCCGATCTGGGTCAGCGGCTGACTGAACTGACGCGAGTACTGGATGAAGGCCTGCACCTCGCCCAGCGACAGGTTGCCGGTGGCCACCCGCAGGCCGCCGACCAGCGCGATGAACACGAAGTTCACGTTCCCGAGGAACATGATCGCCGGCATGATCAGGCCGGAGATGAACTGCGCTTTGAAGCTGGCGTCGTAGAGCTTGTGGTTGCGCTTGTCGAACTCCTCGCCGACCTCGCGGCTGCGCCCGAACGCGGTGATGATCTCGTGGCCGGTGTAGGCCTCCTCGACCGCGGCGTTCACCTCGCCGGTGTATTTCCACTGGTCGACGAAGTGCGGCTTGGAGCGCTTGGCGATCTGCGCGGTGACCACGATCGCGGCGGGCACCGTGAGCAGGGCGATGAACGCCAGCAGCGGCGAGATCCAGAACATCATGATCAAGATGCCGACCACGGTGAACAGCGAGGTCAGCAGCTGGCTCATGGTCTGCTGCAGGCTCTGCGAGACATTGTCGACATCGTTGGTGACGCGGCTGAGCACGTCACCGCGCGGCGCGGTGTCGAAGTAGCGCAGCGGCAGCCGGTGCAGTTTGTTCTCCACGTCGTCGCGCAACCGCTTGACCGTGCGGTTGATGACGATATTGAGCAGATACCCCTGCAACCAGCCGAACACCGCGGCGGCCAGGTAGAGCGCGAGCACCACCATCAGCACCCGGCCGACGGCGTCGAAATCGATGCCGGTGCCCGGGATGACGTTCATCGCCGAGAGCATGTCGGCGCGGGTGTTCTCACCCTGTTCGCGCAGCAGCTCGACGGTTTGTTCCTTGGTCAGGCCCGGTTCCAGCTGCTTGCCGACGAAGCCGTCGAAGACCAGGTTGGTCGCCTTGCCGAGCAGGTAGGGCCCGAGGGTGTTGAGCACGACCGAGGTGATCACCAGGGCGATGATCGTGCCGACGTACACCCGTTCCGGCACGAGCCTGCGCAGCAGCCGCTTCAGCGACGGACCGAACGATTTGGCCTTCGTACCCGGCGCACCGGGTCCGGGAGCGCCCGGCCTCATCGAGCCTCCTCCACACTCAGCTGGGACTCGACGATCTCCCGGTATTCCGGACATCGCTGCATCAATTGGTCATGGGTGCCGAGGCCGGCCATCGCGCCGTCCTCGAGGACGACGATCTGGTCGGCGTCGCGAATGGTCTGGATCCGCTGGGCGACGATGATCACCGAGGCCTCGGCGGTCTCCGGCTTCAGCGCGGCGCGCAGCCGGGCGTCGGTGGCGACGTCGAGCGCGGAGAACGAGTCGTCGAACAGGTAGATGCGCGGCTTGCGCACCAGCGCGCGGGCGATGCACAGCCGCTGACGCTGTCCGCCGGACACGGTGGTGCCGCCCTGGGCGACCGGGGTGTCGAGGCCCTGCGGCATCTCGCGCACGAAATCGGCCGCCTGGGCGACCTCGAGCGCGTGCCAGAGTTCGTCGTCGGTGGCGTCGGGCTTGCCGTAGCGCAGGTTGGTGGCGATGGTGCCGGAGAACAGATAGGCCTTCTGCGGCACCAGGCCGATCTCGGCGCGCAGTGCCTCCAGTTCGACGTGGCGGACATCGGTGCCGCCGACGTAGACCGCGCCGTCGGTGACGTCGATCAGCCGCGGGATCAGGTTGAGCAGCGTGGTCTTGCCCGAGCCGGTCGACCCGACGATCGCGGTGGTGGTTCCCGGTGCGACGGCGAAGCGGATGGCGCGCAGCACCGGCTTCTCCGCGCCGGGGAAGGCGAACTCGGCGAACCGCAGGTCGACGGTGGCCGGATCGCCGGCGAAGGGTTGCGGCAGGCGCGGCGGCTCCACCGAGGACTCGGTGGTGAGCACCGCGCCGATCCGGTCGGCCGAGACCGCGGCGCGCGGCGCCATCATCGCCAGGAACGAGGCCATCATGACAGCCATCAGGATCTGCATGATGTAGGACAGCATCGCGGTCAGCGAACCGATCTGCATGGTGCCGTTGTCGACGTGATGACCGCCGAACCAGATCACCGCGACCGCGGTCAGATTGCTGATCAACATGACGGTCGGGAACATCAGCGCCATCAGCTTGCCCACCCGCAACGCGGTGTCGGTGAGCGCGCGGTTGGCCATCCCGAAACGCCAGATCTCCTGGCGCTCGCGCACGAACGCGCGCACCACCCGGATGCCGGTGATCTGCTCGCGCAGCACCCGGTTCACCCCGTCGATCCGCTCCTGCATCTGCCGGAATCCCGGCACCATGCGGGCGACGATGGTCCCCATCGCCAGCGCCAGCGCGGGCACCGCGATCAGCAGCAGCCAGGACAGGCCGAGGTCCTCGCGCAAGGCCATGACGATGCCGCCGACGCACATGATCGGGGCCATCACCAGGATCGTCACCGACATCACGATCAGCAGCTGGACCTGCTGGATGTCGTTGGTCGAACGGGTGATCAGCGAGGGTGCGCCGAACATGCCGACCTCGCGCGCGGAGAAGGTCTCCACCCGGTGCAGTACCCCGCCGCGCATGTCGCGGCCCGCGCCCATCGCCGCCTGCGCGCCGAAGTACACCGACGCCGAGGACGCCACGATCTGCACGCAGCTCACCGCCAGCATCCACAGGCCGGTGTTCCAGATGAAGCCGATGTCGCCCTTGGTGACGCCGTCGTCGATCAGGTCCGCGTTGAGACTGGGCAGGTAGAGCATCGCGATAACCGAGATCAGCTGGAGTACCAGAACCCCGGCCAGCTGGGCGCGGTACGGAGCCAAGTAGGTCCGTAGCAGGGAGATCAACATGATGGTCGCAGGCTACCGCGTGCCGGTGACACCCGTCGCAGACTTTTACCAGCGCTATGGACAACCGTGGGTTCAGGCGCCTGCGGTCGTGTGCGGCTCGCGTCGCGCCCACGCGCCGGGGTCGGCGAGCAGCTCGTCGAGGAAGCCCGGCAACCGGTCACCGGCGATGTCGGCGATCGACACGTTCTCCAGGACGGCGCGGATATTGACCCGCAACGCGATCCACACCCGCTGGAGCGGTTCGGCCGCGCCCGGGTAGCGCACGTCCTCGGGACGCTGTCCCCGCACCGAGGCGAGCGGCGACTCGACCGCGCGGATCACATCGGCCACCGAGATCTCCGGGGCGGGCCTGCCGAGGCGGTAGCCGCCGTCGGGCCCGCGCCTGCTCAGCACGAGGCCGGCGCGGCGCAGCTCGGCCAGGACGGTTTCGAGCACCTTGGGCGGGATCTGCGCGGCGGCCGCGATGGCTTCGGCTTTCACGACCCCGTCGGCCGCGGCGAGCTCGAGTAGCGTTCGCACCGCGTAGTCGACCCGGGCGGTGATATGCACGGTGACAAACCTACGCGGTGCCCCCGGCGTGAGCGGTCAGCGGCCGGAGGCGGCAGCGCAGCGTAACCACGCAGGCCGCCCGATCACGCCGAATTGACACAGCCGGTCAGGACACAGGTGGCCGCGTCGAGCAGGGTCTTCTCGACGGTGGCGTCGCTGGCGCCGGGGGCCAGTTCGGTCGATACCAGCGCGACGCCGAGCACCTCGATGGCGGCGGCGGCGCGCAGTTCCGCTTCCTTGCTGGGGTTCGGTCCGGCCAGCCAGTGCCGCAGCTCACGGGTGAGGTCCATCAGGTCCGGATAGCGGTCGGCGATGGCGTTGAAGATGGCCGCGGTGTCGCGCAGGCACAGCGCGCTCGCGTCGCGGTGGCGGATCATGCCGCGCAGATAGGTGCGCAGGACCGCGCGGATACCCTCGCTGTCGTAGGGGACGGCATCGATGTCGGTGACGATGTCGCGCATGTGATCGATGATCGGATCGATGATGGCGAGGAGCAGATCCAGCTTGGACGGGTAGTGGTAGTAGAGCGACGCCTTTGTGATTCCCACCATATCGGCGACCTCGCGAAGGCTCGCCTGCTCGAAGCCCTTGGCCGCGAAAAGCTGGACCGCGGCATCGCGAATCGCCTGCTTGGTGCCTCCACCTGCGGAAACTCCGGCGACGCCGTCTCGGGCAGTCATGCGCCAATCCTCCCATCAATTGCTGTGGCAAGGTAGCTTCCTCGTATATCGAGGTTGCCCCTCCATTTACCGGATCGGTAGTCTACCTACCGCACGGTAGACAGATAAATCGACGATGTGGAGGCGGGGCGCGTGTCCGTATACCTGTACAGATGGGGAAAGTTCGCTTTCCGCCGCAAATGGATCGTGTTGCCGGTCTGGTTACTGCTGTTCCTGCTGCTCGGCGGCCTGGGCACCGCGCTCAGCAAGCCGATGAGCAATGACTTCAGCATGCCGGAACTGCCCTCCGCCCGGGCCACCGACATCCTCGACAAGCACTTCCCCGGCATGTCCGAGCAGTTCATGCTCGACGCCGTCTCCGGTACCTATGTCATCGGCGCGCCAGAGGGCACCAAGCTCACCGACCCGGCCAACCGCGCGGCCATCGACGCCCTCATCGCCAAGCTGAGCGAACTCGACATCGTCGACCACGCCAAGCCGCTGACGAGCCCGGTCGCGATGACCGAGAAGATGGGCTGCCTGGCCGACCCCGATCCGACGCGGTGCTCAGGTGCCCCGCTCAACGTGCTGAGCACCACCGCGCCGGACACGGTCGCCTTCCTCACCGTGCCCTTCGCCATCGACACCGTCACCGATGTCACCGAGGCCAACCGCGAGGCCGCCTACGAAGTCGGTGCCGAAGCCCGCAACGCCGGGCTGACCGTCGAGATCAGCGGCTCGGTCGCGATGACCCAGGAACAGCCCAGCGGCAAGTCCGAGATGATCGGTATGGCCGTGGCGCTGGTCGTGATGGTGGTCGCCTTCGGCGCCCTCGTCGCCGCCGTCGTCCCGATCGTCACCGCCATCGTCGGCCTCGGCGCGGCGACCTCGCTGATCATGCTCGGCACCTCGATCATGCAGGTGCCCGGCTTCACCACCTTCCTCGCCTCGATGATCGGCATCGCGCTCTCGATCGACTACGCGCTGTTCATCGTCTCGCGCTACAAGCACGAACTCGCTGTGCGCGACTCGGCCGAAGAGGCCGCGGGCACCGCGCTGGGCACCGCCGGCTCGGCCGTGGTGTTCGCCGGTCTGACCGTCATCATCGCGCTCGGCGCGCTCGGCATCGTCGGCGTGCAGTTCCTGACCTTCATGGGTCTGGGTGGCGCCATCGCCGCCGGCTTCGCCGTCCTCACCGCCATCACCCTGATGCCCGCGCTGATGGGCGCCTTCGGCAAGTACCTGTTCAAGCCGAAGCTGCCGCTGGTCGCCCAGCACGATCCCGAAGACGATGACTCGGTCACCGTCGGCCAGCGTTTCGGCCGTCTGATCGGCAAGGCCCCGTGGGTCGCGCTGATCCTGTCGGTGCTCGCGCTCGGCGCGCTCGCCGCGCCCGCGGCCAACCTGAACCTCGGCTTGCCGGGTGAGGACAGCCTGCCGACCACCTCGACCGTGCGCAAGGCCTACGACCTGCGCACAGAAGGCTTCGGCGAGGGCAGCAACGGCGTGCTCATGGTCGTCGCCGACCTGGCTGAGGTGCCCGAGGCACAGCGCGAGCAAGCGGTCACCGCCCTGCGCGAAAAGCTCGAATCGTACGAGCAGATGGACTACGTGACCGCGCCGCAGTGGAGCGAGTCCAAGCAGGGCGTGATGCTCAACGGCGTGCCGAAGCAAGGCCCGAACAACCAGGACACCAAAGACCTGGTGGCCGAGGCCCGCGACGCCGAAGCCGAACTGCAGGCCGAGTACGGCATGACCTACGGCATCACCGGCACCACCGCCATCTACGCCGATGTCGACCACGTGCTGCTCAGCAAGATCCTGCCGTACCTGGCGATCGTGGCAGGCGCCGCGTTCATCCTGCTGATCCTGGTGTTCCGCTCGATCCTGGTCCCGCTCACCGCCGCCCTGGGCTTCCTGCTCTCCATGGCGGCCACCTTCGGCGCGACCGTGCTGATCTTCCAGGAAGGCGCGTTCGGCCTGATCGAGGACCCGCAACCGCTGGTCAGCTTCATGCCGATCATGTTGATCGGCTTGGTGTTCGGCCTCGCGATGGACTACCAGGTGTTCCTGGTGACCCGCATGCGCGAGGAGTTCGTGCACGGCAAGTCGCCCAAGGACGCCATGATCTCCGGCTACCACCACGGCGCCCGCGTGGTGACCTCGGCCGCGATCATCATGATCTCGGTGTTCGGTTCCTTCATCATGGAGACCGATGTCACCGCCAAGTCGTTCGGCTTCGCGCTCGCCGCCGGTGTCGCGATCGACGCGTTCGTCGTGCGCATGGTGATCGTGCCGGCATTGCTGGTGATCATGGGCAAGTGGTCCTGGTGGATCCCGAAGTGGCTCGACCGCATCCTGCCCGACATCGACGTCGAGGGCGCCAAGCTCGAGCAGCTGCGCGCGCAGAACGCCGAGACGGTGAAGCAGCCGGTACCGGTCAGCTGATCCCCCGCTGAACCCGCGACCCCGCACTCCGGCCAGGAGTGCGGGGTCGCGTCGTTTCCGCACCCGGTGCTTGATATCGCGGTACCAGCGCAGCAGACTCAGGGTCAGCTCGACCCGGCTGTATCTCCAGATCCGCTCATCGCGAGGAGAAAACCGTGTCCGTCTATCTGTACCGGTGGGGCAAGCTGGCCTTTCGCCGCAAATGGATCGTGCTACCCGTCTGGTTGATCGGTTTCCTGGTGCTCGGCGGCCTCGGCGCCCAGTTGCAGAAACCGATGACCGACGACTTCAGCATGCCCAACCTGCCCTCGGAGCGGGCCACCGAGATCCTCGACAAACACTTCCCCGGCATGTCCGAGGCCTTCGCCTTCGACGCGGTGACCGGCACCTATGTCATCGGCGCCCCCGCCGGCCAGAAACTCACCGACCCGGCCAACCGCGCCCAGGTCGCCGACCTGATCGGCAAACTGGACCAGCTGGGCATCGTCGATCACAGCGAGCCGATCGTCGATCCGATCACCGCCACCGAGGAAATGGGTTGCCTCACCGCCGAACCCGACCCGTCGACCTGTAGCGCGGCCCCGCTGAACGTGCTGAACGAGACCGAGCCGTTGACGGTCGCCTATTTCAGCGTCCCGTTCACCATCACCGAATTCGCCGACATCACCGCCGAGGACCGCGACGCGGCCTACGCGGTCGGCGACGCGGCGCGCGCGGCCGGGCTGACCGTCGAGATCAGCGGCACCATCGCGATGGAACAGGAAATGCCATCGGGCAAGTCGGAGATGATCGGTATGGCCGTGGCCCTGGTGGTGATGGTGGTGGCCTTCGGCGCCATCGTCGCGGCGTTCGTGCCGATCATCACCGCCATCGTCGGCCTCGGCGCGGCGACCTCGCTGATCTTCCTGTCCACCTCGGTCCTCTCGGTGCCCAGCTTCACCACCTTCCTGGCCTCGATGATCGGCATCGCGCTCTCCATCGACTACGCGCTGTTCATCGTCTCGCGCTACAAACACGAACTGTCGGTGCAGGATTCCGCCGAGGAAGCGGCCGGTACCGCGCTCGGGACGGCCGGTTCCGCGGTGGTGTTCGCCGGGCTCACCGTCATCATCGCGCTGGTCGGGCTGAGCATCGTCGGGGTCAGGTTCCTGACCTTCATGGGTCTGGGTGGCGCCATCGCCGCCGCCTTCGCCGTGCTCACCGCCATCACCCTGATGCCTGCGCTGCTCGGCGCCTTCGGCAGGTTCCTGTTCAAGCCGAAGCTGCCGCTGATCGCCCAGCACGACCCCGAGGACGACAGCATCGTCACCAACGGCACCCGCGTCGCCCGGGTGATCGCGAAGTTCCCCGCGGTGACCATGGTGCTGGCCATCGTCGTGCTCGGCTTGCTGGCCGCGCCCGCGCTGAACCTGAACCTCGGCCTGCCCGGCGAGGACAGCCTGGCCAAGACGACCACCGTCCGCAAGGCCTACGACCTGCGCACCGAAGGCTTCGGCGAGGGCAGCAACGGCGTGCTGCAAGTCGCGGTCGACCTCAGCGACACCCCCGTCGACCAGCGCGAAGCCGCGCTGACAGCGCTGCGCAGGCAGCTCGCGTCCTATCCGGACATGGAGCTGGTCACCGAGGCCCAGCTGAGCCAGGACGGCGCGGGCGCGCTGATCAACGGCATCCCCCGCTCCGGGCCCAACGACCAGTCGACCAAGGACCTGGTGCAGTCCGCCCGCGACGCCGAGTCGGAACTGAACGAGCGATACGGGATGTCCTACGGCATCACCGGCACCACCGCCATCTACGCCGATATCGACCACGTGCTGCTCAGCAAGATCGTCCCGTACATGGCGATCGTGGCAGGCGCCGCGTTCATCCTGCTGATCCTGGTGTTCCGCTCGATCCTGGTCCCGCTCACCGCGGCCCTGGGCTTCCTGCTCTCCATGGCGGCCACCTTCGGCGCGACCGTGCTGATCTTCCAGGAGGGCAAGTTCGGCCTGATCAGCGATCCCCATCCGCTGGTCAGCTTCCTGCCGATCATGTTGATCGGCTTGGTGTTCGGCCTCGCGATGGACTACCAGGTGTTCCTGGTGACCCGCATGCGCGAGGAGTACGTGCACGGCGAGAGTCCCACCGACGCGGTGATCAAGGGCTACCACCACGGCGCCCGCGTGGTGACCTCCGCGGCGATCATCATGATCTCGGTGTTCGGCTCGTTCCTGCTGGAAACCGACGTCACCGCCAAGTCCATGGGCTTCGCCCTGGCCGCGGGCGTGGCCCTGGACGCGTTCGTCGTCCGGATGATCCTCATCCCCGCACTGCTTGTGCTGCTGGGCAAATGGGCCTGGTGGATGCCGGCCTGGCTGGACAAGATCGTCCCCGACATCGACGTCGAAGGCGCCCGCCTACGCGAACTACAACAGCGAGAGAAAGTAGCCGTCCCCGTAGGTTCCTGACGGCTTCGACATCTCACTTGCTCGGCTGGGGGACCTCGCACTCGCTGACCTTCGGGTTCAACCCGATGTAGTTGGCGGGCCCAGCCGCGGCCGTCACCGCGATGGTCGCCCAGTCCGAGCACTCCCGTGGCAGATGCGAGAAGTAATGCCGCTGCCCCGCGGCGAGCAACCCCACCGCCACCCATCCCAGCACCACCAGCACCATGAGCTTCCCCCCGAGCCCCATCCCGGACTTCGCGGGTGGCGGCTGTCGCCCGCGCATAATCATCGTTCCTTCCCGGGTTTCGGTACTACCAGTCTATTACGCACCACGACGACGGCGAACAGCAAAAGAGCCCCCCACCTGTATCAGGTGAGGGGCTCTTGCTGGCGGTGGCGGAGGGATTTGAACCCTCGGACGGGGGTTACCCGTCACACGCTTTCGAGGCGTGCTCCTTAGGCCGCTCGGACACGCCACCGCCGACTACGATACCGGAGGGGGTGCCTGATCGTTAAATCGCCTGGTCAGCGTTGGGTTCGGAAGAAATCGTCCAGGAGGGCGGCGCACTCGGATTCGAGGATGCCGCCGCGGACCTGGGGGCGGTGGTTGAGGCGACGGTCGCGTACGACGTCCCAGAGCGAGCCGACCGCGCCGGTCTTGGGTTCCCAGGCGCCGAAGATCACCCTGCCGACGCGGGCCAGTACCAGCGCGCCCGCGCACATGGTGCAGGGCTCGAGGGTGACGGCCAGGGTCGCGCCCTCCAGTCGCCAGCCGTCACCGTGTACGGCGGCCGCGGCGCGCAGGGCCAGCACCTCGGCGTGCGCGGTGGGGTCGCCGGTGGCCTCCCTGGCATTGCTGGCCCTGGCCAGTTCCCGGCCCTGGGCGTCGAAGACGACGGCGCCGACCGGCACATCGCGCGGATCGGCGGCTGCGGCGGCCGCGATCGCGGCGCGCATCATGTCCTGATCGGACACCGTCGCGGTGTTCACCTGGGCAATTTGTCCAGGACCGCCGCGAATTCATTGGCGAAACCGAGTCGCTGGGCGATCATGCCGAGCTGCTCGTCGGGATAGAGGTCGGTTTCGGCGAGGATCACACTCAGCACCGCTTCGGGCAGATCCAGATCGGCCAGCAGGCCGAGGTCGCCCTCCTCCCACGGTTCGACGTCGTCGAGGTCGTCGGGGTCGATGTCGGGAATCTCGACATTGAGCGCGTCGAGGACATCGGCGGCGATGTCGTAGTCGATCGCGGCGGTCGCGTCGGAGAGCAGCAGCCGGGTGCCGCTCGGTGCCGGACGCAGCACGACGAAGAACTCGTCGTCCACGTCCAATAGCCCGAACACCGCGCCTGAGCTGCGCAATGCCTTCAATTCGGTCTCGGCGACCGACAAATCGTGCAGGGCGTCGTTGCTGAGCGGACTGCACCGCCACGTGCCGTCTTCGCGGACCACCGCCACTGCGAACCCTTCGACGTCGAAGTCGTCGTCCGACGTCGCCCTGTTCGTGCCCGAGCGCTGTGCTGCCATGGACCAAACGGTAGTCTGTCCCGCCCCCAATGATGAACTCGTGTGCCAATCTGTTCCGATGACCATCGACCAGCGCGCCGCTGTCTGCGTCCTCGGAACCGGCTTGATCGGCGGCTCACTGCTGCGCGCCGCCGTCGCGGCCGGGTACGAGGCGTTCGGTTACAACCGCTCCGACGCGGGTGCCGAGTCGGCGCGTCGGGACGGTTTCGATGTCACCGGTGAGCTGTCGGCGGTGTTGCGCCGGGCCGCCGCGACTGACGCGCTGGTGGTGCTCGCGGTGCCGATGCCCGCGATCGAGCCCATCCTCACCGAGATCGCCGCGCACGCGCCGCAGTGCCCGCTGACCGATGTGGTGAGCATCAAGGGCCCGGTCGCCGACGCGGTCCGCAAACAAGGCATCGAAGCGAACTACGTGGGCGGGCACCCGATGGCGGGCACCGCCGAATCCGGCTGGGCGGCAACCGATCCAGAACTGTTCCGGGATGCGGTGTGGGCGGTCGGGGTGGATGAGGGCACGCGGGTCGAGCCGTGGACGCGGGTGGTGCGGTTGGCGCTGGACTGTGGCTCGGTGGTGGTCCCGGTGGTCGCCGAGGAACACGATCGGGCGGTCGCGCGGATCTCGCATCTGCCGCACGTGCTGGCCGAGGCGCTGGCGGCGGCGGGCGCCGACGGCGGCGCGCTGGCCCTCGGACTGGCCGCAGGCTCGTTCCGCGACGGCACCCGGGTCGCGGGCACCGCACCCGATCTGGTGCGCGCCATCTGCGAACCGAACGGCGCCGCGCTGGGGCTGGTCATCGACGAGACGATCGCCGCGCTGCGGACGGCACGGGAGTCGTTGCGCACCGACGGCACGCTCGGCGAGCTTGTCGAGACGGGTTACCGCGGGCGCACCGCGTACGAGGAACGCCAGCGGTGGGAGATCACCGGGGTGACGCCCGGCGTCGGCGATTGGCTCGGTGAGTTGCGGCGCGCGGGTCAGCGGGGTGGGGTGCTGCGCTCGCTCTAGCGACCAGGACCGGTCCTTCGCGCTGCGGGCGGGTCAGCGGGTGTAGGTGCTGCGCTCGCTACAGCGGCGGGTCCGCGGGAGACGAGATCCGCTCGGGCGAACGCGCCTGCTCGCGGTCAGCTGCTCGCGTGCTGCGCTTGCTGTCGCGGCACAGGCACGGCGGTTCACGGCGAGAGCCCGCGCTGGACCAGGGGTTCAGACGCGTTCGGCAAGGCCCGGGTAGTCGAGCACGAATCCTTCCGGGTCGACCGTGAGGGTGGCACTGGAGACCGGGGACAGCACATTGATCCCGTCGGCGGCGCTCGAGTAGGTGAGCTCGGCCTCCTGCACCAGCAGGTCGGGCAGCCGCACGTAGACGACCGGGACCTGCACGTCGCCCACGGCGTTCTGCAGGCCGAAGCGGCGGATCGGCAGGGTGTTGAAGAAGGGGCTCAGCACCACGTCGACATCGAGCGCCCCGCCGAAGGTCGAGCGCACGTGGCTGCCGCCCGCGTCGACCAGCCAGTAGTTCTCCTCGTCCCGGGAGATGGAGGCGTGCCGTTCGCCCGCCGCGGTGGTAGTACGCAGGGACAGCCTGCGAGTGGCGCCCGCTTCGTCGGTGACCAGGTCGTAGGAGGCGCTGAAGGCCGGGTGTTCGTCGCCCGCGCTGCCGATCATCCGGCCCGCCGCCCTGATCCGGTTACCGTTCACCGTCACCCGGACCGATTCCATCCGGGTGTTGTCGTGGGCACGCCAGGTGAGTACCGCAGGCCACCGGGACGCCGGTCTGTTCTCGGTGGGGCCTGCGGCCTGGCCCGGGGCTGGGGTCGTCACCTCTCTACGGTAAGCGACACCAGCCCCGCTGCTGTACAACACGGGCGCATCACACCAGCGAATCCCGCCATGCGGCGTGCAGGCCGGCGAAGCGGCCCTGCCCGGCGATCAGTTCCGCCGGTGCGCCGTCCTCCACGATCCGGCCGCTGTCGAGCACCAGCACACGATCGGCGATCGCCACGGTGGAGAGCCGGTGCGCGATGATCACCGCGGTCCGGCCACGCAGCAACGTCTCCAGTGCGCGCTGCACCAGCCGCTCACCGGGGATGTCGAGGCTCGAGGTGGCCTCGTCGAGCACGATCACCGCCGGATCGGCCAGGAACACCCGCGCGAAGGCGACCAGCTGCCGCTGACCCGCCGAGAGCCTGCCGCCCCGGGTGCGCACGTCGGTGTCGTACCCGTCGGGCAGCGAGGCGACGAACCGGTCAAGGCCCACCGCCTCGGCGGCCGCGCGCACCTCGGCGTCATCGGCCTCCGGCCTGCCGAGCCGGATGTTGTCGGCGATGGTGCCGGAGAACAGGTAGGCCTCCTGGGTGATCATCACGACGTGCCTGCGCAGCTCGGCGTCGGTGAGCCTGCGCAGGTCGACGCCGTCGAGGGTGACGGCGCCGCCGCTCGGGTCGTAGAACCGGGTGAGCAGCTTGGCCAGCGTCGACTTGCCGGCACCGGTCGCACCGACCAGCGCCACCACCTGGCCCGCCGGGATGTCCAGCTCGAACTCCGGCAGCACCGTGGTGTCGTTGTAGCCGAACCAGACGTGGTCCATCCGCACCGCGCCGCTCGCCCGCTCCAGGGTGACCGGGTCGTCGGGCTCGGCGACCGAGGGCTGCTCTTCGAGCACACCCGAGATCTTCTCCAGCGCCGCCGCGGCGGACTGGTAGGAGTTGAACACCTGGGCGAGCTCGTCGAGCGGGCCGTAGAACTGGTCGAGGTAGAGCAGGTATGCCGCCAGCACGCCCAGCGCGAGGTTGCCCTCCATCACCTGCCAGGCACCGACCAGCAGCACGATGACCGTGGTCAGCTTGCCGATGAAGTTCGACAATCCGACGTAGTCGCCCATGCCGCGGATCGCGGTGGTGGTCGCCTGCTGGTACTCGATGTCCTCGGTGGCGAGCACCTCCTGGTTGCGATGCTCGCGCCGGAACGCCTGCACCGCCCGCATACCGCTCATCGCCTCGACGAACTGCACGACGACACGGGCGATCGCACCACGCGTGCGCCGGTAGCCGGCCCGCTGACGCCGCTGCGCCCACCGGGTGACCAGCACCAGCGGCACGAAACCGAGCAGCACGATCGAGGCCAGCATCGGATCCAGCCAGATCAGCAGCGCCGCGATGGTGACCACCGACAGGATCGCGCCGAACGCCTGGTTCAGCGCGCCCTCGAGCAGTTCCTGCAGGGTTTCGATATCGCTGGTGAGCCGGGTGACGACCTTGCCGGAGGTGTAGCTCTCGTGGAACGCCACGCTCAACCGCTGGGTGTGCCGGAACGCGCGCACCCGCAGATCGAACAGCACCCGCTGACTCAGCGACCCCGACGCCCGCAGGAAGCAGTACGTGGTGACGCCCGAGACGACGGTGACCGCGACAAACCCGGCCACTGTCGCGAGCATCGGCGTCCAGTTCCCCTGCCTGCCCTGGCTGATGCCGTGGTCGAGGCCGTAGGCGATGAACAGCGGCAGCGAGACCTTGGCGGCGTTGTCGAGCAGGATCAGCACGAAGGTGAGCAGCGCCTGCTTGCGGTAGGGCCGCACCAGATCCAGCAGCAGGCGCCGGGAACGACCGGCCAGCACCAGGTTTCCGGTGCCGGTGACCGCGTCGTCTTCCTTGGCGATGCCACGCCAGTCGGCTTCCTGGTCCGAAGTCGCCTGCGGTGCGGGTGTTTCCGCGGTGGTCGTCATGGTTCACCTCCCATCAGTTCGCGGTAGCGGCCGCTGGTGCGCAGCAGCTTCTCGTGCGTGCCCTCGGCGACGATGCGGCCGTCGGCCAGCAGGGCGACGCGGTCGGCCAGTGCCGCGGTGGACGGCCGGTGCGCGACCAGCAGCGTGGTCGCGCCCGAGAGCACGCTGCGCAGCCGGTCCTGTACGCGCTCTTCGGTTTCCACGTCCAGCGCGGAGAGCGGATCGTCGAGCACCATGATCCGGCCGTGCTCGGCCTCGGCATCACCGACCAGCACCGCCCTGGCCAGCGCGAGCCGCTGCCGCTGACCGCCGGACAGGCTCATGCCCTGCTCACCGATCCTGGTGTCGAGACCCCACGGCAGCGCCTCGACGAAGTCGGTGGCCTGGGCGATATCGAGCGCCTGGCGGATATCGGCGTCGGTGGCGCGCGGGTCGCCCAGTGCCACGTTCTCGCGCACGCTGGCCGAGAACAGCACCGGTTCCTCGAAGGCCACCGTCACCACCCGGCGCAGCTCGGCCAGCCGCAGGGTGGCGATGTCGATGCCGTCGATGGTGATCCGGCCCGCACTCACGTCGTAGAGCCGGGGGATCAGTTCCAGCAGCGCGGTCTTGCCGCTGCCGGTCGCGCCGACCAGCGCCACCGTCTCACCGGGCCGCACCCGCAGCGAAATATCCTCCAGCACAGTGGTATCCGTGCCATCGCCCGAGCGCGGGTAGGCGAAGCGGACTTGGTCGATGACCAGTTCGCCGCGCACCTGCGCGGGCAACCCGGCCGGCCGTGGCGGATCGGTGATGTCGAGCGGTGTGTCGATGATCTCCCAGAACCGGTCGGCGGCGGTGCGCGCCTCGAACAGTTCCGAGAGCAGGAAGCCGGTCCAGATGATCGGCCACTGCAGGAAGGTCGCGAGGGTGATGCTCGCGACCAGCGTGCCCATCGTCATCGATCCGTGCACCACCGAGTACCCGCCCAGGCCGAGTGACAGCGCGATCGAGACGGTCGGGAAGGTCACCATGGCCGCCCACAGGGTCGCGTCCAGGCGCACCTTCTCCAGTTCGGTGCGCTGCAGTTCGCGCGAGAGCGCCGTGAACCGCGCGCCGAAGAACCGGCCGCGACCCAGCGCCTTGAGCACCCGCACACCCTGCGCGGACTCCTGGGCGATGGTCGCCAGATCGCCGGACTGATCCTGTGAGCGACGCGAGGCCACCTCGAACCGGCGGACGAATCGCGCACAGAACACCGTCAGCGGCAGCGACATCACCGTGAAGATCAGTCCCACTTGCCAATTCATCACGAACAACGCCACCAGCCCGGTCGGCAGCAGCACCAGATGCACGATCAGGAACGGGCCGGCGAACGCGACGAAGCGCCGGATCACGCCCATGTCGTCGATCGCGCGCGAGAGCAGCTGGCCCGACTGCCAGCCGTCGTGCCGACCGATCGACAGCGCCTGCAACTGCGCGAACAGCTTGGCGCGCATGGCGATCTCGAACAGCGTCGACGGTTTGGACACCAGCCAGCGCCTGCCCCACATACCGAACGATTCGAGCGCGCCGAGCACGAAGACCAGCGCGACCGGCGCGAGCAAGGCCACGAAGTCGCGCCGCGCGATCGGCCCGTCGATGATCTTCGCGATCAGCAGCGGGATGATGATGGCCGTGCTGGTGGCCACGATGGCAAGGACATTGGCGGCGATCAGCGGCACCCGGTAGGGCCGCAGGTACGGCAGGAACCGCCGCAGCGACCGCATACCCCCGCGCGGTTGCTGTGTGGGCGGCTCCGATCTGTCGGCCTCCGATTCGGCTGCCGCCAGGTCCAATGTGACAGACAAGGTTCCCCCTTGATGTCCGGTGGATGGATGATTTCCCGGAACGGACTCCCCGTGATGTTCGCACCGGGGTCCGACAAGTTCGCTCCATCAAGGGTCGCACCGCGCCCCTGGCCACTGCCACCGATTTTCCGCCGCGCGGTCCCCACACCGCGGAGGGCCCGCGTTCGCGGCAGAACCGGCTGTTCGGTGGGCCGATACAATTCGCCGCAGGCACGGGAGCGGGTCGCTGCGCAGCGCGGGTGGCGCTGACGAGAACACAGGAGGGTCGTTGACTCGGATGGTCGGGTTGTTCGCCGGGATCGGCGGGCTCGAACTCGGCCTCGCCCGCAACGGCTGGGCGACCGAGTTGCTCTGTGAGATCGATCCCGGCGCCCAGGGCGTGCTCGCCGCCCGCTTCCCTGATACCCCGCTGCACGGCGACATCACCCGATTACGCGCGCTCCCCGCAGGCACCGAACTCGTCGCAGCCGGCTTCCCCTGCCAGGACCTCTCGCAGGCCGGGCGCACCGCGGGCATCACCGGACGGCGCTCCGGCCTGGTCGACGAGGTCTTCCGGCTGGTGCGCCGCAAACGCGGACCGCGCTGGCTGCTGATCGAGAACGTCCCGTTCATGCTGCAACTCGGGCGCGGCGCGGCCATGCGCCACATCACCGGCGCGCTGGAGGAACTCGGCTACACCTGGGCCTACCGGGTCGTCGACGGACGCGCGTTCGGCCTGCCGCAGCGCAGGCAGCGGGTATTGATGCTGGCCTCGCGCACCGAGGACCCACGCCAGGTGCTCTTCGGCGACGACGCCGGACCGCGCGACTACGGCGACCCCGACCGCGACCCGTGCGGCTTCTACTGGACCGAAGGTGTGCGCGGCCTCGGCTGGGCGGTGAACGCGGTGCCCACGCTCAAGGGTGGATCAGGTCTCGGCATCGCCAGCCCGCCGGCGGTGCGGCTGCCCGCGGGCGAGATCGTCACCCCTGGCATCGTCGACGGTGAGCGCTTGCAGGGCTTCGACGCCGACTGGACCGCGCCCGCCCTCGACGTGCCCGGCGTCCGGCACGGTCACCGCTGGAAGCTGGTCGGCAACGCGGTGAGCGTGCGGATGGCGAACTGGGTCGGCGAACGACTGGCCGACCCGCGCACCCCGCTGACCAGCGGCGAACCGTTGCGGCCCGGTCAACCGTGGCCGTCGGCGGCGTGGGGCCACGCCGGCGTTGTGCACCGCGTGCCGCTGTCGACCTGGCCGGTGCACGAGCCCTACGAGGACCTGAAGAACTTCCTCACCGAGCCGCGACTGCTGTCCCCACGCGCCACCGCGGGGTTCCTGCGCCGCACGTCGATGGGCAATCTGCGGTTCCCGCCCGGCTTCCTCGACGACGTCCGCGACCATCTCGACCGGATGGGCGGCTGGGCGGCATGAGCGCGCGCCGGGCAGCCTCGTCGAAGCCTGGACCAGCCGGTACGCCGCTGGCTACCGACGCGGCGACCAGCGCGCGGATGTCCCGGCAACGACGCGCGAATACCGAGCCCGAGCTGGCCCTGCGCCGCGAACTACATCGGGCGGGCCTGCGCTATTTCGTCGACCGCCCACCCATCAAAGGCCAGCGGCGCCGTGCCGATGTGGTGTTTCCCCGGCTGCGGATCGCGGTGTACGTCGACGGCTGCTTCTGGCATCGGTGTCCCGAGCACGCGACCGATCCGAAGAACAATGCCCAGTGGTGGGCCGACAAACTGGCCGGCAATGTCGCCCGCGACCGGGCCACCGATGCCGCGCTGACCGCGGCGGGCTGGCAGGTCGTGCGGGTATGGGAACACGAAGATCCGCACGCCGCCGCCGAACAGATCGGCGCCCTCGTCCGCCGGTCTCAGCACCCGTCCTGAGCGGCACCGGCCAAACGAGTCAGCGGCGGCGCGGAGTACGGTCGGCGCGAACCCGCACCAGTGACTTCGGCGCATTGGCCGCGGCGTAGCCGGAGACAGCCATCGCCAGGATCGTGGCGAAACTCGCCAGCGCGATCACGTAGATCATCGAAGACCTCCCGATTGGTTACATCGACCACCCTGCCCGGTGAACCTGACAGCAACCTGTGCGCGAAGTGATGAAACCACGTCACCGCCCTCCGCCGCGCCTGATCGGGCCGGTTCGACGCGAACAGCACAATGGTCGACGTGAGCGAACCCACACGGTTCAGCCGTGGCTACCCGGTGCTGATCGCCGCCGCGATCGCCGTCGCCGGCCTGTGCTATTCCTCCTGGGTCCTCGAGTTCGTCCTGCCGATCTCCAGCGATCCGGTCAACACCTTCCTCAGCGAACTCGACGCCGAGGGCAAGCCGTACCGGGAGGTGTTCGCGACCGCGGACAAACTGGCCGGGCTGCTGCTGATCCCCGCCGCGCTCGGCGGACTGCTCGTCTTCCGGCGCCGCGCGCTCACCACCACCGGCTGGCTGGCCCTGCTGTGCTTCGGCGCCGCGACGATCGCCGACGCGATGCTGCCGCTGCGCGACTGCGACCCCGCGGTCAGCGCGTGCGGCGACAGCGGGCTGTTCCCGCAGTTGCGTCAACCGCACGCGCTCACCAGCACCCTGGCGGTCACCTCGATCGCGGTGGCGGCGTTCGCGTTCAGCGCCGCCGCCTACCGCTACCACCGCTGGCGGATCCTGCGCGAGTTCGGAGTCCTCGTCCTCGTGGTCGGTTCGGCGGCGACCATCTGGATGCTGGTCGCCGACAACCTCTCCGGCTCCTACGCGCTCGGGATCGCCCAGCGCGTCCAGGTGGGCGCGATGTCGCTGTGGTTGCTCGCGCTGGCCGCCGCCGTGCTCGTCGAGGGGCGCGAGTGGGCTACTCGACCGTGATCCGCACCGTGTGGGTGCCGACCTTGGCAGGCAGCTTGGTGGTGTCGACCACCAGCACCTCGCCGGTGTCCTGGGTCCCGTCGGGCAGCGTCTTGGGCTTCAGCCCGAACGGCGGTTGTTCGCCGGTGCTGTCGGCCAGCCCGAAGTCGCTGTCGTTGGCGATGTAGATCGTCTTGCCGCCGTCCAGTGTGGCCAGGCCCTCGATCTTGTCGTGGCCGAAGAAGCGGCCCTGCTCGTCGAGGGAGACCAGTAAGGCCGACAGATCCAGGTTGCTCGACTTCGCGACCGGGGCGATGCCCGCCTTCCGTAGTGCGGCAACGGCATCGGTGGTCGGGACGACGCCGATCAGCGTCTCGATCGGCTTGCCGTCGATCAGCAGCCCGCCGTTGGCGGCGTCGTACTTCGCGCCGGGCAGCGTCGACTGCGGGCCGACATCGGTGGCGCCGGCGATGTCGATGGTCCAGATCTTCTTGTCCGCCTCCGGCGCGAGGTTGCCGTCACGTTCGTCGACGAGGAAGGTCGTCGCGCTCAGCGCGGTGATCTCCGAGACCGCGACCTTGTTCTGCTTCGGGTCCTGCAACGGATACAGGAATTCCTTCTGCGCCTTGGTTTTCACATCGACGGTGACGATGCGCGACAGCGGCACCTCCTTGGCCGACCCCTCCAAGCCGGGCGTCTTGATCGCGCTCTGCACGATGCCGACCAGGGTGTTCCCGTCGGGGGTGACGGTCAGGCCCTCCATGCCCTGGTTGGGGCTGCGCAGCGAGATCTCCTGCGGCAGACCGGCACCCGGGACGAGCCGCTCGATCTCCTTGCCCTTCGCGTCGAAATGCACCAGGAACGGGCCGTATTCGTCGGACACCCAGAAGGTGCCGTCCGCCAGTGCGACCAGCCCCTCCGGGTCGAGCCCGTGGTCGGTGGCGGGCAGCACGGCGCCCTGCAGATCCCTGATGGTCTCGCCGGTGTCGGCGGCGGTGTCGACCTGGCCGTTGAACGGCACGCCGGCCGCACTGTGCAGGTCGATGGTCGACTGTAGTTCGGCGCGGTTGCCGACCAGCTTGAACCGGCCGATCTTCGGCACGAAACTCGGTGTCGGCGAGAGCTTCTCGTTCTTGGCTGGACCGTCGACATTGGGGCCGCGGTCGGTGAGCCCGTAGAACTCGTCGGCGCTGCCGGGCACCGGCGTCCACGCCGAGCCGAAGCCGCTGCCCTGTACCGTGGCGCCGCCGAACTCGCCGAGTACCGGAATATCGGTGGTGTGCAGGCGGACCGCGTCGGTGGTGGTGACCGTGAATTGGTCCTGGCCGGCGTAGCCCGCGCTCGGGGTGTAGACGTAGGCGCCGTCGGTGCGCCTGGTCACCGAGCCGTGCTCGGGTTCGACGCTCACCGCGAGCACCGCGCTGGAACCCGCAGCGGCGACCAAGTCGTCGAGAGTCAGCACCAGCGGCTGGTCCTTGCTCGCGGTGAAGCCGGCGTCGGGCGTCGAGCAGCCGGCGACGAGCGCGGCGGCAGCGCACAGCGCGGCGGTGAGGGGGAAGAGGCGAAGACCTGGTCGTGCGTTCACCTGCCCTGCATAACGTGGTGAATCGTCCGGCAGACGACCAGCGCGTGAATTGTCATCCATCAGCCGGTGCATCATCCTGACAGCCATGGCCACAAGTCGGGTGAACATCTCTTCTGCCTCCGATTTCGAAGATGTCGTGGGGTATTCGCGGGCGGTGCGCGTCGGCGCTCATGTCGTTGTCAGCGGCACTACGGCCGCGGTCCCCGGTGGTGGGGCGGTCGGCGGTGACGACATCGGCGCCCAGACCCGGGAGGTCCTGGCCCGCATCGCCGCCGCGCTGGAGCAGGCCGGGGCGAGCCTGCGGGATGTGGTGCGTACCCGCATGTTCGTCACCGATATCGCCCGCTGGCCCGAGGTCGCCGCCGCCCACGCCGCGGTGTTCGGTGCGATCCGGCCTGCCGCCGCCATGTACGAGGTGTCTGCCCTGATCGCCCCCGAACTGCTCGTCGAGATCGAGGCTGATGCGATCGTCGCTGACTGAATCGTCACACGCGACGGCGTGTGGCGATCCGTCCGAAGCCCGAAATATCCCCAGTTATCCACAGGCTCGGAGTTATCCACAGGGCAGCTGGAACGCCGACGAGAACGCCGCTGCCCGGCCGGGCACCGCACTACCCTCGACTCTGTGACCAGCGAAACGGCAACGCCCACCGACCTGCTCGATCAGGTCGCCGCCTCCACCGCGCGATTCGACGCCACGATCGGCACCCTCACCGAGTCCGCGCTGACCGAACCCTCCGGGTTACCCGGCTGGACCCGCGGCCACGTCCTGGCGCACATGTCCCGCAATGCCGACAGCCTGCTGAACCTGCTGCTGTGGGCCCGCACCGGCATCGAGATCCCCCAGTACGCGAGCATCGCGGTGCGCGATGCCGACATCGAGGCGGGCGCGCCGCGGCCCCTCGCCGTCCAGCACGCCGACTTCACCGCCTCGGCCCACCGCTGGCAAGCCGTCGCGTCCACGATGCCCGCCGCCGATTGGCTCGCCGAGGTCCGCAACCGTCAGGGCGGCACCCTCCCCGCCGACCAGATCCCCTGGATGCGCCTGCGCGAGACCGAGATCCATCACGTCGACCTCGCCGTCGGCTACACCCCCGCCGACTGGCCCGCCCCCTTCGTCGCCCGCCTGCTCCCCGAAGCCGTCGCCGACCTCACCCGCGGACTCCACCCCGAATCCACCCCCACCTTCGACATCCAGGCCGCCGATACCGACTTCATCGCCACCATCGGCCCCGGCCGCCCCCTGCACACCGTCCTAGGCCCCTCCTCGGCCCTGCTCGCCTGGCTCCTCGGCCGCTCCCCCGGCACCGGCCTCACCGGCCCGCTGCCCCCACTCCCCGCCTGGAAGTGAGCCCATGGCGTCGCGGGGCACGGCCCCCGCGACCTCAGCGCGGGTAGTCGGACTGCGCCAAGCCGGTCGGGAGGCCGACGTCGTAGATCGACAGCACGTCCGCCGTGCCAGTGAGCGCGTTCACCACCGACGGCGCCGGGGAGGCGAACAGCTCCGGGTAATCGATCTCGCCGAGCGCGGGATCGATCGACCACGCCAGCTGTTCGCCGGTCAGCGAGAACTCCGCCGCGATCCCCTCCTTGTTCCCCCGCGGATCCTGACGATGCCAACTCCCGTTCAGATACACAGCGACCAAGCCGTGCAGGACATGACCGTCACCGTGCGAGAGCCGCTGGTAGCAGAGCCCAGCGGGAATCCCCTCGACCCGGAGCAAGGCGGCGAGGAGATGAGACTTCGCGTAGCAGAGACCCACTCGCTCACCCAGCACCTCGCCGGCGGTCAAGGTCACCCGCGGATCCTGCGCGTCGTAGGAATGCCGGACCTCGTCACGCACCCAGTGAAAGGCTGCCCGCGCGAACCCGATGTCATCAGGCGCACCGCGACGCAGCTCCGCCGCGAGCGCGATCACCGCCGGATCATCGATTTGCACCACGGCATCACCATCGAGGTACGCCGCCGGAGCCTGGGCCGATGGCACGAAGGAAGTCACTGTCACATCGGAGAATCTACGACCGATCCCCCGCCTTGGGAAACGAAAATCCGCCTCCTACCGGGTAGCGGTAGAAGGCGGATTGTTGTGCGCCCGAAGGGATTCGAACCCCTAACCTCTTGATCCGTAGTCAAGTGCTCTATCCGTTGAGCTACGGGCGCATGGTCTTCAGTTGTGGCCCGGCGAACCGGGTGTGGCGGAGGCGAGAGGATTTGAACCTCCGGTCCCCGTGAAGGGACAACTCATTAGCAGTGAGTCCCATTCGGCCGCTCTGGCACGCCTCCTGGAGCCTTCTCTTTCGAGGGCACCGGTTCTTCTCGAACCGCCGGGAATGAAGATTACACGAGCACGTTAAGTAGTCCAAAACGCCTGGTCAATCAGCGTAAATTGCTGTCGAACCAGTCGTAGATACGGGTCTGGGAGTCGATGCGGATGGCGGTGGCAGCCTCGTCCTCGGGGTCGGGGCGGTCGGCGCGGTGACTCAGGCCGGGGTAGGTGACGGTGAGACTGGCCACATTCGCCTGGGCGGTGGCGTCGCGCAGCCGGTCGACGGCCTCGGGTGGGGTGGCGGGATCGTCGGTGCCGAAGAGGCCGAGCCAAGGTGCTTGCAGGCTGGCGGCGACCTCGACCAGGGCGACGTCCTGGCTCGGCAGCGGGTCGGTGATGCCGGCGGCGGCCACGCTGACCGCGGCGCCGATGGGGCGATTGGTGGCGACGAGGAAGGCGGCGGTGCCCGCGGTGTCGAAGCCGAGGACGCCGATGGTGTCGGGGAAGACGCCGCGGGTGGTGAGCCAGTCGAAGCCCGCGTCGAAGTCGTCGAAGAGTTCGTCGCCGAACACCTCGTGCACGGCGTCGTCGGCGATGCGGTCGAACAGGTGCGGGGCGACGACGATCCAGCCCTCGAAGGCCAGCGAACGCATCAGGTCGAGCAATTGCGGCGGGAACTCGCGTGATTCGTGCAGGACGACGATGCCGCCGCGGGCCACCCGTTCGGGCTCGACGACCGTGATCGGCACCGCGGTGCGCGTCGCGGAACCCACCGTGTCCACAGCGCCCGCCTCGCCGGTGACTTCTACCGGTCGTAGGGGGGCGACATCGTCGTAAGTGCCCGGCATAAACCCAGCGTAGGCGGCGAAACTGCGGTTGGGTAGGTCTTGACGGCCGCGCCGCGCGTCGGCGCGGGCGACCATCGTAGGGTGGAGGTGTGTCTGCGCATATCCGGCCCGATCTCGCCACCATCCCGGCCTATGTTCCCGGCCGTAACCACCCCGATGCGGTGAAGCTCGCGTCGAACGAGACGACCTTCGGGCCGTTGCCGAGTGCGGCCAAGGCGATCGCGGAGGCCGCCGAGCAGGCCAACCGCTACCCCGACAACCAGGTCGGCGAGCTGCGCGCGGCGCTGGCCGATTTCCTCGGCGTGACCGTGGCGAATGTGGCCGTCGGCTGTGGCAGCGTGGCGCTGTGCCAGGAGCTGGTGCAGATCACCTGTGACGCGCCGGCCGACGAGGTGGTCTTCGCCTGGCGCTCGTTCGAGGCGTACCCGATCGTCACCCAGGTGGGCAATGCCACCGCGGTGCCGGTGCCGCTGACGGCCGGTCACCTGCACGACCTGGACGCGATGGCCGACGCGGTCACCGAGCGCACCAAGCTGATCTTCGTCTGCAACCCGAACAACCCCACCGGCACCGCGCACGGACGCGCCGAGCTGGAACGGTTCCTGGACCGGGTGCCCGCGCATGTGCTGGTCGTGCTCGACGAGGCCTACTACGAGTACCTGCGGCTGACGCCGGAGACCCGGCCCGACGGGATCGAGATCGCGCGGTCCCGGCCGAACGTGGTGGTGCTGCGGACCTTCTCCAAGGCCTACGGGCTGGCCGGCCTGCGGGTGGGCTACGCGGTCGGTGACCCCGAAGTGATCACCGCGCTGCTCAAGGTGCATATCCCGTTCAGCGTGAACAAGCTCGCGCAGGCGGCCGCGATCGCCTCGCTGGAGGCGCGCGGGGAGCTGCTCGATCGCACGGACGTGCTGGTGACGCAGCGGCGGGCGGTGGCCGAGGCGCTACGCGCCGCCGGCTACGAGGTGCCGCCGAGCGAGGCCAACTTCGTCTGGCTTCCGCTGGGTGAGCGCGCTGTGGCCTTCGCCGAGGCGAGTGCCGAGGCCGGGGTGCTGGTGCGGCCGTTCGCCGGTGACGGTGTGCGGGTGACGATCGGTGATCCGCGCGAGAACGAACAATTCCTCGCCTTCGCGACCGCACCGGAAACCGCGGCGAAATTCCGTTAGTCCGGCGCACGGTCAGCATCCCTTGACAGCCAGTCACGGTGTGATTGCGGCGAATTCGAGCACACTGCCAGCACACCGGCCATAGGCTGACGCGCAGCGAATTCGGGAACCGGTGATGATCGTGCGCCGGTACGCGTGACCGGTCGAGTGGAGTGTTCTCGGCAGGGACTGCCCGGGTCCGCCAGCACGGCCCCGCACCCGCTGCCTGACCGGAGATGTCCCGTGAATCAACGCTCGCACCCTGTCATCTGCGAAACAATCACCGACACAGGCTCTTTCGCCGCACCGGACACCGATCTGGAACGCAGGCTGCGCGACTGCGACGAGTTCTTCCGCAACCCCGAACTGGGGCATCTGCCGATGCAGCGGCGGCTCGGCGCACTGGCCGAAATGCGGGAAACCGGCACCTACCGGCAGACCGCCGAAGAAATCCTGATCGGCGCGAAATTGGCCTGGCGCAATCACGCTCGTTGCGTCGGCCGCAAACATTGGCGCACGCTGAAACTGCTGGACGCGCGCCGGGTGACTTCGGCCAGGGAACTCGCCGGGGTGTGCTGGGAACATCTGCGCCTGGCGACCAATGGCGGTGCGATCCAATCGCTGGTCACCGTCGGCCCGCAGCGCCTGCCCGGCGAGGGCGAATTCCGCATTGTGAGTGCGCAATTGATCCGGTACGCCGGGTACCGCAACGGCGACGGGACCGTCACCGGCGACCCGGCCAATATCGCCGCCACCGAGCAGGCCACCGCGCTCGGGTGGCGCGGCAGGCGCACTCCGTTCGACATACTGCCCGTGCTGATCAGCACACCGACCGAGGATCTCCAGTTCTTCGAGGTGCCGCGCGAGCTGGTGCGCGAGGTCGACCTCGTCCACCCCGACCACCCCTGGTTCGCCTCGCTCGGCCTGAAATGGCATGCGCTGCCCGCCGTCTCGAACATGGACCTGGAGATCGGCGGCATCACCTACCCGTTCGCCCCGTTCAACGGCTGGTATGTGGGCACCGAGATCGGCGCGCGCAACCTCAGCGATACCGACCGCTACAACATGCTCCCGCTGATCGCCGACCTGATGGGCCTGGACACCTCCTCGGTGCGCACCCTGTGGCGCGACAAGGCCCTGATCGAACTGAACCACGCCGTCCTGCACAGTTTCCGCGCGGCTGGCGTGCACCTGGTCGACCATCACACCGTCGCGAAACAGTTCTGCGACCACGTCGAACGCGAGGCCGCCGCCGGCCGCCGCTGCCCCACCGACTGGAGCTGGGTCAACCCGCCGATCTCGTCGGGCCTGACCCCCACGTTTCACCGCTACTACGACACCCCCGACCTGGACGTCCGTCCCAACTTCGTCACACGCGCCGACAGCTGAACACCCCCACCTGATTGCGGCCGTTCCGCCAGATCCCGGTTCGGGTCCGGGACGAGGTCAGCTGAAGTCGGCCACGTGATCGACGGCCCACTGGTGGTAGCTACGGGCCGGGCCACCGGTGACTTCCTGGATCGTCGTGGTCGTCGTGCAGGGGGTGTCGACGTAGCCGGCCAGGCCGGTGAGCACGACGCGGGCGGTTTCCGGTGGGAGCCAGGTCATCTCGGCGATCGCCTGTTCCAGGTCGATCTCCACCCAGGTCAGTGTGCGGCCGAGTGCGGCGCCGATGGCCGCGACCTGTTCGGTGCGAGGCAGGGCCGCCGAGCTGGTGAGTTCGTAGCGGGCGCCCGCGTGTCCGTCGGTGGTGAGGGCGCGGACCGCGACCGCGGCGATATCGGCCTCGTGCAGCAGTGCCACTGTGGCCGCGCCGTACGCGCCGCGCACGAGGTCACCGGCGCGGATCTGCGGCGCCCATTCGATGGTGTTGGTGGCGAAGCCGTGGGGGCGCAGGAACGTCCATTCGAGACCGGATTCGAGAATCGGGCGTTCGATGGCGGCGTGCACGGCGCCGATCGGATTGGTCTGCACGGCGACGGCGTCGTCGACGGCGGCCGAGGACAGCAGCACGATCCGCCGCGCCTGTTCGGCGATCTGGGCGATCACCGCGTCCGCGATCTCTTCGGACAGCATCGGCCAGGTCAGGAAGACCGTGTCGACGCCGTCCAGCGCGTAGTGCAGGGTGTCCGGCGCGGTCAGGTCGCCGGGGACGACCTCGACGCCGGTGGGCAGCGCCGCGGTGCGCGGATCGCGGGCCAGCGCTCGCACCGTCACCGGGTGGGCGATGAGTTGGGCGGCGACCTGGCCGCCGACGTGACCGGTCGCCCCGATCACCAGGATCCTGCTGTTCTCGACCATGGGCCGACCGTAGGCACCGGGCTTACTTTTGGAAAGGGCATACCTGGAAGTAAGCTCAGGAGATGGCGGTAGGTGTCCCGGACAAGGCGCGGGCCGAGGTCGGGCGACGTGACGTATTCGACAAGGACTGCCCGGCGCGGACCATTCTCGACAAGGTGACCAGCCGGTGGGGCGTGCTGATCCTGGCGGCGCTGCGCGACGGGCCGATGCGATTCCATGTGCTGCGCGACCGGATCGGCGGAATCAGCGAGAAGATGCTCTCGCAGAATCTGCGCACGTTCACCGAGTACGGATTGCTGGAGCGCACGGTGGAACCCACCATCCCACCGCGGGTTTCCTATGAACTGACGCCGCGCGGACACGAGATCGCGGACCGGCTACAGGGTTTGCTGGAGTGGGTGCAGGCCAACGCGGAGGAGGTCGTGCGATTCCAGCAGGGCACGCGCCCGCTCGATCACGATGACGGGCCGCGGCTGCCGACGACGAAGTGATTGGCGGAGACGGAGGGATTTGAACCCCCGATGGTGTTACCCATGCTCGCTTTCAAGGCGAGTGCATTCGGCCGCTCTGCCACGTCTCCTTCGCCAAGGATCGTAGCTCACCGGTAGTGGCGCCGGCGGACTCCGGGCGCGAGGATCAATCCATGCGCGCTATCGAGTTGAACGGTTTCGGTGGGCCCGAGGTGATGGAGTGGACCGTGACGGTCGACCCGGAACCGGGACTGGGCGAGGTTCTCGTCGAGGTGGTCGCGGCGGGGGTGAACCGGGCCGATGTGTTGCAGCGGCGCGGGTTCTATCACCCGCCCGGCGATGCCAGTTCGGTGCTCGGACTGGAGTGTTCGGGCACGATCGTGCAGCTCGGGGCCGGGGTGGAGGGCTGGCAGGTGGGCGATCGGGTGTGCGCGCTGCTGTCCGGCGGCGGGTACGCCGAGCTGGTGGCGGTGCCGGCCACCCAGCTGCTGCCGATTCCCGACGGGCTCGACGCGGTCGCCGCGGCCGGCCTGCCCGAGGTGGCGGCGACGGTGTGGTCGAACCTGGTGCTGACGGCCGGGTTGCGCGCCGGGCAGCTGGTGCTGATCCACGGTGGCGGCAGCGGGATCGGGACGCACGCCATCCAGGTGGCGCGACAGCTGGGCGCGCGGGTCGCGGTGACGGCAGGCTCGGACGAGAAGCTGACCAAATGCGCCGAACTCGGCGCCGAGCTGCTGATCAACTACCGGACCCAGGACTTCGTCGCCGAGCTCGCGGGCGCAGGTGGTGCCGACGTGATCCTGGACAATATGGGAGCGGCCTACCTGGAACGCAATGTGGAAGCCCTGGCCCCGCACGGCAAGCTGGTGGTGATCGGCATGCAGGGCGGAGTCACCGGGACACTGGAACTCGGCACGCTGCTGCGCAAATGGGGCACCGTCCAGGCGACGAACCTGCGCGGCAGGCCCCGCGTCGGCCCGGGCAGCAAGGCCGAGGTCGTCGCGGCGGTGCGCGCCGAACTGTGGCCGCTGATCGCCGCGGGCGAGATCGTGCCGGTGATCAGCGAGGAACTGCCGATCACCGAGGCGGCCCGCGCGCACGAACTGCTCGACGACGCCTCGACCTTCGGCAAGGTGGTGCTGCGGGTCCGCGAGTGAACTACTCGAGCGCGCTCAGCGCCCGCCCGAGCTGATCGATCTCGTAGCGGGTGGTGTAGGGCGCGAGACCGATGGTGACCGCGCCGCCCTCGTCGTTGACACCCAGCGCGTCCAGCAGCCTGCTGCCGCCGTGCACCCCGCTGACCGTCCCGATCCTGCCGTCGGCCAGCTTGGCCGCCACCTTCTCCGCCTGCATCCCGGCCATCGTGAAGCTGACGGTGGGGATGCGGGTGGACGCCCGGCCGATGACGGTGAGATTGTCGACCTTCTCCAGCACCTGCATGAGGTGGTCGAAGAGCTGATCGTGGTAGTCCTGCAGCGAGGTGATCGACACCTCGAGGCGCTCGCGGCGGGTACCGGTGGCGCGGTCGTCGAGCCCGGCCAGGAAGTCGATCGACTGGGTGAGCCCGGCCAGCAGCGCGTACTGATGCCCGCCCACCTCGAGGCGTTCAGCGCCCTTGGCATAGGGGTTGAGCGACATCGACGGAATGCGGTCGAGGAAGGCCGGATCGCGGAAGACCAGCGCGCCGACCTGCGGGCCACCCCACGACGGCGCGCTCAGCGCGACCACATCGGCATTGAGTTCGTCGATGTCGATCAGCGCGTACGGCGCGGCGCCGAACGCGTCGGCGACCAGCAGCCCACCCACGTCGTGCACCCGGTCGGCGGCCACCCGCACGGCGGGCGCCGAGCCGACGATCGGGGACGCCGCGGTGAGCGCGACCAGCCGCGCGGTCGGGCCGATCAGCTCCTCGAACTGCCACGACGGCATCTCGCAGGTCTCGATCTCCACCTCGGCCCAGCGCACATGCGCGCCGTAGCGGTTGGCGATGCGCAGCCAGGGCGCGACATTGGCCTCGTCGTCCAGGCGGGACAGCACGATGCCGGTGCCGAGGCCGAGGCGCGAGCTCAATGATTCCGCCAGCCAGGCCAGCAGCACCGCCCGATCGGGTCCGAGTACGACGCCGGCGGGATCTCCACCGACCAGATCGGCGACCGCCTCGCGGGCGGCGTCGAGAATCGCGCCACTGCGGGTCGCCGCACCGTGGCGGCCGATGTGGGAGAACGAGGAAGTACGGAAACCCGTTGAGACGGCACGAGATACCGAATCGGGAACCAGCATCCCCGCCTGCGGGTCCAGATGGATCCAGCCGTCGCCCAGGGACGGTATCAGGCCCCGAACCCTCGCGACGTCATAAGTCATGGTGGCCACTTTAAGGGCAGCGGGCGTCGCGATGTAACCGCGTGGGGGTTTTAGCGCGAACCCGACACACGCGCAATGATGGGGACATGACGCACTCGGAGGATGTCCCCGAATCCATCGTCGTGATCGGCCCCGACGGGCGTCCGGTCACGGTGCCTGCCGACTCCGACGGTGCGGCCGCCTTCACCGGGCAGGTCGTCCCCGACGACGAGAAGCCGGACGACGACTCCGCCGAGGAGTCGCTGGCCGACATGGTCGAGCAACCGGCCAAGGTGATGCGCATCGGCACCATGATCAAGCAGCTGCTCGAGGAGGTGCGCGCGGCTCCGCTCGACGACGCCAGCCGCTCGCGGCTCAAGGAGATCCACAAGTCCTCGGTCCGCGAACTCGAACAGGGCCTGGCCCCGGAGCTGCGTGAGGAGCTGGAACGGCTGACGCTGCCCTTCACCGACGAGTCCGTTCCCTCCGACGCGGAGCTGCGGATCGCCCAGGCCCAGCTGGTCGGCTGGCTGGAGGGCCTGTTCCACGGCATCCAGACCGCGCTGTTCGCCCAGCAGATGGCCGCGCGCGCCCAGCTCGAGCAGATGCGCCAGGGCGCGCTGCCGCCCGGCATGCACGCCGGGGACCCGAAGGCGACGGGGCATGTGGGGGGCGGGCAGTATTTGTGAGGTGTTCGGGCGGCGTAATCGTGCAATCCGGCGCCGCTCAGTCGGTATATCGACTGCGGGTGCACGAATTGCACGATTACGCCAGTTGGCCGCCTGTACACCCGGCACCGGCCGAGGTCCAACCCTGTAAGGTCGGGGACCGTGCCCGCTGCTGCCGCTCGTTCCGAAGAGAGCCCTGTGCAATCTGACGACAACCCCTCGGTGACCGAATCCGAACTCGCCGAGATCGCCGAAGCCGAGCACACGACCGACGCTCCCCTGCTGGTCACGACCCCGATGGTGTCGGACTCGCAGACCTTCAAGCGGGCGTTCAAGGACATGCGCGACGGCTTCGGTCAGCGCGAGCTGTGGCTGTCGCTGGGCTGGCAGGACATCAAGCAGCGCTACCGCCGCTCGGTGCTCGGCCCGTTCTGGATCACCATCGCGACCGGTCTGCAGGCACTGGCGATGGGTCTGCTGTATTCGACGCTGCTCAACCAGCCGATCAGCGAGTACCTGCCGTATGTGACGGTCGGCCTGATCGTCTGGAACGTCATCAATGCGGCGATCCTCGAGGGCTCCGATGTGTTCATCGCCAACGAGGGCCTGATCAAACAGCTGCCGTCGGCGCTGAGCGTGCACGTATATCGCCTGGTCTGGCGGCAATTCCTGTTCTTCATCCACAATGCCGCGATCTACGCGGTGCTGCTGGTGGCGTTCTCGATCTGGCGGAACCTGGACTGGTCGGTGGTGCTGGTCGTCCCGGCCATCCTGCTGCTGTTCCTCAACGCCATGTGGGTCTCGATCGTGTTCGGCATCTTCTCCACCCGCTACCGCGACATCGCCCCGATCCTCGGCTCGATGACGCTGATGCTGTTCGTGCTGACCCCGGTCATGTGGTCGACCAAGGCGCTGGAGAGCTCGGTCGGCATGAGCGACCGCGCCAAGCTGATCGAGATCGTGCCGACCTTCCACTACCTGGAGATCGTGCGCGCGCCGCTGCTGGGCGAGCCGTCGGAATGGCATCACTGGGCGATCGTCGGCGCGATCACCGTGGTCGGCTGGGTCGTGGCGATCCTGGCGCTCAAGCAGTACCGTGCCCGCGTCCCGTACTGGGTTTAGGAGCTATCAGGCGATGAGCCGTGTGAGTATCGAAACCCAGCAGGCGTGGGTCGAGTTCCCCATCTTCGACGCGAAGTCGCGGTCGCTGAAGAAGGCGTTCCTCGGCAAGGCAGGTGGCGCGATCGGGCGCAACAGCTCCGATGTGGTCGTGGTCGAGGCGCTGCGTGACATCACCATGTCGTTGAAGGAAGGCGACCGGGTCGGCCTGGTCGGGCACAACGGCGCGGGTAAGTCGACCTTGCTGCGGCTGCTGTCGGGCATCTACGAGCCCTCGCGTGGCAGTGCCCGCATCCGCGGCCGGGTGGCCCCGGTGTTCGACCTCGGCGTCGGCATGGACCCGGAGATCTCCGGCTACGAGAACATCATCATCCGCGGCCTGTTCCTCGGGCAGACCCGCAAGCAGATGCTGTCCAAGATCGACGAGATCGCCGACTTCACCGAGCTCGGCGAGTACCTGTCGATGCCGCTGCGCACCTACTCCACCGGCATGCGGGTGCGTCTGGCGATGGGTGTGGTCACCTCGATCGACCCCGAGATCCTGCTGCTCGACGAGGGCATCGGCGCGGTCGACGCGGAGTTCATGAAGAAGGCGCGCACGCGGCTGCAGTCGCTGGTGGCGCGCTCGGGCATCCTGGTCTTCGCCAGCCACTCCAATGAGTTCCTCGCCCAGCTCTGCGACACCGCCATGTGGGTCGATCACGGACAGATCCGCTTGCACGGCGGGATCGAAGAAGTTGTGCGAGCGTACGAAGGTCCCGACGCGGGTAACCATGTGGCACAGGTGCTGCGTGAACTGGAGACCGAGGGCGCCGACGGCGCGGCGGGCGAGAAGGAACTGGAGCAGAACAAGGCATGAGCGGTCAACGGCCGGAGGCGGCAGCGCAGCGTAACCACGTAGGCCGTCCGAGCATGCCTGGAGTCACAGCATGAGCAGCGGTCAACGGCCGGAGGCGGCAGCGGGTGCGGACCAGTCGAGTGTTCCCGGCGGGTTCAGCATGACCGACCGGCTGGAGGCGTCGACGGTGGCTCCCGTCGAGCCCGCCGCGGTGCTGCCCGACGATGCCGACCTGCCCGCGGGCGCGGAACCGGCCGACCTGAGCACCGAGACCGGCCCGACCGCGCGGATCATCGCCGTCGTGGTCACGCACAAGCGCCGTGAGCTGCTCGCCGAATCGCTGAAAGTGCTGGCCTCGCAGTCGCGTCCGATCGATCATCTGATCGTCGTCGACAACGCCAACGAGGACGCGGTGGCCGAACTGGTCGCCCAGCAGCCGATCGAGGCGACCTATCTGGGTTCACGCCACAATCTCGGCGGCGCGGGCGGTTTCGCGCTCGGCATGCTGCACGCGCTCACCCAGGGCGCGGACTGGGTGTGGCTGGCCGATGACGACGGCCGCCCCGACGGTCCCGACGTGCTCGCCACGCTGATCGATTGCGCGCGCAGGCACGATCTGGTCGAGGTGTCGCCGGTGGTCTGCGATATCGACGAACCCGACCGGCTCGCGTTCCCGCTGCGCCGCGGCGTGGTGTGGCGGCGGCTGCGCTCGGAGCTGGGCGACGAGGACTTCCTGCCCGGCATCGCCTCGCTGTTCAACGGCGCGCTGATCTCGGCCAAGGCCGTCGACCTGATCGGGGTGCCCGATCTGCGGTTGTTCGTGCGCGGTGACGAGGTCGAGGTGCATCGCCGGCTGGTGCGGTCGGGGCTGCCGTTCGGCACCTGTCTGCAGACGGCCTACCTGCACCCCAACGGCGCCGAGGAGTTCAAGCCGATTCTCGGCGGCCGGATGCACACCCAGTACCCGGACGACCCGGTCAAGCGCTACTTCACCTACCGCAATCGCGGCTACCTGATGTCGCAGCCCGGTATGCGCAAGCTGCTGCCGCAGGAATGGATCCGGTTCTCCTGGTTCTTCCTGGTCACCCGCCGCGACCCGGCCGGCCTCAAGGAATGGTTCCGGCTGCGCTCGCTCGGCCGCAACGAGCACTTCGGCAAGCCGCAGTAGCCCCCCGAAACTCGGGGGTTGTACACGCTAGGTATGACGGGCCGTTCGTCCTACGATTCACACTGTGACTTCCACTAAGGGTTTTGCGTCCGCTGCCGCGACCGTGCTCGCCGGTGCCGCACTGTGCCTGGCGGCGCCGGGCACCGCGCACGCCGATGACCCCTGCCAGCTCGGCTGGTCCAATGTGGGCCCGCGCAGCTGCGTGATGAACGAGCTGCGCACCGCACCGGTGCTGACCGTGGGCAATGGCATCTGCGCCGGAATCCTCAACGTCTCGGGGACCGCGTTCGACGGGCCGCTCACGTCCCCGAGCGTGGCACCCGGTGCCACCCACAGCATCGCGCTGATCGTCTCGCAGGGTTTCTCCCCGCTCGGCAACTGGGCACCCACCGTGCTGGCGTGCGATGTGAACATGGTCGTCGACTGGCGGAACCTGGACAACGGCGCCACCGGCTCGGTGACCCGCTTCATCCCCGCCAACAACACCAGCACCTACCCGGTCCAGGACTTGGTCGTGCACACCGGACCCGGCCGGGTCCAGGTCACTTTCCGTACCGACAAGCCCAACCTGCCCCAGACCACCGAGGTCTTCGTCCCGTAGTCCCGCGCTCCGGAAAATCGGTTGCCGGGGTGCGTCGCCGTGGGGCAGAGTGAGGGAACCAGCGAGCGAGATGAGGAGGTGGATGTCCGTGGTGAGGATTGCCGTGCCCGGGTGCGCTGTGCGTACGCACGCCACCGCTGTGGACTCCCCCTCGAACTCTTCTCGCTGAGCCCGCCGTCGGGCTCGGCCCCGGCGAAGGATTTCCCTCATGGTCGACCACGACCTGCTCATCCCCTACGGCTGGACCGAAGCCGTAGCTTCCGAATATCTCCCCCTGCTCGGCGCTCTCGTGCCCGCGCGGATCGTGCGGATGGATCGCAGTGAATGCGATGTGGTGACACCCACCGGCCCGGCCAGGGCCGCCTGTTCCCGCGATATCACCGGCCTGTGCACCGGCGACTGGGTCGGCCTCGACGCCGAACGCACGGTGCGGCGACTGCTGCCACGGCGTTCGGCGATCGTGCGGTCCTCGGTCTCGGGGCGGTCGGTGGCGCAGGTGCTGGCCAGCAATGTCGACACCGTGCTGATCTGTACCGCCGCCGACGGTGACGTCGACCTGGGCCGGCTCGAGCGCATGCTCGCCCTGGCCTGGGAGAGCCATGCCCAGCCGGTCATCGTGCTCACCAAAGCTGATGCGGCGGAGCATATTCCGCTCGACGCGGTACGGGCCGTCGCGCCTGGGGTGACCGTGCTGGCGGTGAGTGCCGCCGCGGAGGTCGGCCTGGATGTACTCGCCGCGGTGCTCAACGGAACCGTCGCCCTGATCGGGCCGTCCGGCGCGGGCAAGTCCACCCTCGCCAACGCGCTGCTTGGCGCGGAAGTGTTCGCCACCAACGCCGTTCGCGCGGTGGACGGCAAGGGCAGGCACACCACCGTGCACCGGGAACTGCGCCCACTGCCCGGCGGTGGCACGCTCATCGACACTCCCGGCCTGCGCGGTGTCGGCCTGTACGACGCCGCCGAAGGCATCGGCAAAACATTCAGCGATATCGAATCCCTCGCCGAGAACTGCCGTTTCGCCGACTGCGGGCACGAGACCGAGCCCGGCTGCGCGATCCGCGCCGCCCTGGCCGACGGCACGCTCAGCGAACGCAGGCTGACCAGCTATCGCAAGCTGGCCAGGGAGAACGAGTGGATGGCCACCCGCACCGACAAGCGCCTCGCCGCCGAACGGGAGCGGGTCTGGCGCGATATCGCCAAGCAGCAACGCCGGAACTACCGCGAACGCGGCCGTCGCTGAGCGAGCAGCTCACCTTCGATCCGGTCAGTCCGGTTCGAAGGTGAGATGTTCGCGTTGCGCCACGGTGTGCGCGGCGAGGTCGATCAGGTAGTCGATGGTGCCCGAGTCGGAGCCGAAGTGGTTGCTGTCGTAGTAGGCGTAGTTCACCATCAGGTGGCCGCCGTCCACGGGCACCGCCCGGGCGGGCCGGTTTTCCGCGCGTGACCAGCTGTGGTCGATCAGCAGTTTCCCGTTCGTGCGCAGCGCACGACCGGCCAGCGCCAGGGTCCAGCGGTTCTGCGAGCCGTGGCCGAGGTACTCCTCGACGTAGATCGTCCGGAACCGCGCCGTGACGACCCGGCCGTCGGGCAGCAGCAGGAACGGCACCTCGCCTTCGGCGTAGAGGTGGCCGGGTTCGGGATCGTCGTGGAGTTCGGTGTGCCACCGGTCGTCGAGTCGTGGTGTGGGCCAGCCGTTCTCGGCCGCGTCGGCGCGCAGCGAAATCCAGTGCCCAGCGCGGCGCCGCTCATAGTCGAAGTTGATGACATGGGAGCCGATGTAGCGCTCCTCGGTCGTGCACACCTCGTCCGGTTCGCTCACCGCGACCCCGGCCGTGCGCGCGATCTCGTGCAGTTCGGCCAGCAGGACAGCACCCGCGCCGGTTCCCAGGGCCGAGGAGGTCACCAGGAACTCCGAGATCCGCAGGCTGCCCGCCCACCACTTGCTCGGTGCGAACAGGTCGTAGGTCGCGAAGCCGATCGGGGTGTCATCGTCGACGAGCAGCAGCGGCGGCGGGTTGGCTTTCCCGTAGTCGAACCGGGACAGCCGGCGCGTGCGGCGCAGCAGGTCGGCCGGGCGGTGCACGCCTAAATGCGCGTGTAGCTCGGCCAGCAGTCCGGTGGCCGCCTCCGCGTCGGTGGCGGAGGCGGGCCGGACGGAGCGGGTCATCCGATCAGCTCGGGTCGATCCCGTACAGGCGCGCCCAGTTCTCGCGGCTGGTGAGTTCCGGGACGGCGGCGCGGTACTCGGCTTGCAGAGCCGGGAGTTCCTTGCGGAGTTTGCGCAGCGTGCGGTAGGCGCGCAGGAGCAGGGCGCGGGCGCGGGCCTTGTCACGGCGGCGGACCCGGACACCGGACTGGGAGGCGTCGGTGACGACCACATGGTCGAACAGGCCGACATGCCACCAGTGCGCGTCCTCGCGGGTGACGCCGATCAGGCCGGGCTGGGTACGCCCGGTCCACTGGGTGATCGCGCGCTTGATCAGCACCAGGGTGACCCGGCTCGGCTCGCCACTGGCCCGGCGGATCTGGATGTCGGCGGAGTTCACCGGCGGAGTGGCCGCGGGGTGCTTGATGGTCTCCGGGTAGTCGTTGCGGGTGCCGCGGGCGGCGGCGAGGGCGTCGATGCCGCCGTCACGCAGCACCTTCGGGCCCTTCATGAAGTCCTCGATGCCCTGCAACGTGGTGTGCACCAGGCCGTACTGCATGCCGACCAGGTGCTCGGCGATGTAGCGGAAGAACTCCCTGGTGATGGCCTTGCCGTCGAGATCGGTGTGCAGGGCGCCGACGATGAGCGAGTTACGGGTGGAGAAGTAGCGCGCCCAGTCGTCGTAGTCCTTCCAGTAGAAGTCGGCGTGCCAGACCGCGGCGTTGGGCAGGGTGACGGTGACGAAACCGTGCTCGCGCGCCCGGATGCCGTACTCCACGTCGTCCCACTGGAAGAAGATCGGGACCGGCAGGCCGATCTTCTTCACGACCTCGGCCGGGATCAGGCAGGTCCACCAGGCGTTGTAGCCGGCGTCGACGCGGCGCTCCTGGTTCTTCTTGAGCATGGAGGTGTTGCGCAGCGCCTTGGGCACCTTCTGGCCGTGCTTGAGCTCGTGCAGGTGCACCTCCTCCGCGCCGACATTGAGGTAGTCGGGGTTGAGCAGGAACAGCATCTGCGCGCCGACCAGGGTCGGTTCGACGGTCAGGTTGGCGAAGGCCTGCAGCCGCAGGACGGTCTCGGGCTCGCAGAGGATGTCGTCGTCCATCAGGATGACGTCGGCGTGCTCGTTGGCCGCGGAGACCTCGTAGAGGCCGCGGGTGAAGCCGCCCGCGCCGCCCAGGTTGGGCTGGCGCAGGTAGCGCAGTTTGTCGCCGAAGTCGGGGAGCACCTGCTGGAACAGCGGGCGGTTCTCCACCAGGTCGGTGCCCTGGTCCACCACGTACACCGCGTCGATGGCGGCCAGCACGGTCGGGTCCGAGGCCAGCGCGGCCACGGTGTGCGCGCAGTCCTCGGCGCGGTTGAAGGTGCAGATCGCGATGGCGACCGGCCGGACCGTCTCCGGGGCGGGGGCGGTCCAGGCGAGTTCGGTGATGGCCAGCTCGCCGCCGATCGCGTCGAACTCCAGCCACAGCGCGCCGCCGTCGACGAACTGATCCAGCGGCGCCGCCAGGCTGACCTGACCGCTCGCGGTGGCGACCGCGGTGGCGATGATGCGGCGGTGACCGGCGATGTCGGAGGCGACCAGGCGGATGTTCGCCTTGCCAGCGACCTCGAGCACGGCACTGGCCTTGACCTCGGTGACCGTGGTCCAGCGCTGCCAGTAGCTGGCGGCGAAGCGGCCGAAGTAGGTGTTGGTGTGGGCGGTCGCGCCCTTGGGCAGCCGCAGCGAATGCCGCTCGCGCACCGCGGCACCCCCCTTGACGACCGCGTAGAGCTCGTCGCTGATCTTGGCCGAGGGGCCGGTGAAGATGCCGCGGGCCAGTACCAGCCGGTCGGGCGCCACGTGCTCACCCCGTAGGGAGGCGGGCGCGGCCTCGCGTCGATCGTTCGATTCGGTCACGGCTCCCGTAGCCGACTTTTCCATGAAGTCCTCGAAATTCTCGGTATCGACTGCGCCGACGCAAGCAGTCACGTAAAGAAATGGGCGGCGCGGCGGGCGGGGGTGAGGATATCAATCACCCGGCACCCGCGCGTCGTCAGTGAGGGGTAGCCGCACCCCGCGCGTGTTGCTCCTCGGTAGCCGCGGAGCCGGTGAAGACGAATTTGTCGTAGGCCCAATAGCGGAATACGACCGCGACGATCTGGCCGATGAGGGTGCCGGAGATATTGTCCGACAGCGGGCTCGACAGATCGAGGACATAGCGGGAAAAGCCGAGGCAGCCGAGTTGCAGGCCGATCGCGACGACGTTGAACAAAAAGTACAGAAGGTATTCGCGACCAGGGTTGTCGGTCTTCTTGTGCGAGAAGGTCCACCACTTGTTCCCGAAGTAGGTGACCACCGTGGCGACCACGATCGCGATGATCTTGGCCGGTAGCGGAGAGTGATACAGGACACCTTCGGAGAAGGAGAATCCGCCGCCCCAGAACACCAGCAGGTTGTAGGTCCCCGCGTCGACGAGAAACCCGATCGCCCCCACCACGAGGAACGCGGCCCCCTGCCGCAACCCCGTCACCACCCTCGACAACAACGAGGCAGCGGACGGCTCAACAGGCTGTGACACGCCCCGACGTTAACCGACCACCACATCCCGACCTCGGGGAGGGATCCGCCGCGCAGCGGCGGGTCGCGCGCCAGCGCTCCAAAAACACATCCGGTACCCTCCCGATGACCCATTGCTGCCTACACACCGAGGATTGACCCGGGTGGACTCCACCGAGCTTCGCATTGCCGCCGTGGTCCCCTGCCACAACGAAGAGGCCGCGGTCGCCAAGGTCGTCGCCGACCTCAAGGCCGCCGTGCCGGGGATCGTCGTCTACGTCTACGACAACCTGAGCACCGACCGCACCGCCGAGTGCGCCCGCGAGGCCGGGGCGATCGTGCGCTACGAGAACACCAAGGGCAAGGGCAATGTGGTCCGCCGCGCCTTCGCCGACATCGAAGCCGACGTCTATCTGATGATCGACGGCGACGATACCTACGAGGCGTCGGCGGCCCCGCTGATGATCAAGACGCTGCTCGACGGCCCCTACGACCACGTGCTCGGTGTGCGCAAGCAGGACGCCGCCGATGCCAGCGCCTACCGCTCCGGTCACGAGACCGGCAACAAGGTGCTCAACGGCGTGGTCGGCAAGGTGTTCGGCGAGAACGTCGAGGACATGCTCAGCGGTTTCCGGGTGTTCTCGCGCCGGTTCGTCAAGAGTTTCCCCGCGGTCTCGCGCGAGTTCGAGATCGAGACCGAGCTGACCGTCCACTCGCTGCACCTGCGGGTGCCGCAGACCGCGGTGCAGGTGGGTTTCCGTGACCGCCCGGCCGGCAGCGAGTCCAAGCTGCGCACCTACCGCGACGGCACCAAGATCCTGGCCCTGATCCTCGGGCTGGCCAGGCACGAGCGCCCCGTCGCGTTCTACGGCCTGTTCGGCACGATCACCTGGCTGGTCTCGATCATCCTGACCGTGCCGATCGTGATCGACTTCTACAACACCCACGAGGTGGCCCGGTTCCCGACGCTGTTCCTCGGGTTCACCCTGGTGCTGCTGGGCAGCCTGGCCTGGACCGCGGGCCTGATCCTCGACGGCATCCGCCGCTCCCGGCACGAAGCCGCGCGCCTGATCTACCTGCGCTATTCGGCCGCCGGCGTGCGCGAGGACATCGCGGCCGGAGACCGGCGGTGACCACCTCCACCGAGCCGGACACCACCGTCGAGCTCAGCACAGACGACACCGCCGCACCGAGTGTGAAGGCCCGCGCGCTCGCGCCGCTGCAGGCGCTGACCCGCCGTTTCGGCGCCGCGACGGTCGCCTTCGCGGTGGTCGCCACCGTCTTCGGCGCGATCTTCGCCGTGCTGACCCCGCCGTTCTGGGGCCACGACGAGCTGACCCAGTTCGGCCGCGCCTATCAGGTCGCGCACGGCGGGGTGTTCCCGCAGCGCATCGCCGACGACCGCGGCGTCGCCTACGGCGGCCCGATCCCGGTCAGCGTGGACGCGCTGATGGATTTCGCCTTCCGCGACTACAACAACAACCCCGACGAGCCCGACGCGATGGTGGCCGACCCGGCCGGCTACGAGCGCCTGCGCGACGCGGAGATCTCCGCGGCCACCAAGCAGATGTGGTTCACCAACACCGCCGCCTACTCGCCGGTGGCCTACGTGCCTGCCGCGATCGGTATCCGGCTCGGCGAGGCGCTGGGGCTCACCGTCGGCGGGATGTACCTGCTGACCCGCCTGGCCGGGCTCGCCGCCTACCTCGCGGTGGTCGGGTTCGGGCTCTACGCGCTGCGCGAGCGGCGCAGCCAGTGGCTGGTGTTCACCGTCGCCGTGCTGCCGATCGCGCTGTTCCAGGCGGGCACGGTCACCGCGGACACGCTCACCAACGCGCTGGCCATCATGGTCTCGGCGCTGCTGCTCAAGGCACTGTTCGTCGGTGACCGGTTGCGGCCGATGGAGGTCGGCGCGCTGCTCGCGGCGACCATCGCGCTGCCGCTGAGCAAGCCGACCTATGTCCTACTGGCGATGCTTGTCGTCGTGGTGCCCGCCGAGCGGCTCGGTTTCACCGGCAAGCGCAAGTTCATCCCGTGGATCTTCGCCGCGACCGGTGCTGCCCTGTTCCTGGCCTGGACCAAGATCGCCGCGCCGACCGGTGACGGCATGAGCCTGATGCGCCCGCCGCACCAGTGGGGCCAGGTCCGTCCCGGTGATCAGCTGACCGGAATTCTCAGCGACCCCGTGCAATTCGTGCACACCTTCGGCGAGAGCATCGCGTTGCGTGATCACCGCTGGTTCAACCAATTCTTCGGTGAACTCGGTTTCGCGTATGTGGATGTGCCCGCGGTGTCGATGCTGGCGTGCCTGATCGCGTTCGCGGTGAGTTTCGGTATCGCCGAGCGGATGAGTACGGCGACAGCCACTTTCCGGCGCACCCTGATCGTCGCGCTGACGATTCTGGCCAGTGTCGCGATGATCTATGTGACGCTGTACATGTCGTTCACGCCGGTCGATTTCTACATCATCGACGGTGTGCAGGGCCGGTATTTCGTGCCGCTGGCAATCCTCGGTCTCGCCGTGGTGGCGCGGTGGGTGCCGTTGCGGCTCACCGATTCCGGCGGAAAAACACCGACCAGGGGCACCGCGATCACCATCACCAGCGCGTCGGTATTCGCTCTGATCGGCGCTGTCGCCACGTATTACACCGTCGTGTGGGGATGATTGCCGGCGGCTACAGCGTCTTTTCCCCGGCGGCCGCGTAGGCGCGTTCGGTATCGGCCTTCTTCGGCCGCCACCAGTCCTCGTTGGCGCGGTACCAGGCGATGGTGTCGGTCAGGCCGGCGCGGAAGTCCGCGTAGCGCGGTGACCAGCCCAGTTCGCTGCGCAGCAGGCTCGCGTCGATGGCGTAGCGCTGGTCGTGGCCGGGGCGATCGGTCACGTGATCGAAGTCGTCGGGCGCGCGGCCGAAGGCCTCGAGGATGAGCTGCACGACGCTGAGATTGTCGAGTTCGCCCTCGGCGCCGATGAGATAGGTCTGCCCGATCCGGCCGCGGTCGAGAATGTCCCAGACCGCGCGATTGTGATCGTCGACGTGAATCCAATCGCGCACCTGATGACCGGCGCCGTACAGGCGGGGGCGCACACCGTCGATCAGATTGGTGATCTGGCGTGGGATGAATTTCTCGACGTGCTGATACGGGCCGTAGTTGTTGGAGCAGTTCGACAGCGTCGCGCGCACACCGAAGGAACGGGTCCAGGCGCGCACCAGCAGATCGCTGCCTGCCTTGGTCGCCGAATACGGGCTCGACGGGTTGTAGGCGGTGGTTTCGGTGAACGCCGGGTCATCGGCGGTGAGATCGCCGTAGACCTCGTCGGTGGAGACGTGGTGGTAGCGCACGTCGTGGCGGCGCACCGCCTGCAGCAGCGAGTAGGTGCCGACGATATTGGTCTGCACGAACGGCCACGGCTCGGCGAGGGAGTTGTCGTTGTGCGATTCGGCCGCGAAATGCACCACCGCGTCGACACCGCTGACGAGATTGTCGACCAGGTCGAGATCGGCGATGTCGCCGTGCACGAATTCGATGCGGTCGGCCACGGCGTCCAGCGAGGCGCGATTACCCGCGTAGGTGAGGGCGTCGAGGACCGTCACCCCGACATCCGGGCGCGTGGCCACGGTCTGCTGGACGAAATTCGCACCGATGAACCCGGCCCCGCCGGTTACGAGCACTCGCACCGAACCAACGATACGTGCTCGCCGCGCGGCACCGAAGCCAGGGCGAACTGCGGAAAGTGTTGCCGCGCGGACGGACTCCAGGGTTTTACACCGTGATGTCAGTCACAGTGGAGCGCTCTAGGTTAAGAGTTCGCGTCGGCATTCCTGAGAAAGCGGCCGGTCAACACTCAGGTTTCCGAGCTCGCACGAGCGCCGGAGTATCCGCGGTGAACGGAATTTGAATGAACGGTCACAGCCGGTTCACCGATCGTTAGCTGGAGCGGATTTTGATCATCGCGTCCCCTCCGAAAACGTTCCACACATCGAGGTTCAACGAAAATGCTGATGAGGAAGTTCGCCGCCACCTCGGCGCTGCTGATCGCTGCCATGGGCGTCGCCGCAGGCACCGCGCACGCCGAGCCGGTGGCCGTCGCTCCGCTGCCCGTCAACGTCTCCTACGAGATCGACGAGGCGAACGGCGCGCTGAAACTGACCACCGATTCCGGTTCGATCGTCGCCGAGAACGGCCGCCTGCAGATCAAGGCCAGCGACGGCACCGTGATGGCCGGTGGTCCGCTGACGCTGCAGGTCATGGACTACGAGATCCCCGTCGCCGCGCAGATCTCCGACCGCACCGCGATCCTGACCCCGCAGCTCGACGAGCAGCACGCCGTCTACAAGCCGGTCGCGCTGCCCTTCGAGGACCAGGCCGAATTCAAGAACGAGTACGAGCGCGAGAAGGCCGCCTTCTCCCGCATGAAGGACAACATCGGCCTGGCCGCCACCCTGGCCGGCCTGACCACCACGGTCCTCGGCGGCGTCGTCGGCTGTGTCCTGGGTGGCGCGCTCGGCCTGGCCGCCACCGCGCCCATCGCCGCGATGCTGGGCGGTGGCCCGATCATCGGCTGCATCGTCGGCGCGGCCGCGCTGGCCAGCTTCGTCGGCGTCGTCGGCACCATTCTGATCGTCGCGCCGGTCGCGGTGGCCGAGGTCATCAACTACTTCTCGATCGTCAACTCGCCGTTCGTCCCCCCGGCCAAGAAGTAGGTTCGCGCGCGGACTCTTCGGTCCGCGGGTTTCACCCGGTCGCCGCCACCTCTCGAGCGAGAGGTGGCGGCGACCGGGCCGTTTGTCCAGGCCGGTAGCCGGCTCGTCGGGCCGGCCGCTACCGGAACCAGCCGAGGCAAGCAGTCGGCTCGTCGGGGCGGTCGAGACCGGGACCAGCCGAGGCAAGCAGCGGCCCGTCGGGCCGGTCGTGACCGGACCAGCTGAGCGGATCCGGCAGCCCTAGGCTGTACGAGCCCGCTGGGCTGGTTCGACCGCGGTGCGCACGAACTTCGACACCCGCCCGAGCACCGAGCGGCTCTCGGGCATGCTCGGCAGGATGCTCATGAAGGCGTGCACCTGACCGCGCCACAGTTCCAGCGAGTTGGGCACGCCTGCGGCGGTGAGCCGGTGGGCCATCAGCTCGCAGTCGTAGCGCAGCAGTTCGTCCTCGGCGGCGATGAGCAGTACCGGCGGCAGCCCGGCGAGGTCGGCGTTGACCGGCGAGAGCCGCGGGTCGAGCGGGCCGTGGTATTCCGCGCCCATCCGCACCACCGCTTCCAGACCCTTCAGCGGGATGTAGGCGTCCCGGTCGACATTCACATAGCCCTGCTTGGCCTGGTAATCCAGGTCGAGCAGCGGGCTCAGCCCGACCAGCGCCGCGGGCAGCGGCAGCCCGATATCGCGTGCGCGGAGGGCGGTCGCGAAGGTCAAGAAGCCGCCCGCGGAGTCACCGGCGAATACGATTCGGCCGGGGTCGGCGCCGTGCCGCAACAGCCAGCGGTAGGCCAGCACGCAGTCGTCGATGGCCTGGTCGATCGAGCGACCCGGCAGCTGCCGGTACTCGACATTGAGCACAGGCAGTCCGGTCCGGCGGGCCAGACCAGCGGCGATCGCACGATGGGTCTCCAGCCCGCAGACCGCGAACCCGCCGCCGTGCATGTACAGCAGCGCCCCGTGACGCAGCGCCCGCGAAGCACCCGCCGGACGGATCATCTCCATCTTGAAGCCGTCCAGCTGGATCTGCTCGCGCTCGATGCCATGCGGTTCCGGCCGCAACCGGGACAGCAGATCCACCGCGACGGCGCCGATCGGCACGGTCGCCCGGTTGATCGGGACAGTGCGCAGCAGCGGTCCGATGACGCCGAGGCACGCGCCCATCAGCACCCGCGAGGACGTGCTGGTCCGGCCGGAGTTCACGATGATGCCCTGGTCGGGCCGCTTGTCGCCGGATTTCACCGGGGCAGCGGGTGCGAGCGCACCCATCACACCGGGCCCACCGATCCTGGTCGCCTTCATCGCGCACCTACCTCACAGCTGGCGCGTCGACCCCCACCCCGGATGACCCGGCACGGATGTCCACGCTGACATCTAACATAGTGATGTTTCACACATCGACGCTCACATAATCAGAAGAACGCCGTCTCTGCACCAGTTATCGCCCGACACGCCCATCCCCGAAACGCCCGTAGCCAGATCGTGCCCTCCCCGGCGCCGACGAGTGACCCCCACGATCGACCGGCGTATTCGTGCAATCCACCGCCCACCAGTCAGTATTCCGACTGAAAGCAGCCGAATTGCACGATTACGCCGCCACCACGGCTCAACCGCGCCGCCCGCCCGCACCGGCCTTGCGCGCGCGGGTTCCACCCACACCGAGCCCGACCTGGCCGAATATCAGCGGCACTCGCCTGGCGCGCGCAGGTTCCACGATCACGCCACCACCACGGGTTCTCGGCCGCCTCGCTCCCGAGGGGCGAGACGTAACGGCGAAGCCGGAGTATCGCCCCTCGGGAGTGAGGCCCAAGGGGCCGAGAACCCCGCGGCGCCAGCCGCAAATAACCCTGCCCAAGGGGTCGAGAACCCCGCGGCGCCAGCCGCAAATAGACTCGAGCCATGCGCGGAATCATCTTGGCGGGCGGCACCGGTTCGCGGCTGCACCCCATCACGCGCGGGGTGAGCAAGCAGCTCGTCCCGGTTTATGACAAGCCCATGGTCTACTACCCGTTGTCCACGCTGATGCTGGCCGGCATCGACGACATTCTGGTGATCACCACACCGGAGGACGCCGACGCATTCGCCCGGCTGCTCGGTGACGGCAGCCAGTTCGGCGTCTCGATCAGCTACGTGGTGCAACCCGAACCCGACGGCTTGGCCCGCGCCTTCGTCCTCGGCGCCGATCACATCGGCACCGAACCCGCTGCGCTGGTCCTCGGTGACAACATCTTCCACGGCCCCGGCCTCGGCGCCAGCCTGGAGCGTTTCCACGACATCGACGGCGGCGCGGTCTTCGCCTACTGGGTCAGTGATCCGACCGCCTACGGCGTGGTGGAGTTCGATCAGGGTCGCGCGGTCTCGATCGAGGAGAAGCCGAAGACCCCGCGCTCGAACTACGCGATCCCCGGCCTCTATTTCTATGACAACGACGTGGTCGAGATCGCCCGCGAGCTGCGGCCGTCGGCGCGCGGCGAGTACGAGATCACCGATATCAACCGCGCCTACCTGGAGCAGGGCAAGCTCAGCGTCGACGTGCTCGCCCGCGGCACCGCCTGGCTCGACACCGGCACCTTCGACTCGCTACTCGACGCCGCCAACTACGTGCGCACCATCGAGGAACGGCAGGGCCTCAAGATCGGCGTGCCCGAGGAGGTGGCGTGGCGGCGCGGCCTGATCGATGACGAGCAGCTGTGCGCGCTCGCCGAACCGATGGTCCGCTCGGGTTACGGCCGCTACTTGCTCGACCTGATCGACCGCGGAAAAGACTGGTAACGCATGGATATTCGTGAACTGGCCATCCCCGGCGCCTGGGTGGTGACCCCGCGCCTGCTCGGTGACGAGCGTGGCATGTTCTGCGAGTCGTTCAAGGCCTCGGAGTTCGAGAAGGCCACCGGCCGCCCGCTGGAACTGCACCAGGTGAACACCTCGATCTCGGCGGCAGGCGTGCTGCGCGGCATCCACTACACCGAGGACCCGCCCGGCCAGGCCAAGTACGTGACCTGCGTGCGCGGAGCATTCCTGGACGTCGTGGTGGACCTGCGGGCCGGCTCGCCGACCTACGGCCGCTGGGATTCGGTCCTGCTGGACGACGTCGACCGCCGCTCGGTCTTCCTCTCCGAGGGCCTTGGCCACGCCATCCTCTCGCTGGAGGACAACTCGACGGTCACCTACCTGTGCTCACTCGAGTACACCCCCGAATTCGACCGCGACATGGACGCTTTCGACCCCCGCCTAGCCATCGACTGGCCGACCGAGGGCCGCGACGGCCGCCCCCTCACCTACATCCGCTCCGCCAAAGACGAAGCGGCACCAGGTTTCTCCTGACCCTGCCAGACTTCTCCTGACACGCCGAAGACGGTCCACGAAGCCACGCCTCCACGAGCCGCCACCGACCACCACAAGTTTTCGACCGCCTCACACCCGAGCCGCGACGCCGAGCCGCACCCGACTCCCCTGAAACGCCGAAGGCGGCCCATGAAGCCCACGCTTCACGAACCGCCACCGGACAACGGGTTTTCGGCCGCCTCGCTCCCAAGCGGCCGAAAACCCCTGCGGCGCCAGCCGCCAATTACACAGCTTCCAGGACCTTCTCCTGGGCTTCTGTCGGTGCTTCGACGACCCGTGAACGGGTGCGCCGGGGGAGGAAGACCGTCAGGGCGACCAGTGCGCCGACGATGGTGACGCCCGCGGCGAATTGCAGGCCGGGCCGGTAGGTGTCGAGCATCTGCTGCGGGGTCGCTCCGGCGGCGTGCGTGCCGGAGGTGACGATGGCGGTGGTCACCGCGAGCACGATGGCCGCGCCGACCTGCATGGAGGTTTGCAGCACACCGGCGGCCAGGCCTTGTTCGTCGTCGTCGATTCCGCTGGTGGCCTGCACATTGATGGCGGGGAAGCCGACCCAGCCGATGCCGATCAGCAGGATGGCGGGCAGCAGCACGGTCAGGTAGTCCGGTGCGGTGTCGACCCGCAGGAACAGCAGGTAGCCGATGGCCATCACCGACATGGTGACCGCGATGACCGGTCCGGTGCCGAAGCGGTCGATGAGTTTCTCGGAGAAGAAGGCCGAGCCGACCACCAGGATGCCCACCGGCAGCAGTGCCATGGCCAGCTTCAGCGCCGACCAGCCGAGCGTGTCCTGCATGTACAGGGTGACGATGAACTGCCAGCTGAAGTAGGAGCCGGCGACGGCGATGATGGCCAGGCTGGCCCGCACCAGTGACACCTTGCGCAGGATGCCCAGGCGAACCAGCGGGTGCTTCACTCGCTGTTCGGTGATCACGAACGCGGCGAACAGGGCGATCACGGCGAGGAACGAGCCGACCGTGCGGAGCGAGGTCCAGCCGACTTCCGGCGCGGTGACCACGGTGTAGACCAGCAGCAGCATGCCCGCGGTGGACAGCAGCGCGCCGAACAGATCGTGTCCGCCTTCTTCAGCTTTGCCGTCCTTGGGCACCAGTGCGAAGGCGGCGACCAGGGCGGCGAGGGCGATGGGGACCGGCAGCAGGAAGGTCCAGCGCCAGCCGACGCCGGTCATCAGGCCGCCGAACAGCAGGCCCATGGAGTAACCACCGGCACCGAACACGGTGTAGATGGACAGTGCCTTGTTGCGTGCTTTTCCTTCGGCGAAGGTGGTGGTGATGATCGACAGGCCGGTCGGGGCGGTGAAGGCGGCGGCCAGGCCCTTGATGAATCGGGTGACGATCAGCAGGGCCGGGTCGCTGACCAGGCCGCCGACCAGGGAGGCGACCGCGAAGACGGCGAGCGCGATGAGGAAGACCTTGCGGCGCCCGAGCAGGTCGGCGGTGCGGCCGCCGAGCAGCAGCAGGCCGCCGTAGCCGAGGACGTAGCCGCTGACGAGCCATTGCAGGGTGGAGGTGGACAGATCGAGTTCGGCGCCGATGGACGGCAGCGCGACACCGATCATCGAAACGTCGAGACCGTCGAGGAACAAGACGATGCACAGGGTGATCAGCATGCCCCAGAGCCGGGCAGACCATCTGGTCGGATCGGTCGCCTGATCTGCGGCCGAAAGCGTTGCTGGCGAAGTCATGCGGAGGACATTACATGCGTGTGCATCAAATGCCAACGCATTTAATGCAGTTGCATGAAGAACCGAGGACCACTAAGATGGCCCCATGTCGAACCCGGCCACCACGACAGCTCGGCGCAACGAAGCGCCCACCGAGCTGGTCGGCCAGTGGCGCGAACTACTCACCCGGCATGCCGCGGTGAGTTGCGCGCTGGAGAAGGCGCTCCACGACCACGGCATCGGTCTCAGCGAATTCGAGACCCTGGACCGCCTGGTCGACGCGAAATGTCAGAAGTACCGCATGACAGATCTGGCCGGTGACATCCACCTGAGCCAGAGCGCGCTCTCCCGCGCGGTGGCCCGGCTGGAACGCGACGGCCTGGTCGAGCGCACCATGTGCGCCGAGGACCGCCGCGCCATCTTCGTCCGCCTGACCGAGAAGGGCAGGGCGGTCTACGACCAGGCCCTGCCCACGCACCGCGCGGTGCTCGCCGATTCCTGGGACCGGACTACGGCGTGCCCGTAGCTGCCGCGGCGATATCGGTGAACGCGACGCGATAGCGGTCGAATTCGGCCGCCTTGTCCAGGTAGGCCGAGCCGGCGAAGGTCTCCACGAAGACCACCGACGGTTCCGGCCGGTCCAGCGAACCGTCGACGCCGAATTCCAGGATCACGAACCGGCCCGATTCCAGGCCGGCGTGGTAGCCGGCGTCGCCGGGCAGCACCTGGACGCGCACATTGTCGCGCTCGGCCAGCTCGCGCAGCCACGCGCGCTGCGCGCCGGTCACCCGTTCGGCGCCGATGCGGGCCGCCAGCGCCGCTTCGGTGAGCACGACGTGCAACCGCAGCGGCGAATCGGCCCTGGTGAACAGGGCCTGCCTGGCCCGCAGCACCTCGAGCCTGCGCTCCAGGTCGGCCTCGGTCAGGCCGGGCACGGACTGCTCGAGCAGCGCCCTGGTGTAATCCTCGGTCTGCACCAGCGCCGGGACCAGGCCGTTGTCGTAGATCGACAGGCCCGTCGCGGCCTCCTCCAGACCGATGTAGACCTCGAATCCCTCCGGAATCACATCGCCGTAGGAGGTCCACCAGCCCCTGGCCTTGGTCTCGCGCGCCAGCGCCGCCAGCGGCTCGATCAGCTCGGCCGGTGCGCCGTAGACCTTGCACATCGCCTCGACATCGAGGCTGCGCAACGAGGTCTGCCCGGTTTCGATCCGCCAGATCTTGGCTTCCGACCACTCGAGTTTCGAGGCAGCCGTCCTGGTCGTCATCCGCGCCTGATTGCGCAGGTCACGCAAGTGCCTGCCCAGCTGCCGCCGCGGCATGGTCGAACCGGTAACACCCTGCGGTGAAGCCATACTTTCCCCCCTGTATCCAAATCCGGCCTCCCCCATACCTTTCGGAGGCCGCCCTACGAACCTGACATGTCATCGGATCCGCGTACGAATTGTTTCACAATGAATCGGCCATCGTGCAATGCCCTGGCCCCCTATTTTTTCTTCCTGAACCGCCAGAACTGCACGGCACGAACGTCTTCGGAGAGCTGGTTGACCGGTTCGGCGACATCCGAGAGCGCCTGGAACAGACCGTCGGCCAGCTCGCTGATGTGCTCGACCCGTCCGGCCAGCCGCGCGGCATTGTCGGCGAACTCCAGCATCAACCGCACCGAGGCCGCGATGGTCAGACCAAGCGGCACCGCGACCAAGGCCGCGAGAATGCCGAGCAGCACCGAGGCCCGCCACATCAGCACCGTCAGCGCGACCGGCAGACCGATACCGAACGACACCACCCCGAGGATGTAGGCCAGCGGCAGCAGGGTCCTGGTCGCCGGACGGCGGAACTGCACGTCGAGCAGCGAGCGCGCCACCTCGGCCGCCCACTGCTTGGCCGAGCCGGTGCTGCGGAACGGCTCGGCCAAGGACTCCTCGTCATCGGAATCGATCCGCGGGGGCTTGGGCGCCGAACGCAACACGGCGGTCTCTTTCCAAGAGAGCCACCGCGATTCGGCCTCGAACTCCTCGGCGTCCTCCTCGGTCGACGGGGTGGGGCCCGGAACGTCGGTCATGTACCGAATCCTGCCCCGTTTAACCCCCCACGCCAACCCTGCGCGAGCACAACCTGCGATAGCGAAGGTGATCGAACTGAGACCTACCGAACAGTCTCGAATATTTTTCGGCTACGGCGTAACACGACGGCCACCCCGTACCGATACGCCCATGAACGCAGAACAGAGCTCTTCCGGGGAATGGAGAACACAGTGCGCACGACGTTTCCGACCACAACCACGGCCGCCGAGAAAGGTGCCGCCGCGCAGGAGTACACCGCGCGGGGTTGGACGGTTGCCGAAACGGCCAATGGCCTGTGCCTGATCACCGACGACGAGGTCTCGGCCATCGAGATCACCGGTGAGATGGCCGGCGAGGTCCGTCGCTTCCTGCGTGCCAACAACCTCTCCGGCCCCGTGATCGAGATCCCGGGCCAGCAGCGTCGCGAGATCCACCTGGTCACCGGCGTCCGCAAGGCCGCCATGGCGATCGAGGCCATGCGCGAGGCCGGCGTCATCGTGCACACCGACGGTGCCAGCATCCCGCTGCCGCCCACCCAGCTCGCCGCCGGTTCGGCCGCCTGGGGCGTCGCCCCCACCGAGGCCCGCTGGGTCCCGCCGGTGGTCGCGCTCGGTGCCGCCGTGCGCGCCGCCACTTCCCGCAAGCGCACCGCGCTGACGGTGGCCTGCTAGGCACAGCTTCTCCGTAACCCGCGAGAGCGACGCGATCCCCGGCGTCGCACTCGCGGGTTTTCGGCGTTTCCGGCCGCCGATACCGCCGCCGGACAGCAGACGGGCCGGGCAGGCGGTCGACATCCGCCTGCCCGGCCCGTACCGGTCCCGCGATGAACTACTTCAGGCCGAGCGCCGAGCTGCCCGCGTCGAGCAGGTCCTGGATCGGGTTGCCCGCCGCGCCGACGGTGACCGTGGTGTCGAGCAGTTCGACGGCCGGGGTGTTGACGCTGCAGGTGTCGCCCTCACCGACGTAGAGGTGCACCCGCACCCGGTGGCTGCCCGCCTCGACGTTCGCCAGCACCGCGGACGGCTTGTCGACGGTGAGGATGGACTGCTGCAGCATCTCGTCCAGCATGATCGTGCCCGACCAGCACGCGTCATCGGTGTTGTTGATCGACACGGTGATGTTGTCGGCGCCGGCCACAGCCTCCGCGGTCCGCGCGGCCGAGGCGGTGCCCGCCAGCAGCGTGAAGGCGACGGTGGCGAGAGCGGTGGCCCCGGTGACAAATTTGACAGTACGCATTGTTCCCTCTCGATAGCCCCTGCACGGGTGATCCTAGAACGATCGTTCTTCCTGTCATGCCCCCAATAATGTTGGCTTAGAACAGCTTTCGAGCACGGTAGAAATGGGCGCACTGAGCGCCCGCGACGGCTTTCGGCGTTTCCCGACGGGGCAGCGCGGTGCGGCGTAAGGATGGGGCATGGCTCCACGAACGCTGCTGCGCACCTGTCCGCTGTGTGAGGCCGTCTGTGGTCTCACTCTAACTCTCGGCGAGGACGACCGGGTGCTCTCGGCCCGTGGCGACCGCGAGGACCCGTTCAGCAAGGGTTTCGTGTGCCCGAAGGGCGCCAGCTTCGGCCAGCTCGACAACGACCCCGACCTGGTCACCACCCCGCTGATCCGCGACGGCGCCGGATTCCGGGAGGCGGGCTGGGACGAGGCCTTCGACCTGATCGCGGCCCGTTTCGCCGAGCTCGCCGCCGCGCACGGCAGCGGCGCGAGCGGCATCTACCTGGGCAATCCCAACGCGCACACGGTCGCGGGCGCGCTGTATCTGCCCGCGCTGATCCGCGCGCTGAGCACCAGGCACATCTATTCGGCCAGCACCGCCGACCAGATGCCCAAGCAGGTGGCCGCCGGGCTGATGTTCGGCGACCCGCTCACCGTGCCGGTGCCCGATCTCGACCGCACCGATTTCCTGTTGATGCTCGGCGCCAACCCGCTCGAATCCAACGGCTCGCTGTGCACAGCGCCCGACTTCCCCGGCAGGCTCAAGGCGCTGCGCGCCCGCGGCGGCAAACTCGTCGTCGTCGACCCGCGCGCCACCAGAACCGCCGCGCTCGCCGACCAGCACCTGTTCATCCGCCCCGGCGCCGACGCCTACCTGCTGTTCGCGGTGCTGCACACGCTCTTCGCCGAGGACCTGGTCACCGTCACCGTCGAGGTCGATGGGCTCGACGAGCTCCGCGCGGCGGCCCAGGAGTTCACCCCCGAATCGGTGGTCGCGCGCACCGGCGTGCCCGCCGACATCATTCGCGCGCTCGCCCGCGAGCTCGCCGCGGCGCCGACGGCGGCCGTGTACGCCAGGATCGGCACCTGCACCGCCGAGTTCGGCACCGTCACCCAGTGGCTGGTCGACGCGATCAACGCCGTCACCGGCAATCTCGACTCCCCCGGCGGCGCCATGTTCGCCACCGCGGCGGCCGGCGGGATCGCGCGCAGCAGGCCGTTCCGGCCGGGACGCTGGACCAGCAGAGTGCGCGAGCTGCCCGAGGTGATGGGCGAACTGCCCGTCGCCACCCTCGCCGACGAGATCGAAACCCCAGGTCCGGGGCAGATCAGGGCGCTGGTGACGGTCGCGGGCAATCCCGTGCTGTCGGCGCCGAGCGGCGCGCGGCTGGACAAGGGACTGGCCGGGCTCGACTTCATGGTGAGCGTGGATCGCTATGTCAACGAGACGACGCGGCACGCGCACGTCATCCTGCCGCCGCCGCGTTCGGTGCAGTCACCGCACTACGACTTCGCACTGCTGCAGTTCGCGGTGCGTAATTACGCGCGGTATTCGCAGCCGCTGGTACCGCTGGACGGCAGGCCGTCGGAATCGGCCGTGCTGGCCAGGCTCGCCGCCGCCGTCAGCGGGCAGCCGCACGCTGGCACCGGCGCCGAGAGCCCGCTCGCCGTCGTCGACGAACTGGTCATCGCGGGCATGCTGCACAAGGCGGGCATGAGCGACCGGCGCGACGAGCTGACCGGCGCCGACACCACAGAACAGCGCATCGACCTGATGCTCAAGCTCGGCCCCTACGGTGCCTGGAACGGCGGCGAGCTGAGCCTGCGCACCCTGCTCGACAACCCACACGGCATCGACCTCGGGCCATTGCGGCCACGGCTGCCCGGCGTGCTGCGCACCGCGTCCAAGCGGGTCGAGCTGGCTCCGCCGCAGCTGCTCGCCGACGTCGACCGGCTGAGCGCCGGGCTCGGTGCCACCGCACCGGAGATGGTGCTGATCGGGCGCAGACAACTGCGCTCCAACAACAGCTGGATGCACAACATCGCAGGCCTCGTCGGCGGGTCCAATCGCTGCACGCTGCAGGTCCATCCCGACGACGCGAGCAGGCTCGGTCTCGGCGAGCGGGCCGAGATCACCTCGGCGGCAGGGGCGTTGACGGTGCAGGTGGAACTGACGCAGGCGATCATGCCCGGCGTGGTGAGCCTGCCGCACGGCTGGGGCCACGCGGACAGCGTCACCCAGTCGGTCGCCTCGGCGAACGCCGGGGTGAATGCCAATGTGCTGACCGATGATTCGGTGGTCGACGCGATCTCGGGTACCGCGGTGTTCAACGGGGTACCGGTGACGGTCGGACCAGCCTGATCAGTCCTGACCTGGAAACCCTTGCGCAAACCCGGCTTTCGTCTCATTCGCAATAATGGACAAGCCCCATACCCGCCGGTACTCCCCTACACTGGGCGAGATTGCAGTCACAGCGGGGGTTTGATAGCGAAACCCACATAACCCGGTTCGGCTAGCAGAGGGGGCCCGATGCCCGGAAGAAACGTCGGCAGCGACGGTGAACACGAGATCCAGGACACGTTGGGCACGGCCGATCGGGCCGAGCGCTTCTACGACGAGCAGGTGATCGACTATCTGAACACCTCGATGATCGATTTCGTCAAGCGGATGGACATGGCCTTCATCTCCACCGCCGACGCGCACGGCGAATGCGATGCCAGCTTTCGCTCCGGAACGCCGGGTTTTCTGCACGTGATCGACGAACGCACGATTGCGTACCCCGAATATCGAGGTAACGGAGTAATGGCCAGCCTCGGCAATATCCTCGAGAACCCGCATGTGGGCATCTTGATGGTCGACTTCATCCGCGACCTGATCGGGCTGCACGTCAACGGTAAGGCTCGCATGGTCGCCGACAGCGAGCTACGCGAAACCGTCGATGGGCTGCCTGCCGCCGAGCGAGGCAAGGCGTCGCAGGTGTGGGTGGTCGTCGACGTCGAAGAGGCCTACATCCACTGCCGCAAGCACATACCGCAGATGGTCAGGGTCGATCGGGATCAGCGCGTGTGGGGTACAGACAGCACGCGCGCCAAGGGCGGGGACTACTTCGGCGTCAAGGCGGACAAGCAGGCGGTCGAGCCAGCAGCGGCCAAGGCCGGCTAGCTCCTACTTGATCTTGAAGATCACCGCGCGCTGTACAACGAAGTTGATGACGGTCGCCGTGCCCTGCGCGATGACGAAGGCCAACGGCTGACGCCACCACTGATCATCGAGCGCGTAGTACAGCAGCGCGTAGATGCCGACCTGCACGGCGAAGGTCACCGCGTACAGCGCGACAACGGCGATGAAACGCGCCCTGCTCGGCTCGGCATTGAACGTCCAGCGCCGGTTGATCAGGTACGCGGTGGTGGTTCCGGCGATGAAGCTGATCACCTTCGCCAGGATCTCCGGCACACCGAGCACGTTCGACAGCAGCGTGAGCAGGCCGAAGTCGACCACAGCGGAGAACCCGCCGGTGAGGGTGAACCGCAGGATCTGCGTCTTCAGGTCTACGTTCGTTCCACCGGGCTCGTCGACCAGCGGAATTTCGGCGGGAAGCGGCAGATGCGGTTGGGCTTGCACGTGAGGAAGAGTACGAGACCGGTCACGTGTCCCGCCATGCATGTAGCCTCTTAGCCGATGTCCGAGAACATTCCGACCGCCACCGGCGAGGCGTTTGCGCTGCCAACGCGCACCCGCAAGCTCACCGGATGGGGTCGCACCGCACCCACCTCCGCCGAAGTGCTCTCGACCCGCGATCCCGAGCTGATCGTCAAGGCCGTGAGCATGGTCGCCGAGGACAACGACTCCAAGCCGGCGCACCTGCGACGCGGCGTGATCGCCCGTGGCCTCGGCCGCTCCTACGGCGACCACGCGCAGAACGCGGGCGGGCTCGTCATCGACATGCCGGCGCTGAACCGCATCCACCGCATCGACCGCGACACACGCATGGTCGACGTGGACGGCGGGGTGAGCCTGGACCAGCTGATGAAGGCCGCGCTGCCGTTCGGCCTGTGGGTTCCGGTGCTACCCGGCACCCGCCAGGTGACCATCGGCGGCGCCATCGCCTCCGATATCCACGGCAAGAACCACCACAGCGAGGGCAGCTTCGGCAACCACGTCCGCTCGATCGACCTGCTCACCGCCGACGGCGCGGTGCGCACGATCTCCCCGGCTGACGACGCCGAACTGTTCTGGGCGACGGTCGGCGGCAACGGCCTGACCGGCATCATCCTGCGCGCCACCATCGAGATGGCGCCGACGGAGACGGCCTACTTCCTCAACGACGGTGTGAAGACCGCCACGCTGGACGAGACCATCGCCGTGCACAGCGACGGCAGCGAGGCCGACTACACCTACTCGAGCGCGTGGTTCGACGTGATGAACCCGCTGCCGAAGCTGGGTCGCGCCTGCCTGACCCGCGGCCGCCTGGCCAAGGTCGACGAGCTGCCCAAGAAGCTGCGCAAGAACCCGCTGAAGTTCGACGCGCCGCAGCTGCTGACCGTGCCGAACATCTTCCCGAGCTGGACGGCCAACCGTCTCTCGCTCGGCGCGGTGGGCGAGGCCTACTACGCCATGGGCGGCACCTACACCGGCAAGATCCAGAACCTGACGCAGTTCTATCACCCGCTCGACATGATCGCGGAGTGGAACCGGGCCTACGGTCCCGCCGGGTTCCTGCAGTACCAGTTCGTCGTGCCGACCGAGGCCGTCGAAGAGTTCAAGCGGATCATCATCGACATCCAGGCGTCCGGCCACATCTCGGCGCTGAACGTGTTCAAGCTGTTCGGCGAGGGCAACCCGGCGCCACTGAGCTTCCCGATGCCCGGCTGGAACATCTGCGTCGACTTCCCGATCCGCCCCGGCCTCAACGAGCTTGTCACCGATCTGGACCGGCGGGTGATGGAGTTCGGCGGCCGCCTGTACACCGCGAAGGACTCGCGGACCAGCGCGGAAGCGTTCCACAAGATGTACCCGCGGATCGACGAGTGGATCAAGATCCGCCGCAGCGTCGACCCGACCGGCGTTTTCATGTCCGATATGGCCAGGAGGCTGGAGCTCCAGTGATCAACGCAGTTGGCAACCCGCAGACCATCCTGCTCTTCGGTGGCACCTCCGAGATCGGCCTGGCGATCTGCGCCGAGTACCTGCGCAAGAGCCCGGCCCGGATCATCCTGGCGAACCTGCCCGGCGATCCGCTGCTCGAGCAGGCCGTCACCGACCTGAAGGCCGCAGGCGCGACCCAGGTCGACGTGCTCGATTTCGACGCGCTCGACACCGAATCGCATCCGAAGGTCGTCGAGGCCGCGTTCGCCGATGGTGACGTGGATGTCGCCATCGTCGCCTTCGGTGTGCTCGGCGACGCCGAGGAACTGTGGCAGAACCAGCGCAAGGCGGTCATGACCGTCGGCATCAACTACACCGCCGGTGTGTCGGTGGGTGTGCTGGTGGGCGAGAAGTTCAAGGCGCAGGGCCACGGCCGGTTCATCGTGATGTCCTCGGTGGCCGGTGAGCGGGTGCGCCGCTCCAACTTCGTCTACGGCTCGACCAAGGCCGGTCTGGACGGTTTCTACCTGGGCCTCGGCGAGGCGCTGCGCCCGCACGGTCCGCGCGTCACCGTGGTGCGGCCGATGCAGGTGCGCACCAGCGCGACCATCGCGCACTGGCAGGCCACCGGCAGCAAGGAAGCCCCGCTGACCGTCGACAAGGAAGACGTCGCCAAGTGGGCGGTCGCCGCCTCGGAGAAGGGCACCGATATCGTCTGGGCGCCCGGTGAGGCCCGGTTCGTGATGTCGGCGCTGCGCCACGTCCCCCGCCCGATCTTCCGCAAGCTCCCCATCTAGTCGGGCACCCGCTCCGAATCACTGCCGCACCGTTGTTAACGGTGCGGCAGTTTCGTTTAGCAGAGAAGGCGGGGCGGTATGTACAATTCAGGCGATGGCGAAGGCCAGATCATGTACAGGAGTACTGACATGTCGCTAACGCATATCGACATCGACGATGAGTCGCTGGAGAAGGCCAAACGTCTTGGCGGTCATCGCACGAAGACTGCCGCGGTCGCCGCCGCCCTTGACGAATACAACGAGCGACGCGACCGGGTCGCAGCGTACGACCGAGCCATCGAGCTCGCGAAAGGCTGGGACATCGAGGGTATGGAAGCCGCCCACCGTGCCGCCAAAGAGGCCTACCGACGGTGACCGGATATCTGATCGACTCGTCGGCGATGTGGCGCATGCTGCGCGGCGGTCCTGTCAGCGACAAATGGCGCGGCGTCATCGCAGATGGCGCGCTGCGATCGTGCTATCCACAGCGAACGGAGTTCTTACGGTCAGCTCGAAATCTCGAAGAGTACGACGAATTCACGACACTGTTCGATCAGACGATGCGCGATGCGGCGGTCCCGAAATCGGCTGGTTCGTGGATCCGCACTATTCAACGCCGAGCAGCACAGGGCGGCTGCGCGAACTCGCTGTCGGCCGTTGACCTGATGATCTGTGCCACCGCCGTGAATCACAACCTGACCATCGTCCACGACGACAAGGATTTCGTCACCGCGACCAGGTTCGCGACCGAGCTGCGCGAAGTCGATGTCCACGACGGGCCGCTGGAACTCGGCATCTGAGTGCCCGTTGTCGATGCCGGCGATTCGAGACGTCGGCAGAACCCGCGTATCCGCCGGATCCCTTGCCGAGCCGTGGATACCTCGACTTCGCCGGGAGACTCCGCACCGTCAGCTGGCAGCGGCGGGCAGGCGGTGTGACCGGCGGTCCATGCCGGCCCACTAGGCTGACGCCGACCGTGGAGCACAGTGGAGCCGGAGGATTGCGCGCCGATGACTACCAACGATGAGGTGCGGACGGGGCGCAGGATCGGGGCGGGGGTCGGTGAGGGCGTTGTGGCCGCGCTGGTGGCGCTCGTTGTCGCCGTAGTCGGGCTGTACGCGTTTTCGGCGGTGCAGTGGCCTGCGTTCAACTCCTCCAACGTGACTCGCGCGCTGACCACCGTCGGGCAGTTCGTCGCGGTGGCGCTGCTGGTGGTTTCGGTGCTGCTGATCCGGCTGCGCAAGTGGCCGGTGGTGGCGAAACTGACGTCCTGGGTGGGTATTTCGGGCTTCGTCACCGTCACCCTCGGGATGCCGCTGGCCGCGACCAAGCTGTATCTGTTCGGGATCTCGGTGGACCAGGAGTTCCGCACCGAGTACCTCACCCGGCTCACCGACAGCCCCGCGCTGCGCGATATGACCTACCCCGATATCCCGCCGTTCTATCCGGCCGGCTGGTTCTGGATCGGCGGCCGCGTGGGCAATGTGCTCGGTATGGACGGCTGGGAAGTGTTCAAGCCGTACGCGATCGGCTTCCTCGCGGTCGCCGCGGTCGTCGCCCTGGTGCTGTGGACCCAGCTGGTGCGCGCCGATCTCGCGGTCGGCGCGGCGGCGGCCGTCACCGCGATGACTTTGGCCTACGCCTCACCCGAGGCATACAGCGCGGTCCTGGTGGTGTTCATCCCGCCGGTGCTGATCCTGGCCTGGGGCGCGCTGCACCGGTCGACCGGTGGCTGGGGCGCGGTGCTGGGCACCGGCCTGTTCCTCGGCGTCGCGGCCTGCTTCTACACGCTGTACCTGGGGATCGCGGCCTTCAGCGTGGTGGTGATGGCGGTGGTCGCCGCCGCACTGGCCGTCGCAGCCCGCCGCCGGGAGGATCGTCGCTCGCTCGGCGCACGGCGGGTCGGGGCGAACTCCGCCGCGATGAGCGAGCCGTCCACCACCGTGGACTCAGCGGTCGGCGCGGACGTGCCCGCGGCCGACACGGACACTACGGCGGCGAACGCCCCGACCGCCAACACGGACACTACGGCGGCGAACGCCCCGACCGCCAACACGAACACTGCTGCAACGAACGCCCCGACCGCCAACACGAACACTGCTGCAACGAACGCCCCGGCGGCTGGCACAGACAAGGCGGCAGTGAACGCCCCGGCTGCCGACACAGACACGGCGGCAGCGAATGCCGACGCCGTTCGCACGGGTGCAGCGGTGACGGCGGATACGCGGGACGCAGGGGGCGCGGCGAAGCCGGCGGTGTGGCGGGTGGCGGTCGGGCCGTTCGTGCGGCTGGCTGCCATGGGTGTGATTGCGATGGTGCTTGCGCTGGTGGTGTGGGCGCCGTTCCTGTTGGAGATGCTGGGTGGGGCGAAGTTGCCCTCCGGCAGCGCTTTTCACTATCTGCCGCAGTCGGGGGCCGAGCTGGCGTTCCCGATGCTGGAGTTCTCGTTGCGGGGTGCGCTGTGCCTGTTGGGCACGGTGTGGCTGGTGGTGCGGGCCGGGTCGTCACGGCGGGCGCAGGCGCTGGGGATCGGGGTCGTCTCGATCTATCTGTGGACCTTGCTGTCGATGGCGGCCACGGCGGCGGGCACCACCCTGCTGTCGTTCCGGTTGGAGCCGGTGCTGCTAGCGGTGCTGGCCGCGGCGGGCGTCTTCGGGTTCGTCGAGGGCGGGCGGGCCGTTTACCAGGCACTGAACGAGCCTGCCGCGCTGCGCACGACCGCCGGGGTGGTCGCGGTGCTCGGCGCACTGGCCTTCGCCCAGCACATCCCCACCGTGCTGACCCACGAGATCGACACCGCCTACACCGACACGGTGCCCACCGATGTGCCCGATGCCGACGGCACCTACGGCGAGCGCGCCGACAAACGCAAGCCGTCGGCCGTCGCGTACTACCACGCCGTCGACGAGGCCCTGCGCGCCCAAACCGGCCGTCCCCGTGACGAATCCGTCGTCCTGACCGCCGACACCACCTTCCTCGCCTACTACCCCTACTTCGGTTTCCAGGCCCTCACCTCGCACTACGCGAACCCGCTCGCCGACTTCAAGGCCCGCGCCGCCACCATCGCCGACTGGAGCGAACTCCCCACCTCCGCCGCCCTGGTCGACGCCCTCGCGAACTCCTCGTGGCGCGCCCCCGACGCCTTCCTGTTCCGCCGCGACGGCGACACCTACACCCTGCGCCTCGCCGAAGACGTCTACCCCAACGACCCCAATGTGAAGCGCTACACCGTCGCCTTCCCCAAGACCCTCTTCACCGACCCCGCCTTCACCATCACCGACATCGGCCCGTTCACCCTGATCACCGTCCGCCACTGACAACCAGAGCGCACACCGGGCCCACCGGTTCGCGCATCGATCACCGCGACCCACTGACCACGCGGCGCGATCGCACTACACTGACGGGTGCGGCACGGTCGTCGCCGGCACGGTCGGCGGATGGCGTTGGAATCAGTTCCTGCACGTCACGGGTCCCTTTTTCGCGGCCCGCTACCGGAGGAGGACGTATGTCCGATCCGATGCACACCCGAGTGTGTCTCACCGGCTTGCACTGCACCTGCCCCAGCATCAGCGTCTTCCTGGTGCCCGAGCCGCTGGTGCGCGGCGGGCAGATGCTGCACCTGCTCGAGCAGGCGCCGGTCAGCGGGCAGACACCGAAACCCGACCGCGCGCTGATCGACCTGATTCAAGCCGCGCGGACCCCGCTCGACACCAGGGGCCTGGCCCATGTCGAGAGCGTGACCTTCGCCGGTCCCCGGCACGACCCATCAGTCAGCCGCACGGTGCTGCACGACCACCTCATCGACGACGACAATCCGTGGGGCCTTGACGTGGACGATCCGGCGGAGCTGACCCGGCTGGCCATGCTGCCCGAGCGACATATCGGCGCGCGGCGTATCGACGACTTCCAGGCACATTCGGTGCGCCAGGCGATGGCGGCGGTCTACCGGTTCTTCGACGTAGACCAGCGGATTCCGCTGGTCTATCACGGCTTCGCCGACCCGCGCGACGGCTGGTTCGCGCTGCGCGCGGCGGCGGCATAAGGTTGCCCACCACGCATCAGGAATGACAGTGTGTCAAATGACACCATGAAGACACCCGATAGCCACTGGTGTGCGAGGACTCGATAGACGACAATATGCTCGGTCAGCGTCGACGCCCGCGCGAGTCCCTTCGCGGGCCGGGTACGCTGCGCAATGTTGACAAGTTCGGCCGACCGAAATCAGTTTTGGGAGTGCTGATCGGTACGGATGCAGAGGTATAGCTATGACGCTGAGCAGACCCGAGCGGCGCGATCTCCTGCTGACGCGGCCCAATAGTCAGGACCGCGACCCAGCCCCCCGGGAACAATTGAACTCCCTCGGCGCCATCGAACACGCCGTGGTCGACGCCACCATCGCGATCCTGGCCCCCGGCCAGAAGTTCGCACTCCTGTGGTCGCTGCAGGTCGGCTCGAACATCGTGGCCGGGGTGCAGGTCAAGACGCGCGACGGCACCCAGACCAACCTGCTGGTCCCCGACGAGGTACTCGGTTATCTCACCGACCACAAGCGCATGTCCTACAACCCCGAGGTCGGCGCGTGGCTGAGCACGGAGATCTTCATCGCCGGGCCCACCCGTTACCGGGCCACCTACTCGACTGTCAGCATCTCGGAGTGGATGCCGGAGGTCTCGGTCGAGGACCTGCGCGCGGAGCTCGCGGACTTCCCCCGGCCCGACGCCACCGTCCCCGGCTGGATCCGTTCCCGGCTCGATTGGACCGACCGCAAGACCGGGTAGGTCGCGGCGCCGCACCGCACACAGCTTCGGTGGCTACCATCAACCCCCGTGCGACCGGACCGATCTGAACGAGCGTTCACCCGATACCGCCTGATCGCCCTCGTCTGTGGGCTGCTCGGGTTCGTGCTTGCCCTGCTGACGCCGCTGCTGCCGGTGCGCCAGGACCGCGCGAGCCTGGACTGGCCGCAGCCGGGCGCGACCAGCGTCGAGGCGCCGCTCGTGTCGTATGTGCCGCAGCGGCTCGACGCGCAGCTGCCGTGCTCGATGCTGCGGGATCTGCCGGTCGCCGACGAGCAGGCGACCACCCTGCTCACCACCGTCCCGACCGAATCCGGCCAGGGCGCCAGGGGCCTGAGCGTCACCGTGCGCGATGGGGTGCTGGCGGTGCAGGCGCGCGATGTGCCGATGCTCTCAGCGCCGATCGCCGAGATCGCCGGATGCGAGCAGATCGGCATCGTCTCCACCATCGAGGCGACGACGGTCGAGTTCGCCGGTGTCACACGCGCGGACGGAACGCCGTTCCGCAACACCGTCACGGTGGACAAGCGCCCGCAGATCGTCGGCGTCTACACCGATCTCGACGCGGCCGCCCTGACCGGCGCCCGGTTGCACGCCGACATCGACTCCCGGTTCACCTCGACACCGTCGACGCTCAAGCTGGTCGCGATGATCCTCGCCGCGGTCACCACCGTGGCCGCGCTGATCGCCCTGCACCTGCTCGACACCGCCGACGGCCGCCGCGCCCGCCGCTTCCTGCCCCGGCACTGGCTGAAGCCGACCTGGACGGATGCCGTCGTGGTCGGCACGCTGCTGCTGTGGCACGTGATCGGCGCGAACACCTCCGACGACGGCTACATCCTCAATATGGCGCGCGCCTCCGGCCCGTCGGGCTACATGGCCAACTACTACCGCTGGTTCGGTGTGCCGGAAGCCCCGTTCGGCTGGTCGTACGAGGTGCTGGCCTGGATGACGAAGGTCTCCGACGCCAGCCTGTGGATGCGCCTGCCCGCCCTGCTCGCCGGGCTGGTCTGCTGGGCGGTGATCAGCCGCGAGGTGCTGCCGCGCCTGGGCGCGCGGGTCCGCCGCGACAAGGTGGCGCTGTGGACCGCCGGGCTGGTGTTCCTGGCCTTCTGGCTCCCCTACGACAACGGCCTGCGCCCCGAACCGCTGATCGCGGCGGGCGCGCTGCTCACCTGGTGCGCGATCGAGCGCGCCATCGCCACCGCCCGCCTGCTCCCCGCCGCCCTCGCCATCCTCATCGCGGCCTTCTCCCTGGCGGCGGGCCCGACCGGCCTGATCTGCATCGCCGCACTCATCGCAGGCACCCGCCCGGTCATGCAGCTGATCATCAAGCGCGCCCAGGGTGCGCTGCCACGCAGGCTTTCCGCCGACGGCGCGGTGACTCCCGGTACCGGCGCGCCCGCACCGAAGTCGAGCGGTGCCACGAACGCGCCGTCCGCTGACCGTACGGACGAGGCAGGCACGGGTAACCCCGCACAGGTCGGTGCGAGCGAGCGCAGCGGTCGACTGTCGCTGGGCGCCAAGATCTTCCGCTACGCCGCCCTGCTGGCTCCTGGCCTGGCCGCAGGCACGCTGGTGCTGATCGTCGTGTTCGCCGATCAGACCCTCGCCACCGTCATGGAAGCCACCCGGGTGCGGACCCTGGTCGGTCCGAATGTCGCCTGGTTCGACGAGCGCACCCGCTGGGACTCGCTGTTCATGCTCTCCCCCGACGGTTCGCTGGCCCGGCGCTTCGGCGTGCTGGTGATGCTGCTGTGCCTGCTGGTGTGCATCCTGCAGGTGCTGCGCAAGGGCCGTATCCCCGGCACCTCGCGCGGGCCGTCGGTGCGCATTCTCGGCATCGTCTTCGGCGCGCTGCTGCTGATGATGTGGACGCCGACCAAGTGGACCCACCACTTCGGCGTGTACGCGGGACTGGCCGGTTCGCTGGCGGCGCTGGCCGCGGTCGCGGTGGGCACCAACGGTATTCGCGCACCGCGTAATCGAGCGTTGTTCGCGGCGGCGGTGCTGTTCCTGCTCGCGCTCACCTTCACCGGCTCCAACGGCTGGTGGTACGTGTCCAGCTACGGGGTGCCGTTCTGGGACAAGGCGCCGCTGGTCGCCGGCAAGGGCGTGTCGACCTTGTTCCTCGGGCTCAGCGTGCTCGCGCTGCTGGTCGCGCTGTATTTCCATCTGCGCGCCCCCTACCGGAAACCGTCCGGCACAGCGCGTTTCGACAAGTTCGCGACCATGCCGCTGACCATCGCGGCGGCGCTGCTCGTGCTGTTCGAGGTGGCCTCGATGGCCAAGGGCGCCGTCACCCAGTACCCGGCCTACTCGATCGCCAAGTCGAATCTGGACGCGCTGCAAGGCAATACGTGCGCCCTCGCCGACGACGTGCTGGTCGAGACGAACACCGCCGACTCCCTGCTCACCCCCTACACCGGCGCCCCCGCCGACGGGCTGAGCGCCGAATCCACCGGATTCACCCCCAACGGTGTCGCCGACGACCTCACCGCCGACGCCGACGAGACCGTGGTCGGCGGGGCGAACTCGGTCGACCAGGATTCCGCCAACAAGACCACCAACACCACCGGCGCCGGCACCGGCGGCGGCACCAGCGCCGAGGCGGGCCTCAATGGCAGCACCGTCGCGCTGCCCTTCGGCCTCGACCCGGCCCGCACCCCCGTGCTCGGCTCCTACCAGGAGGGCGTGCAGCAGCAGGCGAAGCTCACCTCGCAGTGGTACCGGGTCGATCTGACCGACGCCGTCCGTGACGACCCCGCCTACCAGGCCCTGGTGATCACCGCGGCGGGCCGGATCCGCTCGGTCGACACCGACGGCGTGGTGAACTACGGCCAGGACCTGCGGCTCGAGTACGGCATCAGGGCCGAGGACGGCACCGTGACCGGCACCGGCACGATCGCGCCGCTGGATATCGGCCCGTCGCCGTCCTGGCGCAACCTGCGCGTCCCGATCGACCAGCTGCCCGCCGGGGTGAACGCGGTACGCCTGGTGGCGGCCGACAACGACATCACCCAGAAGCAGTGGCTGGCCGTCACCCCGCCACGGCTGCCGAAGCTGGCCACGCTGGACTCCGTCGTCGGTCACACCGCGCCGGTCCTGCTGGACTGGCACGTCGGCCTGGCCTTCCCCTGCCAGCGCCCGTTCGACCACCATGACGGTGTCGCCGAGGCGCCGCAGTGGCGGATTCTGCCGGATCGGGTAGGTTCGGACGCATCCAACGCCTGGCAGGACGATATCGGCGGCGGACCGCTCGGCTGGACAGGATTGCTGTTGAAGTCCGAGACCGTCCCCACCTATCTCGACCGCGATCTGGGCCGCGACTGGGGCTCGCTGGAGCGGTTCACCCCGTTCCGTCCGGCCCCGCCCGCCGAGATCTCGGTGCGAGTGGTGGACCAGTCGGGCTGGGCGAAGGAGCCCGCGATCCGGGCAAAGTAGACATAGCGGCAGCGCAAGGGCAGCGGCCGGGCATTGCGCTCTCTGGATAACGAAATGCTCAGTGTCCGTTAGGGTTTCGCTCAGGTGAAACAGCTGTAAATGACAGCGTAAAGCGGCTGTGCCTGCAGGTTTGAGCACGTACCCTGGTGGGTATGACAGGAGCCTTCGATGACATGGATCTGCGAGATCTCGTCGAGCTGCTCAGCGACGACGAGAAGCACGAACTACGACCCGCCGTCATGCGGGTACTGGAGAGACTGCCTTCCCAAGAGGTATTACGCCGCGACCTCAACCGTCGCATGCTGAACGTCTGAACTCCTGCTACCCCTTGACGGCAGAAGGCGCGGACCACCGAGGTGGGCCGCGCCTTCCTTGTTTCTCCGGCGTGGGTCAGAACACCCGCAGCGGGCCGGGGCTCCAGAGTCCGGTCCGGGTCTGGGTCCCGGTCGTGAGCTGGGCCGGCTCGGCCTTCAGGTACTGGTTGTAGCGTTCCAGCGAACCCCAGTCCCTGGCCCAGTCGTCCTTCAGATAGGTCGGGATGGTGACCCGGCTCGCCAGCATCTGCGAGAAGCCCAGCGGGCCGCCGAACTCCTGGGCCTGCCAGGTGTCGGTCGAGGAGATCGCCAGCGGCCGGTCCGGCAGGATGCGGTAGTTCGGCACCTCGGCCACGCCGTTCTCGTGCGCGAACGGGCGCTGGCAGGGGAACTGCAGGCCGACGGCCCAGTCCAGCAGCACCGGCTGATCGCGGCCGATGAAGGTGTCGAGGGTCTGCAGCTTGGGCACCCGTGGCGGCGTGAACGCCAGCCACTGGTCACCGATCAGGATCGGGTCGTTGGCCAGGATGCGCACCGCGTTCGCCTCACCCGGCAGATCCGACAGCGGAACGCGCAGGTTGCGCCACGACGGGAACGGGCCGATATCGCGGGGCAGGTAGGCGCCCAGCGTGGTGACGCTGCCGTCGGGATTGCGGGTGCCGTACTCGACCAGCAGCGACTGGCCGTACTTGTCGGCGCCGGAATCGTCCTTGGAGGCGATGCGGCCCGCCGCGGAGATCACGATCAGCGGCGACTCCTCCGAACGCGCGGGCAACCCGTACCAGGCCGACTCCAGGTGCGCGGGCTGCTGCACGCCCTCCTGGTAGGAGCCCAGGACCGGGGTCTGCGCCGGATCGAGGCCGAAGGGCAACGCCGCGGTCGAGCCGTTGACGCCCAGCGCGCCCTTACCACCGCCGGTGCCCGCGCTCTCACCCTCGGCGAAGGCCGCGCCGACCGACTGGTTGCTGGTGTTGCCGGTACCCGGCTTCACCTCGACCGCATCGGCGGACAGGTCACCTGGCACGCCGTTCGGGGTGAAGCCCACCGAGTCGATGCCTGCCAGCGGATCGTTCGGGTCGGTGAACGGCCGGGCCGGGTCGATGATCGGTTCGAGCCTGCCACCATTGGGGTCCGGTTCGACGAGCACGTCGTTGGCCAGGCCGCAGGTGTTGCCGGCGAGGGCGTCGATATTGGAGCGGGCCAGCGAGTACGCCGGGTACTGCTGGGTCGCGCCCTTGATCAGCGAGAGCACCTCGAAGGCCACCATCAGCCCGACCACCACCGTCAGCGGGATGGCAGCGAACTTGCGAATCCGCCTGCCGCGCTCGGTCTTGGCCGATGGCACCGGCTTCACGTAGTCCTCGCGCAGCGCGTACCAGCCGACCAGGGCCAAGGCCAGACCGAACAGGATCAGCATCACCGTGTTGGAGTTGATGCCGCGCAGCTGCACGGTCTTGTCGAACCACGGCACGCCGTAGCTGGAGACATACCAGTAGCCATTGATACCCGAGAACGACAGCGCCAGCACGAACAGCAGGCCGGCCAGGAAGATCGCCCGGTTCTTGCGCGAACGCAGCGCACTCTGTGACACCGCGACCGCCGTCACCGCCGCCAGCGATCCCGCGATGCCCGCGTACGCGCCGAAGTGATGGGTCCACTTCGTCGGGTTGAACATCATGAAGAAGATCGTGCCGAACACGATGCCCATCAGCCGCCACGTCGGACCCGACGCGATACCGGGCACCTGGCGGCGGCGCAACAGCACCAGCAGCGTGGTGAACAGGCACAGCAGCATCATCAGGAAGGCGAAGCGCCGGGCCAGCGAGCCGTCGACGGTCTCGACGAACAGGTAGTAGTAGCGCAGGTAGTCCTCGTACCAGGCCAGGTTCGGGCCGGTCGCCTGGCGCACCCGGTTGGCTTCCTGGATACCGGCGAAGGTCTGGTCGCCGTAGACGACCACCAGCACCAGCAGGCCGGCCGAGGCGATCGGCGCGAGCAACGCCATCGTGCCGAACTGGCGGTGCCTGCGCACGATGATGCGCACCAGCGGGCGGATACCGGCCAGCAGCGCGGCCACACACATCAGGCCGGTCGGGGCCGCGGCCAGGGTGAACGCCGCGATCAGCACCGCGATCCCGGCGGGCAGCAGCCGGCCGGTGGCGATGGCGCGCTCGATGGAGACCCAGGTCAGCAACGCGCCGAGCGCCACGATCGGCTCCGAGCGCAGGCCGTTGTCGAAGGGCAGCCAGAAGGCCAGGAACACCAGACCGCCGGTCCACAGCGCGACCTGACTGCGCTTGACGGCGTTGCCGAGGCGCGGGACCACCTCGCGGCTGATCACCATCCAGCACAGGATGCCGCACACCAGTGCGGGCAGGCGCACCCACGGGCTGGCCGTGGAGAACTCGGCGAACACCTGGATGACGTAGTAGTACCAGCCGAACGGCGCCTCGGGCACGCCGTACCAGCGGAAGTAGTTGGCCATGTAGCCCGCGTCGGGCGCGACCCGGACCATCGACAGGATGTAGCCGTCGTCGGAGGTGTTGGCGCCGACGAAATGCCAGACCAGCAGCGTGCCGATGACCGCGCCGTCGGCCCAGGTGGGCTTCAGCCAATTGCGCGGCAGGAACCGGCGGTGCCCGCGCCCGTCACTGCCGTCGAGCTGGGCCAGCGCGCCGAGGGCCAGCAGCGTGCACAGCACCGCCGCGATGATCGCGACCAGCTTCACCAGCGAGGGGCTCGACGAGAAGCGCGAGTCGATGGTGGAGGTCAGCGACAGGCCCTGCGGGACCTCGCCGGTGAGATCGGAGAACACCCCGACCACCTGCGGGCGCAGATCGCCGGCGAGCTGGCCCTGTACCGGCACCTGCACCGTCTCGACCGCACCAGGCTGACCGGCGATCGGCCGCTCGATCTCCTTGCTCAGGCCATCGAACTTCGCGGTGGTGCGCTCGCGGTCGGAGCTGATCACGATCGCCGAGCACTGGTCCATCGCGGCGCGCTCGGCCGAGGCGACCACCGCGTTGCGGTCGACCACGTCGACAGTGGTGTCGGAGACGCGAACGAACAGTGCCTCGAGCGCCGCGCGATCACCCTGCGGCGGCGCGGTCGCGAGCAGCATGCCGCCCTGTTCGGGCAGGGTCGCCACCGCGGCGCAGGGAATGGAGGCCTGCAGGTCGATCGGCACCTGCGACATCAGTGGCGCCTGGATATTGCCCAGCTTGCCGTTCTGCGGCCAGGTCAGTTCCGCGGTGGTCTGAGTGACCGGCAGGAACGGCGTCGCGATCGCGAACACGGCGCCGAGGAGTCCGGCGATCAGCGCGATCCATCGCGCGGTCCGGAAGTCCTTGGTGGCAGCCGCGGGTTCTGCGGGCGGCTTGGTGAGAACAGCTGTTGCGGCGTCTGGCACGGTTCGACATGGTATCCGCACGCCGGTGGTTGTGAGGGGTCGCACGCCAGACCGTCGCGGGCACCGCATGATCAGCCCCGCCGGCGGCGGACTCGCCCGGTGCGGAAAGCTATTCACCGAAGGTGCGCCGGAAATGCGGGTTGATATCAAACGTGGTAACCGTAACAAGCGGTAACGGTACGGAATCAGCCGCTCACCGCGACAATTCGCAATCCTCTGGGAAATATAGTTCTCGCTGATCAGCGGTAGTGCGAATTATGCTACCGCGCCGCATATTTCACCCATCTCGGGCGAGTTCACAGAGCGCTCCGAATAGCTGCGGCGGGCCGCTCGAATATCCGGTAATTCACGGCAGCCATTTCCCGCAATCACGCCGTCCAGCGAGCGGCCGAAGGCCGGTCGGCCGCCGCGTGCGCGCCGAGCGGATATGGACCCCGCGCTCCCCCGAACCCCTCCGCTCCCTAGACTCGACCACATGACCAAGGTGAATCTCGAAACCAACTACGGACCGATCGTGCTCGAGTTGGACGACCAGGCCGCGCCGAACACGGTCGCCAACTTCGTCAAGTACGTGAACGCGGGCCATTACAACGGGACCGTGTTCCACCGCGTCATCCCCAACTTCATGATTCAGGGCGGCGGCTTCGAGCCGGGCCTGAAGCAGAAGCCGACCCAGGCGCCGATCCAGAACGAGGCGACCAACGGCCTCAAGAACGACAAGTACACCGTCGCGATGGCCCGCACCAACGACCCGCACTCGGCCACCGCCCAGTTCTTCATCAACGTCTCCGACAACGCCTTCCTCAACCACTCGGCCCCCCAGGGCCAGGGCTGGGGCTACGCGGTGTTCGGCAAGGTCGCCGACGGCACCGAGGTCGTCGACAAGATCGCCGCCGTCTCCACCGGCAGCGCGGGCCCGCACCAGGACGTCCCCGTCGACGACGTCATCATCGAATCCGCCACCATCGCGTAGCTTTTCGATAGTGCACCGGGCCGTCACCGCGACAATCGGTGGCGGCCCGACCGCGTTCGATTAGACTTTACGAATTGAGTAGAGTCACCTCGACGGTGTTCGGAGGAGCGCGTGATGACTGCCGAGACAGCGCCCCCGGCCTGGATGCACGAGCAGATCACCGCGGCGGAATACGATTCCTGGTCCGAGGAGCAGTGTGCGGGTATCGAGATCGTCGACGGGATGGTCGTTGTGAGCCCCAGCGCCTCCAAACGCCACAATCGCCTGGCCCGGATCCTGGCCAACGCTCTCGATGATGCAGCTGGTCCGGAATGGAACGCCGACACCGATTTCGACGTGCGGCTCCAGGATGTCCCGTTGACCAACCGCCGTCCCGATGTCGTCGTCTATCGGGCGGATACCCTCGATCTCACCCCGACGCGCCCGGAGCACGTTCTGCTCGTCGTCGAGGTCGTCTCCCCCGGTTCGGAGACCACCGACCGCGTCGTGAAGGTGGACCAGTACGCGAAGGCAGGCATCGCCTTCTACTGGCGCGTCGAGCAGGCCGCGACCGGCGTGCCGTTGGTCTACACCTACATCCTCGACCCGGCGACCAGGTCCTATCGGACCGGCGACATGTTCACCGGCGTCATCAAGACCACCGCACCGTTCCAGACCGAGATCGACCTCGGCACCCTCTGACCACATCGACCAGCGTCACCGGCCATACCTCTCCACATCAGTGCGGATCAGGACGCCCAGGACTTGAGCGGTTCGGTATCCAGGGTGATCCCGACCGGGTCCGGGATGGGGACCTCGGCGCCGAACGGCTGGATCAGAATGCGCTCGTATTCACCGTCGACCGGGTTGCTGCGCACCACGACGCAGCCTTTCTCGCGGTCGATGAGCAGATATACCGGGATGCCGGTCCTGGCATAGGCGCGCGGCTTCTCGCTGCGGTCGCGGCGGTCGGTGTCCTGGTCGTGGGAAGTCACCTCGACGACCATCAGGACCGGCTCGGGGTCGGCCCACTCCGGCTGGCCGGCGAAGATACCGGTCGGCGCGAGGGTGCCGTCGGGTCGCGCCCGGCCGGTGCGGTAGGAGTCGATCTTCAACCCACGTTCCGGGAACAACCACAGTTCGGGCCGCAGTCCGAGCAGGATGCGCATGAGCCACTCGAGCACACAATCGTGATCGCCGTCCGGCACCGCCTTCGCCCCCAGCTTCCCCTCGACGAACTCCAGCCGAACCCCCTCCGAGACACGCCCAGCCACCCGAGCGAGTTCCTCGAACTCCTCGGGAGTCATCAGCGGTGCGCGCGCTGCGGTCATGACCCAACGATACCCAGCGGCACCGACAACCGGGCAGTTCCCGGCACTACGCCGACGAGAACTCGACCCGGTTCATGCGAGGAAATCTGCGATATCTGCGGGGGTGATATTCCGGTGCGGGCGCGCATCGGCGGTACCCACCAATGGAAAGCTCACGCGGCGCCGCGGCGACGGCGATGCCCCGACCTCACGCGCCAGTGCTTCGGCTATGAGCTCCTCGAGGCTGATCCCGCGTGCGGCAGCGGCCAGGTCGGCGGCCTGCATCAAGCTGGGCGATAGTTCAACCGTTGTGCGCACAAGGTCATTATCGCTCCAGTGCGCAGGCCGGTCGAGGACGACGGCCCGCCCGGACTGTTCCGGGGCGGGCCTGGCCGGGGGTTGCCTACAGGGGCAGGACGTGGTGTTTGCGGGGGTTGCGGACGATCTTCTTGTCTTCCAGCAGTTTCAGGGCGCGGCGGATTTCGAGGCGGGTGGTGGACGGCTCGATGACCGCGTCGATGAAGCCGCGTTCGGCGGCGATCCACGGGGTGGCGATATTGGTGTTGTAGAAGTCGATCAGGTTCTGGCGGACCGCGGCGCGCTGATCTTCGGGGGCGGCGGCGATCTGGGCGGCGCCGATCAGGCTGACCGCGCCCTCGGCGCCCATGACGGCGATGCGGGCGGTGGGCCAGGCGAGGTTGACGTCGGCACCGAGCTGCTTGGAGCCCATGACGGCGTAGCCGCCGCCGTAGGACTTGCGCACCACCAGGGTGATCTTGGGGACCGACGCCTCGACATAGGAGAACAGGAATCGGCCGCCACGCTTGATCACGCCGACCTTCTCCTGTTCAACACCGGGCAGGAAGCCGGGGGTGTCGACGACGAAGATCAGCGGGATCTCGAACGCGTCGCACAGCCGAACGAAGTGCGATGCCTTGTCCGAGGCGCGGGCGTCGAGGGCGCCGGCGGCGGCCATCGGCTGGTTGGCGACGACGCCGACGCTGCGACCGTCGACCCGGGCGAAACCGGTGATGATGTTCGGCGCGGTGCCCTCGCTGATCTCCTTGAATTCGCCGTCGTCGAAGATGCGCAACAGGATGTCGTGCATGTCGTAACCGGCGTTGTCGGAGTCGGGCATGATCGAATCGAGTTCGCGATCGGAATCGGTGATCTCCGGTTCCAGGCCGGGATTCACGATAGGTGGCAGTTCCTGGCAGCTCGACGGCATGAAGCTCAGGTACTCGCGTACCCACTGGAAAGCCGCGGCCTCGTCCTTGGCGACATGGTGGATATTGCCGTTCTCGGCCTGGGCACGAGCGCCGCCCAGCTCCTCGAGGCTGACATCCTCGCCGGTGACCTGCTTGATGATCTTGGGACCGGTGACGAACATCTTGGTGTCCTCGGTCGCCACGACGACGTCGGTGCAGATGGGCTGATACACCGCGCCACCAGCGCAGTTACCGAACAGCACCGAGACCAGCGGGACCATGCCCGAGAGCGGCTCGACATTGGTGGCCAGCCACGCGGTCCAGGCGAGCGAGCTGATCGCGTCCTGCACGCGCGCGCCACCGGAGTCGTTGATACCGACCAGCGGGATGCCGACCTTGGACGCGTACTGCATGAGCCCACACAGTTTGCGGCCGAACGCCTCACCGACCGAACCGCCGTACACGGTCTGATCATGCGAGAACACTGCGACCGGACGGCCATCGACCAGCCCGTGCCCGGCCACGACACCATCGCTGTAGAGCGCCGTCGGGTCGCCCGCGGTGCGCACGAGCGCACCGATCTCGACGAACGTGCCCGGGTCCATCAGCATGTTGATCCGGTCGCGGGCGCTGGGAATACCCTTGCGCGCGCGCTTGTCGATCCCCTGCTGGCCCGCAGGTTCTTTCGCGAGCTCCAGCCGCTCGTGTAGATCAGCCAGCTTTTCGGCGGTGGTGCTCACTTCTCTCCCTTTGCGGAAATCGCGGCCAGCTTGGCGGCGAGGTCGGCCCCGATCTGGCCGATCCGCGGTTCGTCGACGATCTGGAGGTGGTCGCCCGGGATGTGGACCACCTCGAGGTTCGAAATGTACTCGTCCCAGCCTCCGTTGGGGCGGCGATCCGCGTAGCGCGGCTCGAGCTCGATCGCACCGTCGTGGTAGCGATCGGCCAGGTAGAGCACGACGTCGCCGTCGTAGCGGCTGGGATCCTTCTGCTCCAGCGCGCGGTTCTCGATCCAGGAATGGCGCTGGTGCTCGAGCACACCGCCGGGGATCTTGGCGCCGGAGAGCTTGATCAGGTCGCTGATCATCGCGAACTGCTCGGCATCGCTGACTGCCGCCAGTTCCTCGATCTGCTGCCGGTCCAGCTCGGAGGGCACGTTGTAGGTCTTCTTGGCGAAGGCCTGGTACCGCTCGAGGCGCGCGATGCGGCCCTCGAGGGTGTTGTCCTCAGGCTCGACGGTCATGGCCAGGTCGATCAGGCCGACGTGGCGCACGTCGGCGCCTTCCTCGCGCAGCATCTGACCCACCTGCAGGGCCAGCACCGCGCCCAGCGACCAGCCGAACAGCACGTACGGGCCCTCGCCCTGGATCTTGCGCAGCTCGGGCAGGTACTGGCGGGCCCGTTCCTCGATGGATCCTTCGACCCGCTCGAAGCCGTACATCGGGGTGTCGGCGGGCAGCCGCTTCAGCAGCGGCTCGTAGACGAGAGTGTTGCCACCGGCGGGATGGAACACGAACACCGGTGTGGCGGTGGAACCTTCGGCTCGCGCCCGCAGCGGACGGATGAAGCCGTCCACATCGGCGCCGCTGTCCTGCAGATTGCGCACGACCTCGGAGAGCTGCTCGATGGTCTCGCAGTCGAGCACGTCGTCGACGGTCACCTCGGCCTTGACCCGCTCGGTGAGCCGGGCCGCCATCTTCTCGGCGACCTCCTCCTCCAGGATCGGCAGGGTGTTGAAGATGCCGCCCGGTGAGGCGCCCGTGACGACCGCCCAGGTGGCGTAGGCCAGGCGCTCGGCAGCGTCACGTGGCGGAACATTGTCCTCGTCGCCGGCCGGGGCGGAGTAGTCCACATCGGGCAGCGCCTGCTCGGTCGAGCCGTTCGGCTGACCGGCGGCCGTCGACGGCTCGGCAACCGCTTGCGCGATATCGTCGGCAGCTGCCGACGACGACTCGGCACCGGACGACTGGCTGGCGGCCGAAGTCTCGACACCGGCAACGGACTGGTCAGCCACCGTATCGGCATCGGTGGACGGCAGTTCCGCACCGGCAGCCTTGGCGGCGGCCAGCGGATCATCACCAGCCGCGATCGCCGCACGCGCGGCCTCGACGAAGTTGGCGTCGACGCCCAGCTCGACATCCTCGCCCGCCGCGCGGGCAGCCGCCTGTTTCTCCGCCATCGCCGCGACCTCGTCGCGATGCTCGATCGCGTAGCGCAGCACCTTCGACACCTCGTTGAGGCTGGCATCGCGCACGGCCGAGACCTGCAACTGCGGGATATCGAACTCGTATTCCACGCGGTTCTTGATGCGCATGGCCATGAGCGAGTCCAGGCCGAGTTCCATCAGCGGGATCTCCATCGGGAGGTCCTCGACGGCGTAGCCCATGGATTCGGCGACGATGACGCACAGCCGCTGCTCGATGGTCTCGCCGCTGTCGGGGCGCCAGCGGTCGCTGGTGGCCACGGCGATCTCGGCGGCGGTCGGCTCGGGCTCGGTGGCGGCCGGGGCAGCGAGGGTCGCGACCGGTTCGGGCAGTGCGGCGCCGGAGGTGACGACCGCGTCGAACAGCAGGGTGAAGCCGGCGGGTGTCTTGGCGTGTACCTGCACCGAGGCGCCACCGAGGTGCGGGGTGAGCGTGGTGGTGAGGGTGCCGGTGCCCGGCAGCGTGGCGTGCGGGTGCGTGACCGTGACGGCCACGTCCGAGAGCACCTGCGCGGCAGCGGCCTGCACGAGCGCGGTCAGGTCGGTGACCGAACCCGCCTGCACCTCCCAGGCGTGGCGGCCGTCGGGCATGGCGACGTGCGCGCCGGGCACGCGGGTGTTGCCGCTGCCCGAGGACATGGCGACCTTGGGCCAGTACGGCTTGCGCACGAACACCGTGCGCGGCACATCGGCGTAATCGCCCTGCGGCAGCAGCGAACTCAGGTTCACCGCGTGGCCGTGCACATAGAGCTGGGCGAGCGCGCCGATCACACCGGCGGACTCGTCCTCCTTGCGCTTGAGGGTCGGGATGAGCTGCGCGTCGTGCACACCGGCGGCGAAGGTGGTGCCGAGCACCTGCATGAGCGCGACGGAGTTGGGCGCCAGCTCCAGGAAGGTGGTGTGCCCGGAATCGACGGCGGCCTTGATCGCGTGGGTGAAGTACACCGACCCGCGCATGTTCTTGACCCAGTAGGGCTCGTCGTGGACCGGCTCGGAACCGGCCTTGAAGAACAGGCCCTCGTGCACGGTCGAGTAGAGGCCGGCCGTCAGCTTGGTCGGCTCGATGCCGGCCAGTTCGGCGGCCAGCTCGCCCAGCAGCGGGTCCATCTGCGAGGTGTGGCCCGCGCCGCGGGTCTGCAGGATGCGAGCGAACTTGCCCGCGGCCTCCACCTCGGCGACGATCTGCTCGACCTGCTCGCGCGGACCACCGATGACGGTATTGGTCGGCGCGGCGTACACCCCGACCTCCACATCGGGGAAGCGCGGCAGCAGCTGGGCCACATCGTGGGCGCTGAGCTCGACCAGCGCCATATTGCGCACGTCGTCGTCGCTGAGCATCTGCTCGCCCTCGCCCATCAGCCGCGATCGGGCGCAGATCACGCGCACCGCGTCCTCGAGGCTCAGACCACCGGCGATGTAGGCGCCGGCGACCTCACCCATCGAATGACCGACCACGGCGGCGGGTTCGGCGCCGTGTGCGCGCAGCACAGCGGCCAGGCCCAGCTGGGTGGTGAAGATGCCGACCTGGCAGGTGCCGACGTCGTAGTCCTGCTCGTCGTCGAGGAACATCTCGCGAATCGAGTAGCCGGCTTCGTCCTGCACCAGCTCGTCGACCTGATCGACCGTTTTACGGAAGATCGAGTTCTCGTTGTAGAGCTGCTTGGACATCTTGCGGTGCTGCGCGCCGAAGCCACACATCACCCAGATCGGCGCGGCGGCGGCCGGGGAATCGGCGGTGAACACGCCCGCGCCGGGCTTGCCCTCGGCGATGGCGCGCAGACCGGCGACGGCCTCGTCGTGCGTCTTGGCCAGCACCACACCGCGCGAACGCTGATGGCTGCGCTTGGCCAGCGCGCGGGCGACATCGGTCAGCGGCACATCCTTGCCCGCTCCCTCGAGCCAGTCGGCCAGCTCGGCGGCGGCGCGCTTACGGCGCGACGGCAGGTAGGCGGACACGGCCAGGATCACCGGCAGCGGTTCGGCGCGCTCGCCGTCCCACTCCAGCACGGGCGGCGCCGGTTCGACGGCGGCCTCGGTGATGGCGACGGCCTCGGCGACCACATCGGTGGTCTCGGAGCCCTCGACCTCCTCGGCGGCGACCTGCGCGGGAGTCACGTCCTCGACCTCGGGCACGGCCGGGGCAGGCACGTATTCCTGCAGGACGATGTGCGCGTTGGTGCCACCGAAACCGAAACCGGAGATGCCGACGGTCGCGACGCCGCTGTAGCGCGGGTACTCGGTCGGGGAGTCGACGATCTTGAGGTTGGCCTGCTCGAACGGGATGTACGGGCTGGGGCCGGCGTAGTTGATGTTCGGCGGAATCACATTGTGCTGGAACGACATCAGCACCTTCGCGAGGCTGGCCGCGCCCGCACCCGACTCGAGGTGACCGAAGTTGGTCTTGGCCGAGCCGAGCAGCACCGGCTTGTCGGCGTCGCGGCCACGGCCGACGACGCGACCGAGCGCATCGGCCTCGATGGGATCGCCGATGGGGGTGCCGGTGCCGTGCGCCTCGATGTAGTCGACGGTCGAGGGGACGATGCCCGCGTCACGGTAGGCGGCGCGCAGGACGTCGGCCTGGGCGTCGGGGTTCGGCGCGAAGAGTCCGTTGGACCGGCCGTCGGAGTTCACCGCGGAACCCTTGATGACACCGAGGATGTTGTCGCCGTCGCGTTCGGCGTCGGCCAGCCGCTTGAGCACGACCAGCCCGGCGCCCTCGGAACGGACCATGCCGTCGGCATCGCTGGAGAAAGCCTTGATGTGGCCGTCCTTGGCGACCGCGCCGTTCTGGTCGAAACCGAGCGTGATCACCGGGGCCAGGATCATGTTCACGCCACCGGCCAGCGCCACCTCGGCCTCGCCGCTACGCAGGGCGCGGACCGCCTGGTGCACGGCGACGATGGTCGAGGAGCAGGCCGTGTCGACGGTGACCGACGGACCACGGAAGTCGTAGAAGTACGAGACACGGTTGGCGATCACACCTGTGGACGCGCCGAGCAGGGCATAGCCCTCGGCCGAGACCGGCAGGCTCGGATCGCGATCACCCAGGCCGAGCGCGGCCAGCAGCGAGAAGTCGTGCGTGGACGCGCCGACGAACATGCCGACATTGCCGCCCTTGAGCTCACTGGCCGGGATCCGCGCATGCTCGAGCGCCTCCCAGGTGAGCTCCATCATCAGCCGCTGCTGCGGGTCGACCCGCTCGACCTCGACCGGCGACATCGCGAAGAACTCCGCGTCGAAGCCCTTGATCACGTCCTGGTCCAGATAGCCACCGAGGGTGTTACCCGCCTCGACGACCTGGGCGACATTCGGATCGCCGAGGAACTCGGCCCAGCGCCCCTCCGGCAGCTCCCGGATCGCGTCACCGCGACCGATGATGAACTCCCAGGTCGACTCGGGCGTAGTGCCCGCACCCGGCAGCCGCGTCGACAGACCGACGACCGCGATGTCGTGCGCCTCGCTCGGGGTGAACCCGGCGGTGTAGTCCTCGTCGTTCTCGGCGGCGACCTCCGGCTCACCGTTGACGATGATCTCGGCCAGCGACGCGATGGTCGGATGCTGGTAGATCACCGTCGGGGCGAGCGAGACACCGGCGTAGTCCTCGATGTCGCCACCGAGGGCGAGGGCATCGCGCGAGGCCAGCCCGAACTCCTCCATCGGCCGGTCGACGGTGATCGCGTCGACCGACTGCCCGGTCGCGTCCGCGACCCATTTCCGCAGCCAGTCGCGCACCTCGGCGACCGAGTGATCACCCCCTCGGGGGTTCTCCGCGGGAACGTCGGGGTTCTGGGGGGTGGGCGTGCCCTCGTTGTCAGCCATCAATCCTCAAGCTACCTGTCTGCGTACAGGGCGCGCCGTGGAATGACGCCCGGCATGGTTGCCACGCCGAGCGTCATCACCGAACCGTCTCGCCGATTACTCTTCTGGTGCATCGGGGAAAGCCTGCTGGGTGTAACCACCGCGCAGCGTTCCCTCGAGGTAGGCGGCCTTGCAGGCCCGCCGGGCGATCTTGCCGCTGGAGGTACGCGGGATGGATCCCGCGGGCACCAGCAGGATGTCACGGGCGGTGACACCGTGGCGCTGCGAGACCGCGGCACGCACGGCGTCGGCGATCGGGGCCGGGTCGGCCTTGCCCGCGCCGGGACCGCGCTCGGCGACAATGACGAGCTGTTCGGAGGCGTCGTCGGCGTCGAACTTCAGGCCGGAGTGGCTGTCGGCGCCGAAGACCTCGGCGGGCAGCTGGTTGGCAGGCACCGCGAAGGCGGCGACGAAACCGGGCCGCAGCGCGGTGGAGGCCTCCTGCGCGGAGAACTCCAGGTCCTGCGGGTAGTGGTTGCGTCCGTCGACGATCACCAGGTCCTTGACGCGGCCGGTGATGTAGAGCTCGCCGTCGTAGAACACGCCGTAGTCACCGGTGCGCAGCCAGTCGGCGTCGGCGTCGGTGCCCTCGGCGTGACTGCCTTCGGCGATACGCGAGGTGACCTTGTTGCGGAAGGCCTTGGTCGACTCGTCCGGGCGACCCCAGTAGCCGATGCCCATGTTGTTGCCGTGCAGCCAGATCTCACCGACGTACCCGTCGGCGAGCTCACGGCCGCCCTCGGGCGACTCGACGGTCTCCGGGTCGACGATGGTCGCCCACTGCGACAGCGCCACATAACCGCAGGCGACCTGCGCGATGGCGTTCTCGTCGGACTGCTCGACGCGCACCATCCGACCCGCGTTCAGCTCGTGCCGGTCGACGTAGATGACCTTGGCCTCGTCCTCGGACTTGGTCGCCGAGACGAACAGCGTCGCCTCCGCCATGCCGTAGCAGGGCTTGATCGCGGTCTTGGGCAGGCCGTAGGGGGCGAAGGCGTCGTTGAACTTCTTCATCGACGACACCGTCACCGGCTCGGAGCCGTTGATCAGGCCGATCACGTTCGACAGATCCAGCGACTCGCCCGCCTTGGGCAGACCGCGCGCGGCGGCGTGCTCGAAGGCGAAGTTCGGGGCGGCGGCGAAGGTGCCAGCGCCGTCGGAGACCGCGGCGAGCTCGTTGATCCAGCGCGAGGGGCGGCGCACGAACGCGCTCGGCGACATGATGGTGATGTAGCGGCCGCCGACCGCGGGCAGGATGACCGTCAGCAGGCCCATGTCGTGGAACAGCGGCAGCCAGGTGACACCGCGCGAGTTCCAGTCCAGGCCGATCGCCTTGACCATCTGCAGCAGGTTGGTGCCGACCGCGCGGTGAGTGATCTCCACACCGGCGGGCACCCGGGTCGAGCCCGAGGTGTACTGCAGGTAGGCGATGTCGTCGATCGCGGTGTCGGGGCGGATCCAGGAGTCACCGAGGGTGTCCGGGATCGCGTCGACGGCGATGATGCGCGGGCGCTGCGCGGCGGGCAGCGAGCGGAAGAACTGACGCACACCGGCGGCCGATGAGGTCGCGGTGAGGATCGCCGAGGGCTCACAGTCGCCGAGCACGGCGTGCAGCCGGTCGGTGTGGCCCGGCTCGTCCGGATCGAACAGCGGCACCGCGATGGTGCCCGCGTAGATCGCGGCGAAGAAGGAGATCACGTAGTCCAGACCCTGCGGGGCCAGGATCGCGACCCGGTCGCCCGGGTTGGTCACCTGCTGCAGGCGAGCGGCCACCGCGCGCAGCCGGGTTCCGAACTCCTGCCAGGTCAGCTCGTGCACCTCGCCGTCGCGTTCCCGCGAGTAGTCGATGTAGCGGTACGCGAGCGTGTTCGCATCGTTACGGGTGTGCTTCTCGACGTGATCGACCAGGGTCCGACCCTCGGGAATGATGATGTTCCCGGTCTCGTCCAGGTAGTCGTCGAAAGTCTCTTCCATTCCTTCTTCTCCTCCGAGGACCGGACACCGGTGAATATTCCAACGCGCTGGGGGCGTTGACACCTGTGCGGCCTCGACTCGCTATCGCCACCGGCACCGAGGAGCACGGATGAGCGTGCGTCCTGACAACCTGCGGATTTTCGAGCGGTCTGCGCGGTGACCGCTATCGGCTAGATGTTCTCAAACCAGAGTCATGTTACAGAGAACCCCCGCTCAGTCCTCCCGCAGCAGCGGAATGACAGGGGCGAAAGCATCCATCTGGGTGGGGAAGATGCCTACATACGACATCGAAGTGAGTTGGCGCACACGCTTGATCTGCTCGGCGATTTCCTCGAACGTGCCGATCGCGACGTAGGGCGAGTTCAGCATCTGGTCGACGGTGAGTTCCACGTCGACCTCCAGATTCGGGTGCAGACCTCGGTCGATCGCGCGCAACGCCATCTCCGCGGTCTTCTCCCGGTCGTCGGTGATGACGATGGCGGTGATGGCCCAGTTCAGCTCGATATCGGCGAACCGGTCACCGGCAGCCTCCTTGACGATTTCGATCTTCTCGATCGTCTTCTCGAGCGTGATCCCCGACAGCAGGCCCTTGCCGTTCTTGGTGGTCTGCGGGACCACCGAGACGATATCGGCGTGCTTGGCCGCCAGCGCCAGCATCTTCGGGCCGCCGCCACCGGTACACAGCGGCGGACGCGGGCCCTGGCGCGGCCGGGGGGTGCCCTTGACGCCGCGCACCTGGTAGTGCTTGCCCTCGAAGGTGCATTCCTGGCCGCGCAGCAGCGTGTCCAGGATGGTCAGCGTCTCGTCGAGTTTCTCCAGCCGGACACCGGGACGCTCGAACGGGATACCGGCGTCGTCGAACTCTTCCTTGATCCAGCCCGCGCCGACGCCGACCTCGAGGCGGCCCTTGGACAGCACGTCGATGGTGGCCAGGTCCTTGGCCAGCACGACGGGGTGCCGGAAACCGTTCGCCAGCACCGAGGTGCCGAGGCGGATCTTGTCGGTGGCCTGGGTCAGCGCGCCCAGCGCGGCGATCGGACCGATCTGGTCGCCCAGGTGATCGGGCACGACGAAGGTGTCGTAGCCCATCTCCTCGGCTTCCTGCGCGGTCTGCACGAACTTGCGCGCGCCGCCCTCCTGCTTGTTGCCCTCGCCCGCCGCGGCGAAGCGGAACGGACGCAGCGGCGTACCCAGCGCGGTCAATTCACCGACGGGTGCGGCAGCTTCGGTCATGAACTCTTCGCTCCTGGCTGTGCGATGTACTCGGGCGCAATCACCAGCGCACTTTACAGCGTGTGGGCGAAAGGGAGTGCGGTTGTCACAGCGAGGCATGATCCATGGCAATCCGGCACCCGCTGTGACTGTGACAACTCCGCCTCGAGAGACTCAGGAATGTGGCGGATGGGGCGCGGCCTCGATCAGACCGGCGGCCCAATTCACCGTCCACTGGGTGGCCGTCGTCCCGTCGCCGTCCACAGTGTTGGTGGCGTAGAGCGCGTGGACGGGGTTGCCCGCCGACCGGATCAGCGCCGCCAGGCTGCCCAGCGCGTTGGCCGGGTTGAGTGCCTCGCGCGGCGCGTCGCAGATCATGTCGCCCGGGGCGCAGATCGAGTTCACCTTCGGCGCCAGCTCACCGAAACCGCCAGGACGCGGGCCGGTCATGCTGATGCCGGGCACATTGATGCCACGCAGCGCCACCTCGGCGCCCTGGCCGGCCGGCGGCGGGTCACCGATCTCGACCGGCTGGCCGGGGCCGGTGTCGCCGGTGCGGCGGCCGTCGGCGATGACGGTCACGCCGAGCACCTTGTCGGCCGGGATCGGGCCGTTGCCCGCGCCGATCTGGGCGGCCACGTCACCGGCGATCACGGCGCCCTGGGAGAAGCCGGCGATGACGAAGGTCGTCAGCGGGCATTCCTGATGCCGCCTGGACAGCACGTCGGTCGCGCGCGCGGTGCCCTCGGTGCGGCTCACGTTGTAGGAGGCCTGGCCGTCGGGCGGGAACGCGATCGGGTTCGAGAACTGGGCCACGTACGGCACCGTGTAGACCTCGAGCCGGTCGTCGGGGAACTGCGCGCGCAGCGGGCCCGACACGCTGAGCATCAGCGAGATCGGGTTCGCGGTGGGGTTGTACGGGTCGTCGTTGCTGGCCGATTCCCAGGTACCGGGGATCGACAGGAACATGACGTCCGGGCAGTCCGCCGACTGCGAGGTCGGCGGCGGCTCCTCCGGCGGCGTCGGCGGCGGCTTCTCCAGCCGTCCTGCCAGCAGATACCACAGCAGCAGGATGACGATGATCGCCAGCACCAGCAGTGCCAGCACGGTGAAGCAACCCGCAGGCCATGACCTGCGGGTCCGTCGCGTCGGCCGGGGATTCACTAGCAGTAGGTCGAGGTCGCGGCCGCGATATAGACCTGGGAAGCCTTGTCGACGTCCATCCCGGACTGCTCGAAGTTGGCGTCGGAACCGGCGATCGCCGCGACGAACGGGGCGATATCGGCATCGGAGGCACCGGTGGCGCGGCTCGAGCAGATGTAGTTGGCCGCGGTCAGCGCGATGTCCGGGCTGGCCGGGGTGATGCCGTTCTTGCTCAGCTCGTCGAGGAAGGCCTGGTCCTTGGCCGTCACCGTGGCCGAGGGGGCGGTGGCCTCGGGCGCGGTCTGCGGCTGCTCGGGTGCCTCGCTGGTCTCCGGGGCGGCCGAGGAACTCGGCGCGTGCTCGCCGTGCTCGTCGGCCGAGGGCGCCGGCGCCAGGGTGGCGGCGGCGGGGGCGGTGGTGCTGGAGAGGGTGGGCGTCTGCGACGCGGTCGAGTCGTTGCCGCCACAGGCGGACAGCAGCGCGACGGCGGCCAGTGCCGCGACCGATCCGGCTACCTTGCCAGGGATCCGATGCATGAAGATGTCTTTCCTCGATCGTTCGTCAGGGAAGCGGTCGCAGACCAGGCTAGCCGGACCACCGGCCGGTCCGGGCGGCAGGCGAGGAAGCTCAGAGAGTTCTCAGCCCGGGCTCACACCCCGTGAACTTCGGATTTGCCGTCTCGCACGACGATGAACCCGGTTTGAAAGTTCTGCTGGATTCCGCCCGGAACGACGAACTCGTCGCTGACCGGGAACCCCAGCCTGCCGTTCTCGAAGCCCTGCTTGCCCCACTCCTCCATCAGCGCGCCGTTGCGCACCGACCAGGCACCCGAGAGCGGACTCCAGTAGATGTTGCCGCCCTCGAACCGGCTGTAGCGGCCGAGATCCTTCAGCGGCGCCTCCTCGGCCACCGGGAACCCGAGCGGGCTGGTCTCGAAGCCGAGCTGGGCGTACTTGTCCAGCACGGCGCCCCGCACCTGGTGCGCGCCGGTGGCCGCGCTGTAGAACATCGTCCCGTGCTCGAAGGCCTGCACCGCGCCGTCGCGGCTGGGGGTGGCCGCCTCGGCGGCGACCGGATATCCGGCAGGTCCGCGTTCGAAGCCCTGCTTGCCCCACTCCTCCAGGAACGCCCCGCGCATCACCTGGGCACCGGTCGCCGGCGTCCAGTAGATCGAACCGTGCTCGAAGGTCTGCATGCGCCCGCGCCCGTCCGGCAGACCCACTTCGTCGCCGGTCGGCAGGCCGAGCGGGGAGGCGGCCCCGCCGACGCCGGCGTAGGTGCCGCCGATGCGCCCGGCCACCGCGTGCGTCCCGGTCGCCGGGGAATGGAAGACGCGCCCGTTGTGGAAGTCCTGCACCACGCCCGCCGCGACCGGGTACTCGGCGGTCAGGCAGCCGCCCAGCCAGTTCGCGGCCTGGGCGAGGCCGCCGATCGCGCCGGCCAGTGCGCAGGTGGCGCCGCCGGGGTCGGTGCCCAGCGCCGCGGCCGCCTGGGTCCAGGACTGGCGCATCTCGAAGTCCCAGTACGGCCAGGTGTGCGTGCCGGAGGGGCGGTAGTTCGCCTGCACCGGGATGGCCAGCTTCTCCAGCTTGGCGACGAAGTTCTCGGTCGAGAGCCGGGCCAGGATCTCCAGCCCGGTACCGGCCCAGTTCTCGCTCAGCAGCGGCATCTCGCTGAGCTGATCGTGGGTGCCGGCCAGACCGCTGCCGCTGGAGACGTACATGCTGACGCCTTCGAGCTTGTCGGCCAGCAGATACGGGTCGTGGGCATCCCATTCCGGGCTGCCGGGCGGGCCCCACATCGCGGCGGCGTCGAAACCGCCCGCGTCCTTGTTGGCGAAGGTGATCGCCTGCGGCATACCGAGTGTCGTGGTGGTCAGCAGACCCGAGTAGGAAGCCACGTAGCGCATCAGGCCCGGATTACGGCCGGCCAGATTCATCGCGGCCGTACCGCCCATCGAAAGTCCTTGCACGCCACGCACATCGGTGGTGCGCCAGTCGCGTTCGAGGATCGGCGGGAGTTCCTCGGTGAGGAAGGTCTCCCACTTGTAGGTGTGGCCGTTGTCGGGGGCGAGCCAATCCGAATACCAGCTCGCCTGGCCGCCTACGGGCAGCACCACATTCACGTTCTTGTCGGCGTAGAAGCCTTCGGCGTCGGCGTCTTTGGTCCAGCCGTTCTCGTCGTCCTGGGCCCGCAGACCGTCGAGCATCAGCAGCATCGGGAATTTCGCGTCGGGCCGGGAATGCCAGTCCCGCGCCAGCAGCATCTGCACCTGGATCGGAGTCTGCATCGCGGCCGAGTACACCCACAGCGCCACCCGCCGATCCGTCAGCCACTCCACCCGCTGCACCGCCGACACACCGGGCTGGGCGGGCGATTGAGCCGGCACGGTGACGGCCGGCGCCAGCAGCGCCGCGGTCATGGCCGCGATACCGAGGATCCGCCGTATCGGCGCTCGGACACGATGTTTCGACATGCGCGACCCTCCTCATCCCCACCCACGGGACAGCCTTATTCGGTTGTACCGCAGCGCGGACCGATAACCCGGGAAGACACGCGAAGCCAGGGTGACACGAAAAGACCGGCTCACCCTGGGGGTGAGCCGGTCTTCTCAGCGTTGCTGAGCGGAAACTAGGCGCCGAGGGCGCTCAGGATGTGCGGACGCGCCTTCCACAGCTCGTCCTCCCAGTACTTCCACGAGTGGGTGCCGTTGGCCGGGAAGTCGAAGACGGCGCTGATGCCCAGGGTCTTGAGACGCTGCTGGAAGGCCAGCGTGCTCACGAACGAGATGGCCTCGATGCCCATCGCGTTGGCGGTGTTGTAGATGCCGCCCAGGCCGGCCGGACGGTCGTGCTGACCGGGCAGGCCGTTGGCCGAGGAGATGAACATCGGCAGGCCACGCAGCTCGGGCGCGAAGACCATCGGGTCCATCCGCAGCCACGCCGGGCTCCACGGAGCGGCCATGGAGTCGACATTGAAGCGGCCCGCGTCGAGCATCATCACGCGGATGGCCTCACGCATGCCGGGGGCACCCCAGTTCAGCGGGCCCGAGAGCGAGGACGCGTGCTTGAACTGGTCGCGGTGCAGGGCGGCCAGGCGCAGGGCGGCGGGACCGCTCATCGACAGGCCGAGCACCGCGTTGTTGGTGCGGGAGACGCCGTAGCCCTCGAGGAAGGCCGGCAGCTCCTCGGTCAGGAAGGTCTCCCACTTGTAGGTGTACTTCTGGCCGTTGGTGTTGGAGGCCGAAGTCCAGTCGGCGTACCAGCTGGACTTGCCGCCGACCGGCATCACCAGGGTGACGTTGTCGTTGGCGAACTGCTGCAGCGCGTTGGTCTCGAACGACCAGGCGTTCTTGTCGTCGCGGGCGCGCAGCCCGTCGAGCAGGTAGAGCGCGGCGTTGCCGCCGTTGCGCGCCCACTGCACCTGGACCTTCACCGGGCCCATGCTCGACGGCACCATGAGTTCTTCGTACCCACCGGCCGGCGCGCGCAACGCGGGCGCCGAGATCGCCGGGGCGGCGAACGCGGTCGGGGCCGCCCCTGCGGCGATCGGCAGCACCAGGGCTGCTGCGCCGACAGCTAGAATTCGATTACGCCAACCACGAGGTGCTACTGCCCGGGACACGCCCAGATCACCCTTCGGCGCGGCCTTGCCGAAACGCATGTGAATTCCGCTCTCTTTCTGCTGTTGTTGCATGCCAGACAGGGTCATCGAACATCAGCCGGATCCCGACAAGCCGGCCGATCGAACACTGAAACAACGATCTGGTCACACTTACGCTCGCTGGAGGATATTCCAGTCACCAATTACTTGCAAGACCAACGGGTTCGGGACCGGGACGCACCGGAAAATAAACGCCCGGCGCACGAATGCGCCGGGCGTTCGCACACTGTTCAGCTAGCCGATATTCGCCGACAAGTCCGGGATCATGCGCAGGGCCTCGTCGTTCCAGTTGTTCCAGGCGTGGATGCCGAACGGCGGGAAGGAGTAGACGACGTTACGGGCACCCAGGGTCGTCATGCGGACCTGGAAGGCGCGAGTATTGGCCAGCGCCAAGGCTTCCAGTGCCATGCCGTTGACGGTGCCCATGTGCGGGCCGTCGGTGTTGGACGGCAGGCCGGAGGCCGCGGCGATCCACAGCCTGGTGTTGTTGGCGACCAGGTTGGGGGCGAAGACGAACGGGTCCATCCGCAGCCACTGCGGGCCCCACGGCGGCGCCATCGAGTCGACGTTGTAGCCGCCCGCGTCGAGCATGGCGATGCGGATGGCCTCGCGCATGCCGGGGGCGGAGATGTTCAGGTAGCCGGAGAAGGCGCCGGCGAAGCTGAACTGGTCGGGGTGGTAGGCGGCCAGCGTCAGCGCGGCCGAGCCACCCATCGACAGGCCGAAGACGCCGTTGCGGAAGCGGTTGAAGCCGAGACGGTCGGCCAGGGCGTTGCGCAGGTCGCTGGTGAGGAAGGTTTCCCACTGGTAGCGGTAGCTCTTGCCGGGGCCGCCGGACAGGGCGTTGGCCGCGCCGGAGCCCGAGTTCGGCGCGCCGTTGCCGGGAATGCCGAAGAATGTACTCGGCGAGTTCCAGTCGGCGTAGAAGCTGGACATACCGCCGACCGGCATCACGACATTGATATTGGCCGCGGCGAGCGCGTTCGGGATATCGGTTTCGATCTCCCACCCGTTGAGATTCTCCGGCGCGCGCATGCCGTCGAGCACGTAGACGACGCGGTTGGTGTTGCCGTCGTGCGCGCGCAGGACGCGGGACTTGATCGGGCCCATCCCGGAATCGACCCAGAAGTCGAAGGCCGCGCCGTTGAAGCCGGCCGAGGCGGGCGCCATGCCGCCGCCGACAGCGGTCACGACCGGGACCAGCAGTGCCATCGATACGCCCGCGGCGAAGCGCCGCACCCACGATCCCCGGGAGGCAGTCCGCACGGTCTGCTGCTTGCGGCGCAGTGTTCGCATTCGACTAGACCTTTCTCGCCGGACCGCGATCGCAAACCAGCAGCTACGCGGTCGGATCCCTCATCGGGCGTCGAAAGCAGATCAATCCAGGGCAAAACGGACGATTCAACCTCGACGCATGCTCACTGTGTATCAATCGTTGGACGAATTCCTACATGTTGCTGGAAAGTGACCCCGAACACAACTCGCGGTGACCTGCCGCCCATGATTCGTCACCACCTTTCGCTCGGATCGTGACGCAAACGAAGGAAACCCACCCGGCGCGAGTTGCACCGGGTGGGTTTCCTGTCGAGCGGGGTTGACTATCCGATGTTGGCGGACAGGTCCGGGATCATGCGGTTGACCTCGGTCTCCCAGTTGCGCCAGTTGTGCACGCCGGTGATCGGGAAGTCGAAGTTGGCGTTGCCGCCGCCGAGGGTGGCCATGCGGACCTGGAAGGCCCGGCTGTTGACCATGGCGAGCAGCTCCAGCGGCACACCCTGGACGATCTCCATCGGGTTGGACACGTCACCGGGGCCGGGGATACCGCTGGCCGCCGACACCCACACGCGGGTGTTGTTGGCCACCAGGCGCGGCGCGAAGACGAACGGGTCCATCCGCAGCCACTGCGGGCCCCACGGCGGCGCCATCGCGTCGATATTGAAGCCACCGGCGGAGATCATCGCCGCGCGCATGGCCTCACGCATACCGGGCGCGGAGATGTTCAGGTAGCCGGAGAACGAGCCGGCGAAGCTGAACTGGTCGGGGTGGTAGGCGGCCAGCGTCAGCGCGGCCGAGCCACCCATCGACAGACCGAAGACACCGTTGTTGTTGGGGTTGAAGCCCAGCCGGCTCGACAGCGCGTTGCGCAGGTTGCCGGTCAGGTAGCTTTCCCACTTGTAGGTGTTCTTCTTGCCCGCGACCTGGGCGGGCGCGATCGACGAACCCGTCATCGCGGAACCGGTGGCCGCCGAACCGGTCGAGCTGCCGCCCGAGCCGGCGTCGAGACCGAAGAAGTCGCTCGGCGCGTTCCAGTCGGCGTAGAAGCTGGACTGGCCGCCGACCGGCATGACGACATTGATGTTGGCCGCGGTCAGCGCGCGGGCCACATTGGTGTCGATCTCCCAGCCGTTGAGGTCGTCGCGGGCGCGCATACCGTCGAGCGCGTACACGACGCGACCGGTGTTGCCGTCGGCGGCACGGAAGATGCGGTTCTTGATCGGCCCCATCTCGGAGTCGACCCAGAAGTCGAAACCGCTCGGGTCGAAGGCCGCCGTCGCGGTGCCGGTGGCACCGGCCACCGACGCCCCCAGCGGCAGTACCACAGCCAGCGATACCAGCACCGACTTCTTGAGCCAGCCGGCTCCCCTGGCTCTCAGACGTCCGCCACGCATTCTGTTTTGGGCCTTTCCTCGTGCGGTTCGCGCGGAACCGCGGTTGCAAATGCCGCCGACTGTCATCCGGCACACCAGTGCGCCGACGGTGGAGTTCTCGTTGACCATATCGCTACATCGATAGCCGGGCGTTACCGAAAAGTGATTTAGCGGCGAACACCACTCGGTAATGCCTGGCCAGCGACCCCGCAGAGACTACGTCAGCGCGGTGGTTGCGGGTGTGGATCGACCAGACCGCACCGCTGGATCTCATACCTCGGCACCCGGTCGATCCGGTATTTCGCGAAGCTCAGCGCGTGTCGCAGGTTGTGCTTGAACCGGTCGAACGTCATCGGATCGCGGGTCGCGACCATCAGCGCCTGGGTCTGCGGGCACGACATCGCCGTGCGCGCCTGGCTGACCCACTTCTCGTCCATGTACCAGGGCATCCACGGATGGATGTCGACCATGCCCGAGTCGACCACCACCCAGTCCGGGTACAGGCTCTTGTCGTGGCCGATGCGGCCGTCGGCGAGCCGGTCCGAATGCGCGGCCAGCGGGTAGGCCAGGCCCATCGGGTCGATCACGCGCACGTCCAGCGGGACATTCATGCTGGTCATACCCAGATTCAGGAAGTAGACCGTGTGCCCGGCGCCGCCCTCGGGGATCGGCTGCGGCGGCGGGTCGAGGTACCAGAACGTGAACGAGGGCGAGTTGAGCAGCAGGCCGCCGTTGGGGTTGGCGGCGATATCTTCGACCATGGCCCGCATGCGCGGGTAGTCCAGGTAGTCCTCGGCCAGGATCGGGTGGTCCTTGCCGGTGTTGAGCACGTAGTAGACGCGCTCGTCGACAATGCCGGAGGAACTGATCTTGGTGCCGGTCTTGATGGCGGTGGTGTTCGCCGCGAACAGCGACCAGCCGACCGCGCCGAGCAAACCGACCAGCAGCACGACGAACGACCAGTCGCTCGCCACACCCTTGCGCGGCAGCCGCAACGGGATCACGGCCACCGGCAGCAGCAGCAGGAACAGCTGGGTGAGCAGCATCCGGCCGTGCATGAAGTCGCCGCCGACGCGGATCGCGTACACCGTCAGCAGCAGGCCGCTGCCGAGCATCAGCACCACGACCGCGCTCGGCGACCGCAGCCAGGTCCGTACACCGGCCACCGACCGACGCGGCAGCGCGAACCCGCGGGAGACGCCCGCGACCACCCCGGCGATCAGCAGCACCAGCAGCGGAATCCACAGGTAGTAGGGCCCGACCAGGTCCCACAGGTAGGTCATGCCCTGGCCCCATTTGGCCCCGCCCGCGTCCTTGGCGACCGCGGTGTTCGGGTAGGGCAGGCCGTAATAGCCCATCCGCCAGATCTGGTAGGCCACCGGCACGATCCCGGCGACGAACACGATCAGCGCGCGCAACGCGATCGGGCCGTACCGGAACTGGGGCATCGGCGCGAGGAAGATCATGCCGAGCGCGAGCACGCCGATCAGCGCGGCCTCGGGCCGCACCAGCGGCGCGAGCCCGGCCAGGAAGACCAGCCCGAGCAGGCTCGGTACCCGCACGACAGCGGCCTGGCTCCAGCGGATCATCAGCCACCACAGCAGCCCGACCCAGCAGATGACCAGCCCGCTCTCCAGTCCGGAGGTGGCGTAGTCGCGCGCGGGCGGCAGCGCGATGTAGACGAGCACGCCCGCGGGCAGCAGCAGCTGCGTGCTGCTGCCACCCCACAGCCGGGCGGTGCCGAGCATGGCGAACACGATCGCCAGCAGCGAGACCGTCAGCGCGACACCGAGCACCACGTACTCCAGGCGCGCCTGGGTCAGCCAGCTGAAGAACCAGACCAGGTAGGTCCACGCGGTGCTGGTGTTGGTCTCGACCCGCTCGTCCATGTTGAAGACCGGGCCGTTGCCCGCGAGCAGGTTGCGCACGGTGCGCAGGACGATCAGGCCGTCATCGGCGATCCAGCGCCGGTTCCACGCGCCGACCGCGAAGATCACCGTGGCGAGCGCGATCCCACCGACGAAGGTGGCGCGGGACAGGACGGCGAAACGCGCGGCAGGACGCGCTGACTCGTCGTCGCGTAGCCGTTCGTATTCGGTTGATTCCTGCTCCGCTACCACGATCTCGTCAGGTGAGATAGACAGCGACACCTACCGCTCCGATCCAGGCAATAGCGAGGAACTGCAGGATGCGGTCCCCCAGCGCGATCTCTTCGGGTTCACCGGCCTCGCCACCGTCGACGTCGACCGCGTAACGCAGGATTGCGATGGTAAACGGGATCATCGAGATCGAGTACCACTGGGTGTCTCGAAGCTCGTCCTGCTGGAACGCCCAGAGGCCGTAGAAGATGACGACGGCGGTGGCCGCGAGTGTCCAGATGAAGCGCAGGTAGGTCGGCGTGTAGTACTGCAGCGACTTGCGGATCTTCGCGCCGGTCTCCAGCGCGATCTGCAGTTCGGCGTAGCGCTTGCCCGCCGCCATGAACAGCGAACCGAACGCCATGATCAGCAGGAACCACTGCGACAGCGCGATATCGGCCGCCGCGCCACCGGCGACGGCGCGCAGCAGGAAGCCCGATGACACGATGCAGATGTCGAGCACGGCCTGATGCTTGAGGCCGAGGCAGTAGGCGAGCTGGATGCCGATGTAGATCGCCATCACCACGGCCAGATGCCAGGACGCCAGGAACGAACCGGCGATCGAACCGATCAGCAGAACCGCGGCCAACCCGTAAGCCAGGTTGACAGGAACGACACCTGCCGCGATCGGGCGGAAGCGCTTGGTCGGGTGCGCCCGGTCGGCCTCGACATCGAGCGAATCGTTGACCAGGTAGATACCCGAGGCCGCCATACAGAACACCACGAACGCGATCGCGACGTGCACGAGCACGCTGCCGTCGCTGATCGCCTCGGGCCCGACGGCCAGCGGCGCGGCGAGCACGAGCACGTTCTTCACCCACTGGCGTGGGCGGATGGCCTTGATGACACCGCCGACCAGGGTCTTCGGCGGGCCCTTCACGACAGCCTCGTCCAGGACGGCGGCGGACGGTTCTTCGCTCATCTCAGCCAAGGTTCTTTCGGTTGCGGTCAAGGTCGGAGTCTCTTTTCGGCGGCTAGCACGGCGGCTGCCGACGCGGCCCCCAATGCGGAACCGGCGATCACGTCGGAAGGGTAATGCACACCGAGCACGACCCGGGACAGCAGCATCGGCGGCACGAGCACCGCAGGCAAGGGTAGCCCGGTCAGCCTGCCGAGCAACACCGCCGCCGCCGTTGTCGAGGTCGCGTGCGAGGACGGGAAGCTCAATTTGCTCGGCGTCGACACGTTGACCTGCACCGCGGGACTGTCCGGACGCGGGCGCCGGACGATCCGTTTGATCACGATCGACGCGGCATGCGCGCCGACCGCGCCGACCGCGACACCGGCCCACTGCCTGCGGCGCGGCTTGTCGACCAGCCAGCCCGCCGCGGCGATGCCGACCCAGCCCAGCGCGTGCTCACCGAAGTGCGACATGCCGCGCGCGGCCGAGACGACGGCCGGGCTGGTGCCGATGGTGTTCTGCACGGTGTTGATGATGCCGACCTCGAGCGGCACCTCGATGTACTCGTCGTCGCCGCACGCGCAGGCGCACTCGCCGCCGCAGCCTTCCTCGATCAGCTCGAGCTCGGGCGTTTCGGGGTTGATCGCGTTCACTTCTTGGTTCCGTTCAGGCCGAAGGTCTTCTCCCACGCCGCCGTGCTGGTCAGCTCGGCGTGCGCGGCCCGGTAGCGCTGCTGCATCTCCGGGAAGCGGGCGGTGAGCTCCTTGCGCAGGCGCATGGCTTCCTTGAGCAGCTCGGCGGCCTTGCGCGGGTCGCGCTTGCGGTAGACGACGCCGCGGCCGTCGGCGGTCGTCACGGTGACGCCGTCGACCTGGGACAGCAGGAACCAGCGCGCGTCCAGCGTCGGCACGTTCAGCTGCGGTGTCTCGTGGGCGGCCGGGTCGGCCTTGCGGAAGTTGTGCACCACGCCCTTGGCCAGGCGCGCGACCTTGGCGATGGGGTTGCCCGGCTCGCCGGTCGCGCCGACGCCGTGCCGGTTGGCCAGCGGCAGCTCCGTCGAGGACGGCAGCACGACGGCGTCCGGGTATTCCTTGCGCATGGCGTGGATCTTGCCCAGCGCGCTCGGCAGCAGGTCGAACAGACCTTCCGGGCCGGCCAGGAAGTCGCGGATCGCCTCGTTCTGGATGGCGACCGTCGAGTACTCCAGGCACAGCAGGTGCTTGAGGGTGGCCTTGACCGTGTTCACGATCATCGGCTTGCCGTCGCCGGGCAGGTGCAGGGAGGCCACGACCAGGCGGTTGCGCAGGTGGAAGTAGGCCTGCCAGTCGATGGCGTCGTCCTTGTCCGACCAGGCCATGTGCCACACGGCCGCACCCGGCAGGGTGATGGTCGGGTAGCCGGCCTCGCGGGCGCGCAGGCCGTATTCGACGTCGTCCCACTTGAGGAACAGCGGCAGCGGCTGACCGATCTGCTCGGCGACCTGACGCGGGATCACACACGTCCACCAGCCGTTGAAGTCGACGTCGATGCGCCGGTGCAGCAGCTTGGAGTTGTCGCGGTCCTTGAGCGGGTACTTCGAGAAATCGTGGTCGTACTCGACGTTCGGCGCCGAGGACCACATGAAGATCCCGCGGTCGACGACCTCGCCCATGCTGTGCAGGTGCGAACGCTCCTGCAGGTTCAGCATCTGCCCGCCGACCAGCAGCGGCGACTTGGCGAAGCGGGAGAACGCGAGCGCGCGCAGGATCGAGTCGGGCTCGATCTCGATGTCGTCGTCCATGTAGACGATGAACTCGGCGTCGGTCTTGAGCGCCTCGTACATGACGCGGCTGTAGCCGCCGGAACCGCCGAGGTTGGGCTGGTCGTGGATGGCGAGCCGGTCGCCGAGGGTCGCGGCGGCCTCGGTGAAGCCGGGCTCGTCGACGACCTTGCGGTTGCCCTGATCGGCGACGATCACGCCGGCGATATTGTCGAGCACCAGCGGGTCCGAACCCAGCGCGGCCAGGGTTTTCACCAGGTCGGTCGGCCGGTTGAAGGTGGGCATGCCGACGGCGATGCTGCCGGTGCCCGGCGCTTCCTGCGGGGCGTAGTAGCCACCGCCGAGCAGTGTCACGGCGGTGTCGGTGGTGATGTCGAACCAGATCCAGCCGCCGTCCTCGAACGGGCCGAGATCGGTCTCGAACTCCACGAACACCGAATCGGCGGTGCGATCGGATCGGGCGGAATCGCTGTCCAGGGCCTGCGCTCGTCCTTCGAGCTCGACCGCGAACTCCTTGCCCTGCACATGGATTCGCGAACCGTCTGCCTTGGACCGGTAGACGTCCACGCGCCCGTGCCCGGTCAGCTCCAGCCGCAGCACCACCGACTTCAGCACGCTCCAGCGCCGCCAGTAGCTGGCGGGCAGCGCGTTGAAGTACGTGCAGAACGACACTTCCGACTCGGCGCCGATGGACAGCGCGGTCCGGCTGGTGGCGTGCGCGCGGCGGGCGTTGGTGGTGGATTCCTCCAGGTAGAGGGTCCGCACGTCGAGCGGTTCGCCGGGACGCGGCAGGATGACCCGCTGCAGTAGCGAGGTCGCTCGCGTCTGGGTGGGCGCCTCGGACTGTCCGCTCACTCCGCGTCCCTTCCGCGGTGCGCTCGCCGGAGCAGGCTTCGCCGCGCTCGCCTTGCGCCGGGTGCGGGTACCCGCTGCGGCGGCCTGGTCGTCACCCGACTGCTTCCTGGGTGCGCTCGCACCCGGCGTGGCGGCGGCCTGGTTCTGCGCGCTCGGACCGGTCGCCTTGCGCGGTGCGCGGGTGGACGGCGTGCTCGCGGGCGCGGAGTCGGCCTCGGCCTGCCCGTTCGTGACGGTCTGCCCGTTCACGGCCGGTTCCTGCTCGTTCGCGCCGGTGACAGCCGCCGCCTTGTTGTCCTGCCCGTTCACGCCTGGTCCACCAGGGTCGTGCCCGACTCCAGGTGCGGCCGCAGCACGTTCTCGAACATGCTCAGCGCCGAACCGATCGCCATGTGCATGTCCAGGTACTGGTAGGTGCCCAGGCGGCCGCCGAAGAGGACCTTCTTCTCGGCGGTCTCCTTCTTGGCGAGCTCGCGGTAGGCCAGCAGCTTGGCGCGGTCCTCGGGGGTGTTGATCGGGTAGTACGGCTCGTCGCCGGTCTGCGCGAAACGGGAGAACTCGCGCATGATGACCGTCTTGTCGGTCGGGTAATCGCGCTCGGGGTGGAAGTGGCGCGGCTCGATGATGCGGGTGTACGGGGCGTCGGCGTCGTTGTAGTTCATCACCGAGGTGCCCTGGAAATCGCCGATCTCGAGGACCTCGGTCTCGAAATCGATGGTGCGCCAGCCGAGTTCGCCCTCGGCGTAGTCGAAGTAGTGGTCCAGCGGGCCGGTGTAGACGATCGGCGCGTCCGGGCTGGCCGCGACGATCTCGTCACGCACGTCGAACCAGTCGGTGTTCAGCCGCACCTCGATGAGGTCGGAGGCGGCCATGTTCTCCAGCCACTTCGTGTACCCCTCCTTGGGCAGGCCCTCGTAGGTGTCGTTGAAGTAGCGGTTGTCGAAGGTGTAGCGCACCGGCAGGCGGGTGATATTGCCTGCGGGCAGTTCCTTGGGGTCGGTCTGCCACTGCTTGGCGGTGTAGTCGCGCACGAACGCCTCGTAGAGCGGGCGGCCGATCAGCGAGATCGCCTTCTCCTCGAGGTTCTGCGCGTCGGCGGTCGCCACCTCGGCGGCCTGCTCGGCGATCAGCGCCTTGGCCTCTTCCGGGGTGAAGTAGCGGCCGAAGAACTGCGAGATCAGGCCGAGCCCCATCGGAAACTGGTAGGACTGCCCCTTGTGCAGCGCGAACACCCGGTGCTGGTAACCGGTGAACTCGGTGAACTGGGTGACGTAGTCCCAGACCTTCTTGTTCGAGGTGTGGAACAGATGCGCGCCGTACTTGTGGATCTCGATACCGGTTTCCGGCTCGGGCTCGGAGTAGGCGTTGCCACCCAGGTGGTAGCGGCGGTCGAGCACCAGCACCCGCTTGCCCAGCAGGTTCGCGGCACGCTCGGCGACGGTCAGGCCGAAGAAGCCGGAGCCGACCACGATCAGGTCGAACTGGGTGGAGGAATCTGCGCTGGCGGAATTACCGGAGGACGATGCGGCGGTCACGGGTGCCCAGCGTATCGGAAGACCGCAGATTGTCCCGGCGGAGTCACCGACCACGCCCTGAGCTGGGGGAATCCTTGGGGTTACTCAGTAGTACCGATGGGGTGGGTAGGCGGTCGGTCGTGCGGAGCGGATCCAGCGGCCGGTGGAGGGGGCTGCTGCGAGGGTCAGGATCACCGCGGGCACCACGGCGGGGAGTGTCGAGGCCGCCAGCATCTCACCGGTTATATGACCGTCGGTCCACGCGAGCGCGAACAGCAGCGAGGCGAGCATGAGGGCCAGAACGATGGACGACAGCACGATCAGCAGCACTCGACCCGCGGCCTTCTGCCGGAACAACAGCACCGCACCGGTGAACCACAACAAGCAGATCACGACACCCAGCGCGCGCATCCCCACGAACACAGCCTGGTTACCAGAACTCTCGAAGCCGTCGAAGGTCATGAGCAGCAGCGGAAAGGACATTACCGAGCCGATCAACGACAACACGGCGGCAGTGAACCCCGTGGCGCTGCTCGGCCGCCTGGCACCGAATCCGGCCGCGGGATACCTGGGACGAGCTGCGTTGTACGCCCCGTACCCACCGGGCGCGGTGTAGGGAGCTGGACCGTAGGCAGGCGGCCCGTACCCCTGCTGCGGACCGTACGGATACCCCATGAAGCTCCCCCTCTTCGAATTCCCAGCACTGACCTGCAGAACTATACGGCCGCATCGTCGGTCGTTCACCACCGAGCGACCACGCCAAGCACCGCTGGCACAACCGACCGCACGCAGGGAGAATGCACCACGCCGACCCGAACCCACTGCTTGCGGGCGAGCTCGGGGCCACTCGGCCACGGCCAGGATTCGGCCGCTCCGATTCGAAAGATGCCGCGTCGGCCCGCGTAGATCAGTAATACGGCTGCGGGCCGTACGTGGCCTGGCGGGGTTCGCGGATCCAGCGGCCGGTGGAGGGGGCGGCTGCCAGGCACAGGATCAGCAGGGCGATGCCGCCGCCGATGAGGGTGGAGGCGACGATCGGGCCGGAGACCGGGCCGTTGGAGGCGATCACAGTCCCGATGACGGAGCCGATCAGCCCCAGCGAGGACAGGATGATGATGATCACCCGGCCCGCTGCCTTGCGGCGGAAGGTGAGGATCGAGCCGAGGAAGCCGAGCACGACGAAACCACCGTTGATGACGACCATCGGCGCCGCGGCGCTCGCGGCGAATTCGGCCTCGCCCGCAGCGTCGACGGCGGAAAGTGCGATGAGGCTGGTTACCAGTGAGAGTGCGGAGAGCATGGTCAGAATCAGGACGAGCACGGCCGCCGTGATGGCAGTGCCACCACTCGCGCGCTGCTGACCGTAACCGGGCATCCCGTATCCGTAGGGCGCCGCGCCGTAAACTGGTGCGGCGTAACCATATTGGGGCGCCGGCGTTGGGTAGGGTTGCGCACCGTAGCCTGGCTGCGCGTACCCAGGTCCTGCCTGTCCCGCGTACGGGTCATAGCCCTGCTGCGGGCCGTACGGATACCCCATGATGTCCCCCTCCTCGAATTCCTGTACCGACCTGCCGAAACTATACGGTCGGCTCGACCGCGTGGTGCGGGCGAGCGAGTGTGTAGGCCGCCGTCCACGGCAGGATCGCGGGTACCAGCACCAGCGCACCGAACGCGACCGCCGACGCGGCAGCAGCCCAGCTGTGGTTCACGATCGCCGTCACCGCGCCGGGCACCCCGCCGAAGCCGAGCACGAGCGAGGACAGCAGCGGCTCGGGGGCGAACCAGTGGATGCCGTACTCGGCGTCGTAGTTCACCAGCGTGGCCAGCAGCGCGAGCACGCCCAGCCCGAGTTGTGCGCCGGCGGCGACGATCACCAGCCAGCGGCCGGTCTCGTCGCGGCGAGCCAGCAGGTAGGCGCCGTAGCCGAAGACGAATGCTGCCGTCAGCGCGCCGAGCAGGGCGAACAGGGTCAGCGAATCGTCGAGCAGATCGGCATCGCGCAGGAACGCGCGCACGAGCACCGCGGCTCCGATCAGATTCGCCGCGGCGGCCAGCCCGGCCAGGAACACGGCGATGATCGCCGACACCTCACCGGTTTTCGGGTTCGTCTCCTGCACGAGCATGGTCCGACCGTATCCCGTGGCGCGCTATCGAGTGATAGTCCATCGGCGCGTCGGCTCGATCACACTGAGCACCAGGATCACCACATTGAGCCCGAGCCACCAGTCGAGCACCCCGAGCCGCCACCCGTGCCCGGCCCCGTTGAGCACCACGACCAGCAGCGTCGCCGCGCTCATCGCCCCTGCAACGCTGAGCAGAATCCGCCGTCCGATCAGCCGCCGCCGCAACAGCAGCACCGCCCCGAGCAGATACACCACCCCCAGCCCGCCGACGATCCCCGCCGCCGTGTAGTCCAGCTCGATCGCGCGCCCGACCGCCAGCAGCACCGCCGTCGCCACCGCGACCACCAGCCCCGCCACCCCGACGAGCACTCCCAGCCACCCGGCCACCAGCGCGGTCACCGCCCGCCGCGGCCGCCCGGCCTGCTGCTGTTCCACCATCGTCCCCCGTACTCGTTCGCCGCCGCCGTCAGTTATACGGCCCAACGCCCGATCGAGCACGATTCGTACTGATCCCCTCGACCCGCCCGGCATCGATCCAGCGGTGCGTCCCAGGCAGCAACGCCGCGACCAGCGCACACAGCGCAACCAGCGCGAGCAACGCCGACATCACCGCGATCGTCCCATTATCACTGACTGCCAAGACACCGATCCAGATGAAGAAGGCGAGCCCACTGCCGATGATCACCATCGTCAGCCCGGCTGCCCGCCGGCACAGGAGCAGTACCCCGCCGATGCAGAGCAACACCACGAGAACCGCACCGATCGCGAATTCGAGTCGATCCCCGAGCTCAGCGATATCCGCCTTGATCTCCGCGTCGGCTTTGCGCTCCGCGTCGAGAAAGGTCAGCGACCGGTAGAACGAGCCCCGGTACAGCTGGGAAATACCCCCGATCAAAACGAGGATCCCGACCGACCCCCCGGCCAGCGCGCCGATTCCCGCCAGCAGCGCCGAAATCGGAATCCCCACCCCCGGCCCGACATACGGCGCCCCCGCCGGTCCCAACCCCGGCCACCCCACCGGCACTGGCTGCGACGCCCCCACGAATCCCGACTGCGGCGGCCCCACCGGCCCTGACTGCGGCGACCCCACGGATCCCGACTGCGGCAGCCCCACCGGCCCTGACTGCGGCGACCCCACGGATCCCGACTGCGGCAGCCCCACCGGCCCTGACTGCGACGCCCCCGCCGGTCCCGACTGCGGCAGCCCCACCGGCCCTGACTGCGACGACCCCGCCGGTCCCGACTGCGGCAGCCCCACCGGCCCTGACTGCGACGACCCCACGGATCCCGACTGCGACGGCCCCACTGCCCCTGGCTGCGGCGCACCCGCTGATCCTGGCTGCGGCTGCCCCGCCGATCCCGACTGCGGCTGCCCCGCCGATCCCGACTGCGGCTGCCCGGCCAGTCCTTCCTGCGGCGCCCCCACGGATCCTGCCTGCGCCGCCGTCACGGGTCCCGCCTGCGGCGGCCCGGCCGGTCCCGACTGCGGCGGCCCGGCCGGCCCTGGCTGCGGTGCCCCCGCTGATTCTGGCTGCGGCGGCCTGATAGCTGCACTGTTCAGGTCGGGGCCGGGAACGACCGGAGCGGGCACCGGGTTTCCCGGCTCCTGGCCTGGATGGTTCGGCAGATGGCCTGAGTGACTGTTCATTGCTCCCCCTCGTCGAGCGGTTCCCGACGAGAGAGCCTATTCGCCGGTGACGGCTCAGGACGACTTCGCGGCGACGTAGGCCCGGAACGCCTCCAGGATGTACTCGGCGGTGCCGTCGCCGTGGACGTCGTAGTTCTTCCGGAAGCGCGGGTCGGCGACATACATTTCGCCGAGGCCGAGCAGGTACTCGTCCGTCATCGGCTTGCCCGGCGCGCCACTGCTGATCCAGTCGCGGTGCCGGACGACGATCGCCTGAACGACCTCGCCGGCGACGGGAAGCCCAGCGGCGCGGGCCTTTCCGTAGTCGGCGGCGATATCCAGGTGCTCCTGGAAGAACGCCTGCTTGTCGGCCTCGGTCAGCGAGCGCCAGAAGCGGTCGCCGCTGTCGTAGGCGTCCTTGCCCCAGCGCTCGACCACCTCGTCCTTGTACTGGGTGTGGTCGAAACCGTCGAAAACCTCTGCGGCCATGAGTGGCTCACCTCTTTCGGTCTTGTGCAATGTGGACGACACCGATTCGATCTGCCGCGCGATCCGATCCTGTTGCTGCCGAAGCAGTTCCAGGTGGGTGCGCAGCGCGTCGGTGGTGTTCTGTTCACCGGCGAGAACCTCGGCGATCACCGGAAGGCCGAGACCGAGTTCGCGCAGCAGCAGGATGCGCTGCAGGCGGATCAGCGAGTTCTGGTCGTAGTAGCGGTAGCCGTTGGCGCCGATCCGGCTCGGTTCCAGCAGCCCGAGCTGGCCGTAGTGGCGCAGCGTGCGGCTGGTGGTGCCCGCGGCTTTCGAGAGGTCCTGGATGGACCATTCACCCGCCATGACCTGCCTCTTTCTCGTCGATGTCTCCAGTCTGCAAGTTGACGCTACGTCAAAGTCAACCCTTCAGCACCTAGCAGGAGCTGGAGACTCGCTCCTTCCCGATGCGTTGCGCATCCGCTGGCGACGAGTCCGTAACTGCTGCTTTCGATGTCGCGGGCTCGGCCACCGGATCAGCAGGTGTGAGCTGACCGAGGGCGGTGCCCGCCAAAGCGACTCCCAGACCGAGGATCTGCAAGACGGTCAGTGCCTGACCCAGGGCGATCCAGCCGATCACCGCCGCCGACACCGGGCTCAGCAGGGCGAGGAAAGCCACCGAAGTCGCTGGGACGCGCGAGATTCCGCGGAACCACAGCCAGTACGCCACCGCCGTGCCGATGATGCCGAGGTAGAGGTAGCCGCTGATGGCATCGGCGTCGAGGGCGGGCGGAGCCCCTTCGACGAGCAGAGCCAGCGGAGCGATAACCAGTCCGCCGGCGGTGAGTTGCCAGCCGGTCAGTGCCAGCGGGCCGACGCCGTCGGGGCGTCCCCACTTCTTGGTGAGTACGGTGCCTGCCGCCATCGACGCGGCGCCGGCCAGCCCCGCGAACACACCGACCAGATCCAGTTCGACATTGCCGCGCAACACCACCAGCGCGACACCGAACACGCCGATCACCCCGGCGATCACCTTGCGCCGCGTCGGCATCTCGGCCAGCAGCACCGCAGCGAAGCCGAGCGCGAACATCGGCGCCACCGCGCTGAGCACCCCGGCGACACCGCCCGGCAGCCGGTAGGCCGCCAGGAACAGCAGCGGGAAGAACGCCCCGATGTTCAGCGCCCCGAGCACCGCGGCCCGGCCGATCCAGACACCGCGCGGCAGCACCCTGGTCAGCGCGAGCAGCACCAGACCGGCGGGCAGGGCGCGCATCAGCGCGGTGAACAGCGGGCGGTCGGGAGGCAGGAGTTCGGTGGTGACGGCGTAGGTGGAACCCCAGACGATCGGGGTGAGGGCGGTGAGCGCGAGGGTGCCCGCGTAGGTACTGCGAGGTGCGGTCGTCATATTCGCTCCTGATTGATAATCTCAACGTTGAAATATCTACTCGCGGAGATGGCTCAGCGTCAAGTAGATGAACGTTAAGATTTTCAACCGAGAGGGAAATGATGCGGGACGCCGTCGATCTGATCACCGCGCACTGGACTGCCGAACGACCCGATGTCGACGTGACGCCGATGGCTGTCGTCGGACGGATCACCCGCCTCTCGCGCCTGCTCGAACAGGACCTGAAGCGCTTCTTCGCCGGTCACGGCCTGGAATTCTGGGAGTTCGACGTGCTCGCCACCCTGCGCCGCTCCGGCGGCGACAAGGGCCTCACCGCGGGTGCGCTCAACCGCGCCGCAATGGTCACCTCGGGCGCGATCACCAACCGCATCGACCGCCTCGCGGCCAAGAACCTGGTCCGCCGCGCCCCCTGCGCCGAAGACCGCCGCTCGGTCTACGTCCAGCTCACCGACGAGGGCCGCGCCCTGGTCGACCACCTGCTCCCACTGCACATGGACAACGAGCAACGCCTTCTCTCCACCCTCACCACCGACGACCGCGACCAGCTCGCCACCCTGCTACGCACCCTGTCCATCGGCCTGAACGACACATCCCTGGACTGACTGGCGTAATCGTGCAATCGGCGCCCCGCCAGTCAGAATTCTGACTGAGCGCGTCCGAATTGCACGATGACGCCGGTGCCGCACCACCGGGCACCGTGCCTGGCGATGCGTCCCGCGCCTCAGCCGTGATGTCCGAAACTCGACTCGCCTACGCGACTGGTATGCCCTCAGGCGAGCTGACCTCCGGAACACCTACAGTTCCGGCGCCGGGTGCAGCGTCACCCGGGGACTCCGCCACCAGGCGCAACATCGCCGGGGACTCGGCCGCCGGGATTTCGATGACCGTGATTCGCTCCGCACCCCAGCCGCGGCGTCCGAAGCTCGACTCGCCTACGCGACTGGTACGCCCTCAGGCGAGCTGACATCCGGAACACCAGCAGGTCCACCACCTGGCGCACCGTCACCAGGTACGCCGCCACCGGGTGCGGGGTCGCTGGGCGCAGTTCCGTCCGGGTTCACATCGCTGGGGGCCGTGTCGGTGAACGTTTGACCTTCGGGTGCGACACCGTTCGCGACCGGCGGGGACCCGCCGTCGGGAGGGGTTCCCTCCGGTATCGAACCCGGCGAATCGCCGTTGGGGGTGGTGCCTTCCGGCATGGTGAGGCGGGGGCGCTGGCCGGAGCCGGAGGTGGGGAGTTGGTCGCCTGCGTCGGGGACCAGGGCGAGGAGGGTGGAGAAGTCGACGACCTGGGCGCCGAGGGTGGGCGTGGCGACGATGACGCCGTTGGTGTACATCCGGTAGGTGCCCGCTCGTTGCGGGAGCAGCATTTCCGGGCCGATGGGGGCGCCGACCGCACTGTCGGGGCCGCCGATGCGGCGGTAGGCGGTGTCGATGAGGCTCTCGCCGGCCAGCGCTTCGATGGTCGGGTCGGGCAGCGTCGGCGTCGGCGTCGCAGGATCGGCGGGGTAGGCGGGGGCCGGTGGGGCCGGCGCGGTCTGGACGAGTTCGTCGGGGGCGGGGCCGACCTCGAAGGTCTGGATGTCGGCGGGGCGGCCGCCGTCGGGGGCGGCGGAGTACTCCGAGCGCAGGATCAGCCCGTCGCGCAGCAGGACGGTGCCGGTGGTCGCGGCGACGGCCTCGGTGGTGCGCGCGTCCTCGAGCACGGTGCCGGGGTAGACCTGGCAGTCGGTGGTGTCGCAGGTCTGCGCGTAGGTGTAGCGGTCCTCGGCGAGTGCGTAGGAGCGGGCGGCGATGGCCTGGGCGCGCAGGGCCTCGAACGCGCCCTGATCAGCCCAGTTGGCCTGCATCTCGGCGGGCAGGAGGCCGGCGAGATAGTCGTCGAGGTCGACCTGGTTGACGGTGCGGTAGGCGCCGTCCTCCAGCGCGACGCCGAGCGCGCCGCGATAGGCGGTGCCGCCGCACAGGGTGAGGTGCTCGTCGGCGGGCCTGCCCGCGCCCGCGGACACGGGGTAGACGAACGGGTCGTCGGTGGCCGCCTGCCAGAGCACCTCGCCGTCGCAGCCCGAGGTCACCACCACGTTCGCGCCGCCGTCGGGCAGTGGGGTGAGGTGGGCGGCCTCGCCGGGGCCGATGGTCCGGCCCGCGACCTGCGCGCCCGCGGCGGCGAAGGTGTCGAGGGTGGCGTCGTCCTGGGCTTGTAATCGGACGCCGATGGTGGTCGGCCCGATCTGCCCGAGTTCGGCGCCGGGGTAGTAGTGCCCGAGGATCTCCTCGGCCGTCCAGCCCTCCTGCGCGTTCTCGAACGCCCCGACCTGACTCATACCGCGCCCGTGACCAGCGCCGACGGTGGGCGTAACCTCCCCCGGCAGGATCTGCCACAGCCCCATCGCTCCGGTCAGCGCCAGTGCGGTACCACCGACCATCAGCGGAAGTGGCACGGTCCGCAGGACCGGCACGCTCCGACGCCGGGTCCCGCGACGGGTGGTGCGGTTGATCTTGGCGTTCGCTCTCATACTGCGCTCCCACGGTTTCACGGTTCGACCGGCGGAGCTCGCGTCGGCATGTCGTCGTCACCGAGCGGGATCCGAGGGCTACATTCGAGCAATCACATAATCCTCAAGTTGAGGTTTAGATGTGTGACGTATGTTAACTAGTGTGGTGTGTGAGGCGATAGGAAGCAAGCATCACATGCCAGCGGAACATCAGGCGCCAGCCGCCACATGCAAGGTTCGACCTTGATTGGAGTCGCACGTGCGATACCGAAAGCCGAAACGTTCCTATGTGCTCCCGGTAGTCACCACGCTCGCGGTCGCCGCACCGATCGGCGCGTTCGCACTGAGCGATTCGACCGACTACCGCAGCGCGAACGATTCCCAGCTCACGGCCGTTCCGGCCCAGCTGGCCGAGGTCGCGCTGACCTCCGCGCAGGACATCACCGTCCCGCTGCGCGAGCTGACCGGCCTCGATCTGCCCGACCTGCACCTGTCGGATCTGCAGATGCTGCCGCTGCCCAGTTCGATCCCGGTACCGCCGGGATTGCCGGTCCCCCCGGGCGTGGCGCTGCCGACCGAGATCCCGCTGCCGCCACTCCCGACGAAGGCCCAGCCGACCACAACCCCGCAGGCCCCGGCCCCCGGCGCGGCCCCCAACGCCGCACCGAACAACCGCCCGCCTGCCCCCAGCACAGCGGTCCCGACCGCCCCCGCCGCACCAGCACCGGCGGCGCCGACTCCAGCCGCACCGGCTCCGGCAGCGCAAGCACCGGCCGCACCAGCTCCGGCAGCGCAAGCACCAGCCGCACCAGCTCCGGCAGCGCAAGCACCAGCCGCACCAGCTCCGGCAGCGCAAGCACCAGCCGCACCGGCTCCGGCAGCGCAGGCACCGGCCGCGCAAGCACAAGCACCAGCCGCGCAGGCACCGACAGCACCGGCACCACAGGACGCATCGGCACCGGCAGCGCAGGCTCCGGTAGCACCAGTCCCAGCCGCACCTGCACCCGCCGCGCCGGCACCGGCGCCGACCGCGCCGGCTGCGCAGGCACCAGCACCACAGGACGCATCGGGTCCGGCAGCGCAGGCGCCCGGGGCGCCGGGTGGGACTCCGGCCGACTCACCGGCTGCGCCGCCGAATCCGCAGGTCCAGCAGGCGCCGGCGGGCGCGCCCGCGACCCCTAGCGCACCTGCCGCGCAAGCACCCGCACCGGCGGCGGCCCCGGTCGCCCAGAGCCGGCCGGCCGGTACGAAGTTCATCGCCGACCCGGCCAACCTGGAGCCCGGCACCACCCCGGATACCCCTGCCCTGTCCCCCGGTGCGGTCGGCCCGGAGCTGATCGACGAGGTCGGCGCGCAGGTCAAGGAGATCACCCAGGACACCCCGTTCAGCATGGTCGCCGTCACTGCCCGTGATCTGGCGAATACCACCACCAAGCTGCGCGCCAGGCAGCCGGACGGCAGCTGGGGTCCCTGGTACAACGCTGATCCGGTCGACACCAGGGCCAACGATCAGGCCCCGGCCGACGCGCCGACCGGCACCGAGCCGATCTATGTCGGCGAGACCACCGCGGTGCAGATGCTGGTGACCCGCAAGCCCACCGCGGGCCCCGATCACGACCCGGCGCATCTCACCGAGGCCGCGCTCAAGGCCGTGCTGATCAACCCGGGCCGGGCCGCGATCGACGCCGCGCTCAACGAGGTGGCGGCCGCGCTGCCCAATGGCGGGCCGAAGGTGATCACCCGCGCGCAGTGGGGCGCCGACGAGTCGATCCGCTGCCAGGAGCCCACCTACGACGACGGCCTCGGTGGCCTCACCGTGCACCACACCGCGGGCCGCAACGACTACAGCCGGGCCGAGTCGGCCGGTATCGTCCGCGCGATCTACGCCTATCACGCCGAAACGCTCGGCTGGTGCGACATCGGCTACAACGCCCTGGTCGACAAGTACGGCCAGATCTTCGAGGGCCGCTACGGCGGGCTCGACCGTGACGTGCAGGGTGCGCACGCGGGCGGTTTCAACGAGAACACCGCCGGTGTGGCGCTGATGGGCAACTACGAGATCGAGTCGCCGAGCGAAGCGTCGATCACCGCGATCGGCCGGTTCATCGGCTGGCGGGCCAAGCTGGACGGGCTCGATCCCAAGGGCTACACCACGATGTACTCCGAGGGCACCGAGTTCACCCCCTACTACCTGGGCGAGGAGGTCGAGTTGCCGGTGGTGTTCGCGCACCGCGATGTCGGCAACACCGACTGCCCCGGCGACGCGGCCTACGACCTGATGGACCGTATCCGCTCGATCGCCGCGGGCAACAACACCTACAGTTCGCCTGCCACGCCGTATCGTCCGCCGAGCCAGGAGGCCAGTGCCCCGGAGAGCGACCAGCAGGCCGCCGCCCCGCAGGGCAATATGGCCGAGCTGGGCGCGCTGGTCGACAAACTGCTCGGCCTGTCCTCGACCAACCCGATCGCCCAGCACTGGGTAGCGAGGGGCGGTGTCGACGGTCCGCTCGGCGCGCCGGAGTCGGATCTGCTGCCGGGCTCGCAGGGCCGTCAGTACGCGAAGTTCGCCAACGGTTTCGTCTATTCCGGCGAGAACGGCCAGGTCTTCGAAGTGGTGGGCGCGATCCTGGACCGCTATCTCAGCCTGGGCGCCGATTCGGGCGTGCTCGGCCTGCCGACCGGCAGTTCCTACCTGGTCCCGGATGGTCTGCGCACCGATTTCCAGAACGGTTCGCTGGTGCTCAACGAGCTGACCGGCATCGTCACCACCTTCTGGAAGACCTACGACGAGACCTACAAGGCGGAGATGAACGGCGCGAACCAACCCCCCGCCTCGGTCGTCCCGCCGACCACCCCCGGCGACCCGCAAGCCACCACCCCGCCACCCGCCGACCCGGCAACACCCCCGGCGCCCACCGATCCAGCGGCACCCCTGGCACCCGCCGACCCAGCGGCCACCCCGGCACCCGCCAACCCGGCAGCACCCCCGGCACCCACTGACCCACCGGCGCCCCCGGCACCCAACTGACCCAGCGGCACCCCTGATCCCGCCCGACCCCTAACCCGCCGCGATCAATCCGACACCAGAACAACCCCGGTATCCCCGGAACCCGCCCCAACCGGCTGACACCCGGTCAAGGCGAAGAACGGCCGGTGCCCCTCCCAACGAGGGCACCGGCCGTTACGCGTGACGACCAAGATCATCAGGCCACCACGGATTTCGCTTCTCGGCCGATGTCTCCACAGAGGCCTGGTGATCAATCGACCAGTTCAGGACCACCAACGTTCGAGGACCATGGCGACGCCGTGGTCGATATTGCTGCCCGTCACCTCGTCGGCGGCGGCGCGGGCTTCCGGGTGCGCGTTGCCCATGGCGACACCGTGCCCGGCCATCGAGAGCATCGGCACGTCGTTGGGCATGTCACCGAAGGCGATGATCGCGTGTTCGCCCACCCCGAATCGCCGCGCCACCTCGGCCAGCCCGGACGCCTTGGTCACCCCGGGCACCGCCAGTTCGATCAGCCCGTGCTCGGTGGAGTAGGTGATCTCGGCGCGGTCGCCGACCAGCGGGGCCAGCACGGCGCGCATCTCGGAACTGCGGGCCGAACTGAGCCGGACCAGCATCTTGATCGCGGGCGAGTCGATGACCTCGGCGTGCGAGACCACCGTGTCGTCGGGGTTGAGCCAGGCGTGTTCGTAGGTCGGCGAGCTGACGAACTGCTGGGTGACGGCGTCGTGCGCACTGGCGCCGACCCGCTCGGTGGCCAGCCCGCACCCGGGTAGCGCGTGTTCGGCGAGCTCGGCCAGCCAGCCCAGGGTCTCGACGTCGAGGGTGTGGCTCGACAGCACCCGGTCGGTGGCGCTGTCGTAGATGACCGCCCCGTTGCCGCAGACCGCGAGCGGGGCGTACCCGAGTTCGCTGACCACCGGTTCGATCCAGCGCGGCGGCCTGCCGGTGGCCAGCACGAAGGTGGTGCCGTCGGAGACGAGCGCGCCGACGGCGGCCTTGGTGCGCGGCGAGACCTTGTCGGCGTCATCGATCAGGGTGCCGTCGACGTCGGTGGCTACCAGCTTCGGTTTCGGGTGCAGAGGAGTCATCGGTTCCATCCTGCCGCACGTCGGCACGCGAGGACGACACAGATGTCCCTATGATCAGGGCCTGAATACCCGATCCAGAGGGGACTGATGACCGGCTTTCTGTTGCGGCGCGCGCTGAACTACGTCGTGCTCCTGTTGCTGGCTTCGTTCCTGACGTTCAGCCTCGCTTCACTGACTTTCAACCCGCTCGACAGCCTCGAGCAGCGCAATCCGCGCCCTCCGCAGTCGGTGATCGACGCGAAAGCCGAGCAGCTGCATCTCGACGAGCCGATCCCGCAGCGCTATCTCACCTGGCTGGGCGGCGTCGTGCAAGGGGATTTCGGGACGACGCTGGCGGGTCAGCCGGTGAGCGAGGAGCTGGGCAGGCGGGTCGCGGTGAGTCTGCGGCTGCTGATCCTTGGTTCGGTGATCGGTACCGTGCTCGGCGTGCTGATCGGCGCGGCGGGGGCGATCCGGCAGTACAAGTTCAGTGATTATTTCTCGACGGTGCTCTCGCTGCTGATCATCTCGACACCGGTGTTCCTGCTCGCGACATTGCTGAAATACGGTGCGCTGCAATTCAACACCTCGACCGGCACCCAGTTCTTCCTCTACACCGGCGAGACCTCGGCCACCCAGATCACCGGCCTGTGGAACCAATTGGTCGACCGCGCACAGCATCTCGTGCTGCCGACGCTGGCGCTGGCGCTCTACGGCATGGCCGGTTACAGCCGCTACCAGCGCAACGCCATGCTCGACGTGCTGCAAAGCGATTTCATCCGCACCGCCCGCGCCAAGGGCTTGACCCGCAATCGCGCGCTGTACAAGCACGGCCTGCGCACCGCGCTCATCCCGATGGCCACCCTGTTCGCCTACAGCCTCGGTGGCCTGATCACCGGCGCCACCTTCGTGGAGAAGATCTTCGGCTGGCACGGTGTCGGCGAGTGGCTGGTGGACTCGATCAATGCCCAGGACCTGTACGTGGTGGTGACGGTGACCGCGTTCGCCGGCCTGGTGGTGCTGGTCTCGGGCCTGCTCTCCGATGTCGTCCTTGCCCTGCTCGACCCGAGGGTGCGTGTGTCATGACAGAGACCGAACTCATCGCCGTCGGCGCTCCGGAGAACGCCGCGGCCGGGCGCCGCAAGCTGGTCTGGCGCCGTTTCCTGCGCAACAAGCCCGCCGTGGTCGGCGCGGTGATCCTGCTGCTGCTGGTGATCGTCAGTTTCGCGGTGCCGCCGCTGCTGCCGTGGGATTACCAGCAGATGGACTACACCGCGCTGCTGAAACCGCCGAGCCCCGAGCATCCCTTCGGCACCACCCAGATCGGCCAGGACGTGCTCGCCCAGACCCTGCGCGGGCTGCAGAAATCGCTGATCATCGGCTTCTCGGTGGCGATCTTCGCCAGCATCATCGCCGCCACGGCCGGCGCGGTGGCGGGGCTGCTCGGCGGCTGGACCGACCGGACCATCATGTGGTTCGTCGACCTGCTGCTGGTGGTGCCCAGCTTCATCATCATCGCGCTGTTCGCCCCGCGCACCAAGGGTTCCGGCTCGATCCTGATCCTGATCGTGCTGCTGAGCGTGTTCGGCTGGATGATCGCCGCGCGGATCGTGCGCGGCTTGACATTGAGCCTGCGTGATCGCGAATTCGTCCGCGCCGCACGGTATATGGGCGCGCCGACCCGCACGGTCATTCTCAGCCACATCGTCCCGAACATCGCCTCGATCCTGATCATCGACACCACCCTCGCGGTCGGCGCGGCGATCGGCGCCGAAACCGGGTTGAGTTTCCTCGGTTTCGGTGTGCAGCCGCCGGATGTGTCGCTGGGTTCGCTGATCGCGGCGGGCACCAAGTCCGCGCTCACCTACCCGTGGCTGTTCCTGTTCGCCGGCGGGCTGCTGATCACGATCGTGTTGTGCGCCAACCTCGTCGGTGACGGCCTGCGCGACGCGTTCGACCCCGGGGCGCGGGGTGCGCGCAAATCGCGCAAGGAGAAGGCCGAGCGCAAGGATCAGGCCCGGGTCGAGCTGAAGAAAGCCGAGAAGCGATGAGTACGTCGACCGCGCCCTTGCTCGAAGTCACCGACCTGCGGGTCTCGTTCCCGGGCGAAGAGGGCCGGGTAGACGCGGTGCGCGGGGTGAACTACACCGTCGCCGACGGTGAGGTCCTCGCGATCGTCGGCGAGTCCGGTTCGGGCAAGTCGGTGTCCTCGCTGGCGGTGATCGGGCTGCTGCCCGAGCAGGCCAGGATCCAGGGCTCGGTCCGGCTGCGCGGGCGCGAGCTGCTCGGCCTGGGCGACAAGCAGATGTCGAAGCTGCGCGGCTCCTCGATCAGCATGGTCTTCCAGGACCCGCTCTCGGCGCTGACCCCGGTCTACCGGGTGGGCGACCAGGTGGCCGAGGCACTGCTCGCGCACGGCACGATGACCCGCAAAGAGGCCGGTGAGCGGGCGATCGAACTGCTCGACCTGGTCGGTATCCCCGACCCCCGGCTGCGCGCGCGGGCCTTCCCGCACGAGTTCTCCGGCGGCATGCGCCAGCGCGTGGTGATCGCCATGGCCATCGCCAACGATCCAGCGCTGATCATCTGCGACGAGCCGACCACCGCGCTCGATGTCACCGTGCAGGCCCAGATCCTTGACCTGCTGCGCAAGGCCCGCGACATCACCGGCGCCGGCGTCATCATGATCACCCACGACATGGGTATCGCGGCGACCGTCGCCGACCGGGTCGCGGTGATGTACGCGGGCAAGGTCGTCGAAACCGCCCCGGTCGCCGAGCTTTTCCGCGCGCCGCGGATGCCGTACACCGTGGGTCTGCTCGGCTCCATCCCGCGCATGGACGGCCCGCCACGCACCCCGCTGATCCCCATCCTCGGCGCCCCACCCGCCATGCACGCGCTGCCGCCGGGCTGCTCGTTCGCGCCGCGCTGCCCGGTCTCGATCGAGGACTGCACCGCCGCCGAACCGCCGCTGGAGAAGGTCGGCCCCGGCCATTCGGTGGCCTGCATCCGCACCGCCGAGGTCGGCACGCCGGAACTGTTCGAGGCCTACCGCAAGGAGATCCCGGAGCCCGCGAAAACGGATCGCACCGACGCCGAGGTCGTCCTGCGCGTCACCGACCTGGTCAAGACCTTCCCGCTCACCTCGGGTGTGCTGCTGCGCCGTCGCACCGGCGAGGTCCGTGCCGTCGACGGCATCAGTTTCGAGGTCAGCGCGGGCCGCACACTGGCCCTGGTCGGCGAGTCCGGTTCCGGCAAGTCGACCACGTTGTCGCAGATCATGGACCTGGCCCGCCCGCAGTCGGGCAGCATCGAGGTGCTCGGCAACGATGTCGCGACGCTGACCAAGGCGCGGGTGCGGGAGATCCGCCGCAAGATGCAGATCGTGTTCCAGGACCCCAGTTCCTCGCTGGACCCGCGGCTGCCGATCTTCGATGTGCTGGCCGAGCCGCTGCGCATCGACGGGCGCTCACGCGAGGAGGTCAACCGGCGGGTGCCCGAGCTGTTGCGCCAGGTCGGGCTGCGGCCCGAGCACGCCGACCGCTACCCCGCGGATTTCTCCGGCGGCCAGAAGCAGCGCATCAGTATCGCCCGCGCGCTGGCACTGGACCCGCAGCTGCTCGTGCTGGACGAGCCGGTGTCCTCGCTGGACGTCTCGATCCAGGCCGGCGTGCTGAATCTGCTGCGTGAGCTGCAGGCCGAGCGTGGCCTGTCGTATCTGTTCGTCTCCCACGACCTGTCGGTGGTGCGCAATCTCGCCCACGACATCGCGGTGATGTTGCGCGGCAAAATCGTCGAATCCGGTCCGGCCGAGCAGATCTTCGCGAATCCTCGGCACGAGTACACCCGCTCGCTGATCGCGGCCGTACCGGAACCCGTGGTCAGCGCCTGAGCCCGCAACGCCGAGGAGGCGCCATGAGAACCCGTCGCAGGTACCGAGGACGCGGTGCCCGGCTGCGCTGTGCCGCCGTGGTGGCGGCGGTGGGGCTGGTGGTGGCCGGCTGTGGGAGCACCAGCGAGTCGGCCGAGGGGCTCACCGCCGAGATCGGCAGCACCAGTGATATCAATCCGCGCGAGGTCGGGGAACTGCGCCAGGGCGGGAATCTGCGCCTGGCCGTCAGCTCCTACCCGGCCAACTGGAACACGCTGTCCAATGACGGCAACGAGGCCGAGATCGCCGACATCCTGCGCCCGATGATGCCCCGCTCGTTCGATATCGACGCGGCAGGCAAGCTCACCGTGAACACCGACTACTTCACCGATGTCGAGCTCACCGGCACCGACCCGATGCGGGTGACCTACACGATCAACCCGAAAGCGGTGTGGTCGGACGGTTCGCCGATCACCTGGGAGGACATCGCCGCCCAGGCCAACGCCATGAGCGGGCGCGACAAGCGCTACCTGATCGCCATCACCAACGGCTTCGAGTTCGTCGACACCGTGGAGCGCGGCGTCGACGACCGGCAGGCGATCCTCACCTTCAACACCCCGTTCGCCGACTGGCGCGGCCAGTTCGCCGGCAACAGTTCGCTGTACCCGAAGTCGGTCACCTCGACGCCGGAGGCGTTCAACACCAGCCTCGTCGACGCCATCGACCTGACCGCGGGCCCGTTCACGGTGATCGACACCGACCGCGCCCAGGGCCGGATCACGTTGGGCCACAACCCGAAATGGTGGGGCGCGAAACCCGTCCTCGACACCATCACCTTCAGCGTGCTCGACCGCAGCGCCTGGGTGCAGGCGTTGCAGAACAACGAGCTCGACCTGGCGCTGCTGTCCACGATCGACGATGTGCAGTCCGTGCGCGGCACCGACGGCCTCGAGGTGCGCCGCGCCCCCGGCAATCGCTGGCGCCACCTCACCTTCAACGGTTCGCCCGGGTCGATCCTCGCCGATCCGGGGGTGCGGGTGGCGATCTCGAAGGCGATCGACCGCAAGGGCATCGTCACCGCCATGCAGAACGGGCTGGTGGAGAACCCGCAGCCGCTCAACAATCACGTCTTCCTGCAGGGCCAGGACGGCTACCGGGACAACAGCCTCGGCTTCGACCCGGCGGCCGCCGAACGCGAACTCGACGCACTCGGCTGGGTGCGCAACGGTGACGTGCGTGAGAAGGACGGCCGTCAGCTGGTCATCCGCGACGTCTTCTACAACGACCCGACCTGGGTGCAGATCGCGCAGATCATCCAGCAGAACCTCGCCGCTGTCGGCGTCGGCCTCACCATCGACACCAAACCCGCCCAGGGCTTCTTCACCGATGTGATCCAGCCCGGCGATTTCGACGCCACCCAGTTCAGTTTCATCGGCGACCCGTTCCCGCTGTCGAGCCTGCGGCAGATCTACTACTACGACCCCAACGACCTCCAAGGCAACTACGGCCGCATCGGCTCCCCCGAACTCAACGCCCTCATCGAACGCACCCTCACCGAACTCGACCCGGCGAAGTCCATCGAACTGGCCAATCAGGTGGACCGCGCGGTATTCGAGGAAGGCCATTCGCTGCCGCTGTTCCAGTCCGACGGCAGCTATGGCGTCCGCGCCACTCTCGCCAATATGGGTTCGCCCGGATTGGCGTCGTACGACTATACGAAGATCGGATTCACGAAATGACCACTGCCACCTACGGAATGCGTTTTCGCCGCGCCGCGATACCCCTTCTCGCGCTGACGCTGGCCCTGGGTGGCTGTGGCACCGACCCGGCGATCGAAACCGCGCCCAGTGATATCGGGGCGACCAGCGATATCAATCCCCGACCGCGCGACGAGGTCGCCGAGGGCGGCAATCTGCGCCTCGCCATCCCGAATTTCCCGCCGACGTTCAACGGCGCGCACATCGACGCCGACGGCTACGTCAGCGAGGTGATCAGCTGGACGTTGCCGGGCACGCTCACCTCCGACGCGGCGGGCAACCTCGAGGTGGACCACAACTACTTCACCTCCATCGAGCTCACCGGCACCGACCCGCAGCGGATCGTGTACACGATCAACCCGAAGGCGGTGTGGTCGGACGGCTCGCCGATCACCTGGGCGGATCTGCGTTCTCAGGTGAACGCGCTGAGTGGACGCGATACGGCGTACCAGGTGGCCGCGACCCAGGCCTACAGCAGTGTCGGCACGGTGGAGCGCGGCGTCGACGACCGGCAGGCGATCGTCACCTTCGCCGAGCACTACGCGGAGTGGAAGGGCCTGTTCAATCCGTTGTTCCCGCAGCAGGTGACCGCGACCCCGCAGGCCTTCGACGATTTCTATCGCAACGATATGCCGCTGTCGGCGGGCCCGTTCATGGTCACCGAGGTCAACCGCGACCAGCAGCGCGTCATCCTGAGCCGCAACCCGAAATGGTGGGGTGACACCCCCAAGCTCGACACCGTCACCTACTCCATCCTCGATGCGGCCGCCCAGCTCAGCGCGCTCCAGAACAACGAACTCGACGCCGTCGAACCGCTGAGCACGGTCGACGACATCAAGATCGCCACCAACACCCCCGGTGTGCAGGTCCGCCGCGCGCCGGCCAACAGTTTCACCCACATCACCTTCAACGGCGCGCCCGGCTCGATCATGTCGGACCCGAAGCTGCGTATCGCGATCTCCAAGGGCATCGACCGTCAGGCGATCGCCACCGCCGTACAGAACGGCCTGGTCACCGATCCCGAACCGCTGAACAATCACCTCTTCCTCGTCGGCCAGACCGGCTACGCGGACAACGCGCAATCGGTGTCGTTCGACCCGGCGGCCGCGGGCCGGATGCTCGATGAACTCGGCTGGAAACTCAACGGCGAGTTCCGCGAGAAGGATGGCCGGATACTCGAGATCCGGGACGCGATCCCGCAGAACGACACCCAGGTCCGGATCGCCACGATCGCGCAGCAGAATCTGGCCGATATCGGAGTGAAGCTGCTCATCGAGACGCACGCCAACAATTTCTTCACCGGCGTGATCGATCCCGGCAATTTCGATATCGCGCAGTTCGCGTGGTTCAAGAGCATTTTCCCGCTCGGCGCGCTGCGGCAGATCTACGCCTACGATCCGGCGAACAGGCTGAGCAATTTCGGCCGCATCGGTTCCCCCGAACTCAATGCCCTCATCGACGAGACTCTCGCCGAACTCGATCCGGCGAAGGCGATCGAACTGGCCAACAAGGCCGACCGGATGATCTTCGAGTCGGGCTTCTCGCTGCCGATCGTGCAGTCCGCCGGCGCGGTCGCAGCCCGCGAGAATCTGGCGAACTATGGCGCGTTCGGGCTGAGTTCGGCCGATTTCACCAAGATAGGCTTCGTCAAGTAGTAGCTCCGCCACGTGCGGAGAGGAAGGACCAACCATGCGAATTCGCTCGCTCGGCACCAGGTTCGCCATTCCGTGCGTGGCGGTCGGCTTGATCCTGTCGGGATGCTCGTCCGGCAGCGATGTCACCCCCGGCACCGCGTCGATCGGCAGCACCAACGACATCAATGCCCACGATGTCGCCGACCTGCGCGACGGCGGCAATCTGCGCCTGGTGTTGAGCTCCTTCCCGGAGTCATTCAACTTTCTGCAGATCGATGGCGGCACCGAGAGCACCGCCGATGTGATCGAGCCGATGCTGCCCTCACCGTTCACCAGCAACGCCGCCGGTGAGCTGGCGATCAATCACGACTACTTCACCGATATCGAGCTCACCGGCACCGACCCGCAGCAGGTGACCTACACGATCAACCCGCAGGCCGTATGGACCGACGGGACGCCGATCACGTGGGAGGATCTGCGCTCGCAGGCGGCCGCGCTGAGCGGGCGTGACCCGGGCTTCCTGGTCTCGTCCACCAGCGGTTTCGAGCGGGTGGAGAAGGTCGAGCGCGGGGTCGACGACCGCCAGGCCGTGGTCACCTTCGCCAAGCCCTACGCCGAATGGCAGGGGCAGTTCAGCCCGCTCTATCCCAAGGCCACCACCGAGTCGGTCGCGGCGTTCAACGATCGTGACCGGGACGGGCTCGCGGTAAGCGCCGGACCGTTCCAGCTCAGCGATATCGACCGGTCGCAGAACCGGATCACATTGAGCCGCAATCCGTCCTGGTGGGGTGCGACGCCGAAGCTGGACACCATCACCTTCAGCGTGCTCGACAGTTCGGCCTGGCTGCCCGCCATCCAGAACAACGAGCTCGACATCGCCTACATGTCGGGTATCGAGAACGTCACCGCCGCCAAGCAGGCACCCGGCGTCGTACTGCGGCGCACACCGGAACCGAGCTGGTCGCACATCACCTTCAACGGCGCGCCCGGCTCGCTGCTGGAGGACCCGCAGCTGCGCATCGCCATCTCCAAGGCGATCGACCGGCAGAGCATCGTCAATGCCTCGCAGAATGGTGTGGTCGACGATCCCAAACCGCTCAACAACCACATCTACATGCAGGGGCAGAAGGGCTACCAGGACAATTCCGCGCCCATCTCCTTCGATCCGGCCGCCGCGGCGCAGATGCTCGACGACCTCGGCTGGAAGCTCAACGGCGATGTCCGCGAGAAGGACGGGCGCAGGCTCGAACTGCGCGATGTGATGTACCAGCAGGACGGCTGGGTGCAGACCGCCCAGATCGTGCAGCAGAACCTGGCCGCGGTCGGGGTCAAGCTCATCATCCAGACCGTGCCCGGCAGTGGGCTTTTCAAGGACGTGATCGATCCGGGCAACTTCGAGCTGGCCCAGTTCAGCTGGGGCGGTAGTGTTCTCCCGCTCGGCGCGCTGCCGCAGATCTACGCCTACGACCCGGACAACCTGCAGGGTAACAAGGCCCGCATCGGCTCGCCGGAACTGAACGCGCTGATCGAGCGCACCATGTCCGAACTCGATCCGGTGAAGGCGATGGAGCTGGCCAACCAGGCCGATCAGATGATCTTCGCCGAGGGCTATTCGATTCCATTGCAGCAGGCTTCGGGTACCTACGCGGTGCGCGAGAACCTCGCCAACTACGGCGCCTTCGGGCTCGCCTCCGCCGACTACACCAAGGTCGGCTTCCTGAAGTGAGTGCGGCGCGCGCGCTCGGCTATCCGCTGCTCGTCACCGGCGGCGCCCTGGCGGTGATCGCCGCCTGGGTGCCGTTCGCCGATCTCGATCAGCTGAGCGCGCTCGTCGTGGTCGGTGTCGCGATCCTGGCGTTCACGGCGTATCAGCTCGGTCTGGCGGTGGGGGTGCTGCCGACCGGGCTGGTCGCCACCGGGACGGTCGGCGGTAGCCGGGTGCGCCAGCAGCATCGGCTGGTCAGCCGGTCGTGGCTGGAGATCACGAGTGGGGACCGGATGGTCTGGCAGCCGGTCTTCTTCACTCCCGCCCTGAGCGCCCTCACCCCCACCGACCTCGCACTGACCGGCCATTCGATCCACGCCGGCACGGATCGTTTCTATCCCTCCGGCCGGGTCCGCACCACCGAGCCCGCGGGCAAACTCGTCGACAACCCGTCGCGCCCCACCACCCCCGCCGCCTTCGGCCTCCCCCGCCGCCTGCTCCTCGACGCCCAATCCGCCGTAGGCGCCCCCGTCATGGGCCTGCTGTGGGTCTACGTCATGCACGGCGGCACCGGCGCCTTCGTCGCCAGCACCACCGTCGCCGCCACCACTTTCACCTGGCTCTCCGCCATCCGCGGCTCCGACCCCACCTAATCTTCCTGGTCAATTGATCACCAGGCCATGACGGATTTCGCTTCTCGACGTTCGTCTACGCCAAGGCCTGGTGATCAATTGTCCAACTCGCAGGCAACTGGTCTGACCACTTGACCTCTTGACCTGTTGGGGTGGATTATCGGGGTATGGCGTGGACTCCTGTGGTGAAGCGGTCGGTTTCCGGTGATGTGTTCGAGCAGATCGCCGGCGAAGTGCTGGGCGGGGAGCTGGCCGCCGGGAGCACTTTGCCGAGTGAGCGGCAGCTGGCCGAGGCGCTCGGGGTTTCCCGGCCCGCGGTGCGGGAGGCATTGCAGCGGCTGGCGGCGGCCGGTCTGGTGTCGGTCCGCCAAGGCGAAGCGACCACCGTCCTCGACTACCGCCGCAGCGCAGGCCTGGAAGTCCTCCCCCGCCTCCTCCTGCGCGGCGACACCATCGACCCCACCGTCGCCCGCAGCATCCTCGAGGCCCGCCTCCACAACGGCCCCAAGATCGCCGAACTCGCCGCATCCCGAGTCCGCCGAGCCACCTCGGCTACCACTGGCTCGGCTGCCGCTGGCCCGACCGCCGCTGGCCCGGCTGCCGCTGGCCCGGCTGCCGCTGGCCCGGCTGCCGCTGGCCCGGCTGCCGCTGGCCCGGCTGCCGCTGGCCCGACCGCCGCTGGCCCGACCGCCGCTGGCCCGACCGCCGCTGGCCCGACCGCCGCTGGCCCGACCGCCGCTGGCCCGGCTGCCGCTGGCCCGGCTGCCGCCGGTCCGACCGCCGCTGGCCCGACCGCCGCCGGTCCGACCGCCGCTGGCTCGGCTGCCGCTGGTCCGGCTGACCTTGGTCCGGCTGCCACTGGGTCAGGCGTATCCACGATGGGGGTGGATGGTGAGTTGGCACTTTTGTGTGCGTCGGTGGATGTGCTTGTCGCGGAGGTGGATCCGGTTGTTCAGCAGCGGATCGCACTCGAATTCTGGGATCACGTGCTGGATCTCGCCGATTCGATCGCTTTCCGGCTGATGTATTCCATGTTGCGCGCGGCCCATGAGCCCGCGCTCGCCGCATTGGCGCCGATCATGTCCGCCGAGGTGGGCAATGGTGACGCCTATCGAGACCTGGCCGCCGCGATCAGCGCGGGCGAGCCGGAACGGGCCGCCGAGTCCGCCCGAGCCCTGCTCGGCCCGGCGACCACCGCCCTCATCCATGCCCTCGACGGGGCATGACCCACCCCGAGGAACCACCATGACGAGTACCCGTCCGACAACGCCGTCGCACGAAACCCCCACGACCGGATCCCGGCCCGACCACGACGTAGCGCCCTCGCACCTGAACCGCGCCCCCACGACTGAATCCCGCGCCGACCACGACATAGCCGCATCACACCCGAGCCCTAGCCCCACGACCGAACCCCGGGCCGACTACGGCATTGCGGCGTCATACCCGAACGCCGAGCCCGTGACGCCGGCCTCCGAAGGGATCGGCGAAGACCGTCCGGTGCCTGGGCAAGCGCGCAGGCTTCGCCGCAGCCTGACGCTGGCCGCCGCCGCCCGTGAATTCCTCCGGCATCCCTCGCCCTGGATGATCGCCGTGAGCTTCGTGGCCGTCCTGACCGCCCGCCTCGTCCTGGGCGACTGGCAACTCACCGACGCCCTGATCCCCGTCCTGATGATCGCCGCGTTTCCCCTGGTGGAATGGATCATTCACGTCACCGTCCTGCATTGGCGCCCAAGGCATCTCGGCCCGCTCACCCTCGACAGCGAACTGGCCCGCAAACACCGCGCCCATCACACCGACCCCCGCGACGTCCCCCTCATCTTCATCCCACCCAAATCCCTCACCCTCACCATCGCCGCCCTCACAGCGATCGCCTTCCTCGCCTTCCCCCGCCCCGAACTGGGCCTCACCTTCCTGCTCACCATCACCACTCTCGGCATCCTCTACGAGTGGACCCACTACCTGATCCACACCGACTACAAGCCGAAACACGCCCCCTACCGCGCGATCTGGCGCAACCACCGCCACCACCACTACAAGAACGAGCACTACTGGTTCACCGTCACCACCGCCAATACCGCCGACCGCCTCCTCCACACCGCCCCCGACCCAACCACCGTCCCCACCTCCCCGACCGCCCGCCACCTCCACTCAGGCTGAGGGCCGAATCACCACAACGCGCCCGGTCCGCACCTAGCGGGCCGGGCGTTTCGTGTACTCCGACCACGGAATTCCAGATCAACCCTTGACGGATTATTACCCTAGGGGGGTATGGTATCGAACCGAGACGGAGAGAGCTCGGTTGGCCGAAAGGACGAAAGTCGTGACTACGCAAGCGAAATCCACCCGTAAGTGGTGGGCGTTGGGGGCGATCGCCGCCGCGCAGTTCATGGTCATCATGGATACCTCGATCATCGGGATCGCGTTGCCGCGGATGCAGGTCGATCTCGGGTTCTCGCCCGAGTCGCTGACCTGGGTGTTCAATGCCTATGTCATCGCGTTCGGTGGGCTGCTGCTGCTCGGCGGGCGGCTGTCGGATCTGCTGGGCGCGCGGCGGGTGTTCGGGGCAGGCTGGGTGGTGCTGGCGGTCGGCTCGCTGATCGCGGGGGCGGCGGGGAGCGCGGGGGTCGAACTGGCGGGTCGGGCGATCCAGGGGGCGGGGGCCGCGTTGATCGCGCCGTCGGCGTTGACATTGCTGATGATGTTGTTCGGCGGGTCGCCGGGCGAACTCACCAAAGCACTGGCCGTGTACGGCGCGGCGGCACCGGCCGGTGGCACCGCGGGGGTGTTCCTCGGTGGTGTGATCACCGAATACCTCAGCTGGCCATGGGTTTTCTACATCAACATCCCGATCGCGGTGCTCGCGCTGATCGCGGTGCCGCTGGTCATGCCCGCCGCCCCGGCGCGGAAGGGATCTATTGATATCGCCGGATCCATCACTGTGACAGCAGGTTTGGCGGCCGCGGTGTACGCGATCGTGCAGGCGCCCGAGACCGGGTGGGCCTCGGGGCAGACGTGGGGCGTGCTGGCACTGTCCGCCGCGCTGCTCGCCGGGTTCGTCGTCATCCAGTCCCGGCGTGCCGAGCCGCTGATGCGGCTGAGCATCTTGCGGGCGCCGAATCTGGCCGCCGCCAACTTCGCCCAGTTCGCACTGGCCGCCGCGTGGGTGCCGATGTGGTTCTTCCTCAACCTGTATCTGCAGCAGGTGCTTGGCTACAGCGCGTTCCCCTCGGGCGCCGCGCTGCTGCCGATGACCACGCTGATCATGCTCGGGATGGTGGTGCTGGCGCCCAAGGCCATGCAGCGATTCGGCGCGAAGCCGATGATCGTCACCGGATTGGCGGTGCTCGGCCTCGGTCTCGGGGTGATGTCACTGGTCCGCCCGACCGGCAACTTCTGGGTCGACGTGCTGCCCGCCTCACTGGTGGCCGCGGGCGGTATGTCACTGGCCTTCATCCCCTCGCTCGGCACCGCCATCTCGGCGGCGCGCCCCGAGGAGGGCGGGCTGGCCTCGGGCATCGTCAACGTCAGCTACCAGGTGGGTTCGGCGCTGGGCCTAGCCGCGATGACCGCGGTGGCCGCGGCGTTCGGCGCGGGTGAACTGGGCGATGCCAGGGCACTGACCGACGGCTACTCGGCCGCCTTCCTCGGCGCGGGCCTGCTCGCGCTGGCCGGCGCTGCTATCACCGCGGCGGTCATGCGCACCCCGGCGACGGCCGACGCGCCTGTTTGACAACCTACCCTAGGGGGGTATGGTAATTATTGAGATCGACGACGAGGAGAACACCACCATGCGCACCACTGTCACCGTCACCGGCATGACCTGCGGTTGCTGCACCAACAAGGTGCGCGACAAGGTCGGCGCCCTGCCCGGCGTCACCGGCGTCGAGGTCGACCTGGCCGCGGGCTCGGTGACCATCGAAGGCACCGAACCCGACCGCACCGCCCTCGCCGACGCCGTCACCGCGGCCGGTTTCCAGCTCGCCGACTGAACCCGAAACGGAGCATCCCGATGAACGCAACAGGCAAGTTCGCCGGATTCGCCCTCGGCCTCGCGGCGGTCTTCGGGATCGCTCTGGCCGCCGGCGCCCTGATCGGTCCGGAACCCACCGAACCGGCCGGGCACGACGACCACGCGGCCCCGCAGGCCGGCGCGAGCGAGATCCCCGGTGGTCTGCTGGTCACCGATCAGGGCTACACGCTGGCCCTGGACCAGCCGAACACCACGACCGCGGCGCAGACGCCGATCACCTTCCGCATCCTCGACGCCACCGGCGCCCCGGTCACCGAGTACCAGACCAGCCACGACAAGGACCTGCACCTGATCGTGGTCCGGCGGGACATGGCCGGTTTCCAGCACGTGCATCCGGTGCTCGACCAGGCCGGGACCTGGCGGGTGCCGCTGAACCTGAGCCTGGCCGGTGACTACCGGGTCTTCGCCGACTTCACCCCGGCGGGCGGGTCGAATCTGACCCTCGGCGCCGATCTGCGGGTCGCGGGCGACTACGACGTGCGGGCCCTGCCCGCCCCGGCCGCCACCGCGCAGGTCGGGGAGTACACGGTCGCGCTGAACGGCACCGTCACCCCGGGCGCGGCCTCGAAGGTCACACTCTCGGTCAGCCGCGACGGCGCGCCGGTCACCGACCTGCAGCCCTACCTCGGGGCCTACGGTCACCTGGTCGCACTGCGGGCCGCCGACCTCGCCTACCTGCACGTTCATCCCGAAGGCACGCCCGGCGACGGGGTCACCCCCGCCGGACCCGGCATCGACTTCGTGGTGACCGCGCCGAGCGCGGGCGACTACCGCCTGTTCCTCGACTTCCAGCATCAGGGCGTGGTGCGCACGGCCGAGTTCACGGTGCGGGTCGCCCAGCCGGACTCGACGGGCGCGAGCAACCCCGCGCCGACAAGCGCACCGGCCGACCACGGCACACCCGGACACGGGCACTGACCTGAGCACCCGTCGACCACCGGGCTGAACGTTCACTGCCCGCAGATCGGTCGAAAATCGGAACCAGCTGAGCCTTCAGCGAATGCTCAGCGCATGCTTCGGCGGACTCCGCAACAGGCCCGTCGAAACGGACCCACGTAGCCCGCCGGCAATCCCTCAGCAAGAATTGATACCAGGAACGAAACGGAGCACCCCATGACCACCGTGACTCAACCACCCGGCACCGGCCAGGTAGAACTGGTGATCGGTGGCATGACCTGCGCTTCCTGCGCGAACCGGATCGAGAAGAAGCTCAACAAGCTCGACGGGGTCACCGCCACGGTCAACTACGCGACCGAGAAGGCGCGCGTCGACTTCACCGGTGACGTCTCCCCCGACGAATTGATCGCCACCGTCGAGCAGGCCGGCTACACCGCGGCACTGCCCGCGCCGAAGCAGGCCGAGCCCGCCGAGGACACGGCCGCCGAACCGGACCCGACGGCCTCGCTGCGCACCCGGCTGCTGGTCTCGCTGGTACTCACCGTGCCGGTGATCGCGATGGCGATGATCCCGGCGTTGCAGTTCACCAACTGGCAGTGGCTCTCGCTGACGCTGGCCGCGCCGGTGGTGGTGTGGGGCGCGCTGCCCTTCCACAAGGCGGCGTGGACCAACCTCAAGCACGCCACCGCCACCATGGACACACTGGTGTCGATCGGCGTACTCGCCGCCTTCGGCTGGTCGCTGTTCGCGCTGTTCTGGGGTACCGCGGGCGAGGCGGGGATGACGCATCCGTTCGAATTCACCATCGCGCGGATGGACGGCACCGGCAGCATCTACCTGGAGGCCGCGGCGGGCGTCACCACGTTCATCCTGGCCGGGCGCTTCTTCGAGGCGCGGTCCAAGCGGCGGGCCGGAGCGGCGCTGCGGGCACTGCTCGAACTGGGCGCCAAGGATGTGGCGGTGGTGCGCGATGGCGTCGAGACGCGAATTCCGGTGGAGCAGTTGGCCGTCGGCGACGTGTTCGTGGTGCGGCCGGGCGAGAAGATCGCCACCGACGGTGTGGTGACCGAGGGTTCCTCGGCCGTCGACGCCTCGATGCTCACCGGAGAATCGGTGCCGGTGGAGGTCGGCGTGGACGATGTCGTCACCGGCGCGACCGTCAATGTCGGCGGACGACTCCTGGTGCGCGCCACCAGGATCGGCGCCGACACCCAGCTCGCCCAGATGGCGCAGCTGGTCGAGGACGCGCAGACCGGCAAGGCGCAGGCGCAGCGGCTGGCCGACAAGATCTCCGGGATCTTCGTGCCGATCGTCATCGCGCTGGCCGTGGCCACCCTCGGCTTCTGGCTCGGCACCGGCGGTTCCGTCGCGGCCGCCTTCACCGCGGGCGTCGCGGTACTGATCATCGCCTGCCCCTGCGCTCTCGGCCTGGCCACCCCGACCGCCCTCATGGTCGGCACCGGCCGTGGCGCGCAGCTGGGCATCCTGATCAAGGGCCCCGAGGTGCTGGAGTCCACGCGCAAGGTCGACACCATCGTGCTGGACAAGACCGGCACCGTCACCACCGGCAAGATGACGCTGCTCGACGTGATCCCCGCGGCGGGCGAGGTCGGCAGCAGGGTGCTGGAACTGGCCGGCGCGCTGGAGGATTCCTCGGAGCACCCGATCGCGCAGGCCATCGCCAAGGGCGCGCGGGACGAGCTCGGCACGCTGCCGCAGGTGGAGGGTTTCGCCAATGTGGAGGGTCTCGGCGTGCAGGGTGTGGTCGACGGGCACGCGGTGATCGTCGGCCGGGCGCGGCTGCTGGCCGACTGGTCGCAGGCGCTCGACGACACGCTGGAAACCGCCATGGTGGAAGCGGAGTCGGCGGGCAAGACCGCGGTCGCGGTCGGCTGGGACGGCAAGGCACGCGGTGTACTGGTGGTCGCCGATGCGGTGAAACCCACCTCGGCGCAGGCTATCTCGCAGTTCCGTGCACTGGGTCTGACCCCGATCCTGCTGACCGGTGACAATGCCCGCGCGGCCCGCGCCATCGGTGACGAGGTCGGTATCGACGAGGTGATCGCCGAGGTGCTGCCGCAGGACAAGGTCGACACGGTCAAGCGCTTGCAGGCCGAGGGCAAGGTCGTCGCCATGGTCGGTGACGGCGTCAACGACGCGGCCGCCCTGGCCCAGGCCGACCTCGGCCTGTCGATGGGCACCGGCACCGATGTCGCCATCGAGGCCAGCGACCTGACCCTGGTCCGCGGCGACCTGCGCGCCGCCGCCGACGCCATCCGCCTGTCGCGGCGCACCCTGGCCACCATCAAGGGCAACCTGTTCTGGGCCTTCGCCTACAACGTGGCCGCCATCCCGCTGGCCATGGCCGGCCTGCTCAACCCGATGCTGGCCGGCGCCGCCATGGCGTTCAGCTCGGTCTTCGTGGTGAGCAACAGCCTGCGCCTGCGCCGCTTCCAGTGACAGCACAATAGTTGTAGGGGCGATCTATGTAGACTGAATCTACATAGATCGCTCCTACGTATGGAGGAGGTCGTCGATGGCTTCCGGGTTCGTCGGCCGCAGCATCGAGCTCGGACTGTTGCGGACCCGACTCGATCGGATCATCGAATCGGGCCGGGGAACAGCCGTCGCGCTGCGTGGGCGTAGGCAAATCGGAAAGTCGCGTCTGGTCCAGGAGTTCTGCGACCGGGCGCAGGTGCGGTACTTCTATTTCACCGCCACCAAGGGCATGTCGGTGCACGATTCGCTGGCGGCATACCTGGCGGAGCTGCGCCGGTCAGGGATCGCCCGCGAACCGGACACCCTCCCGGAGAGCATCGGCAGCTGGCCCGACGCGTTCCGGGTACTGGCGAACGCGATCGGTGACGAGCCGACGGTCGTCGTCATGGACGAGGTTCCGTGGCTGGCCGAACAGGACGACATCTTCGACGGGGCACTCCAGACGGGCTGGGACCGGCTGCTCCAGCAGCAGCCCGTCCTCCTGCTGCTGCTCGGCAGTGATATCCACATGATGGAACGCCTCACCGCCTACGACCAGCCCTTCTACGGGCGCGCCGACAATCTCGTGCTCGGTGCGCTCAATCCGGCCGAGGTCGCCCGGGCACTCGACCTCGAGGCAGCAGCGGGTATCGACGCGCACTTGATCACCGGTGGCCTCCCGGGCATTCTGCGCAGTTGGCCGCAGGGGATGGCGCCGCTGGACTTCGTGCGGCGCGAGTGCGACGACCCGGCCGCGCCGCTGTTCAGCGTGCCGGAGTCGACCTTGCTCGCCGAGTTTCCCGCGCCCGACCAGTCCCGCCGCGTTCTCGAAGCCGTCGGCAGTGGTGAAAGAACATTCGCCACGATCGCCGCGGCGGCCGGAAGCCGAAGCGGCGCTGTGCCTTCCGGGACGTTGTCGCCACTGTTGCAGCGGTTGACCGGCGAGAAACACATCCTCGCCAACGACATCCCGCTGTCCACCAAATCGGGAAAACCCGCGCTGTACCGTGTGACGGACAGCAATCTCCGGCTGTATCTCGCCGCGCTGCGGTCGGTGCAGGAGCTGACCCGGCGCGGACGGCCGGATGCCGCCTACGACCTGTTCGCTCGCCGATGGACGACCTGGCGTGGCAAAGCTGTCGAGCCGCTGGTCCGCGACGCGCTCGAGCTGGCAGCGCTCACGGGCTCGTTGCCGTTCGACGATGTCGCCGTGGTGGGAAGCTGGTGGAATCGGGCATTCGATCCCGAGATCGACCTGATCGGGGCCGACCGATCCCCCGTCGCGCACCGGATCGCGTTCGCCGGTTCGATCAAATGGCTCGGGAGTCCGTTCGACCGTCATGACCTCGCCTCGCTGACCAAGGGCGCGCATATGGTCCCGGGCTTCGTCGCGCCGGACACCGCGTTGGTCGTCGTATCGCTGGGTGGGGTTCACGCCGCCTGCGCGGACCTGATCGACGTGATCTGGGACGCGCGGGACGTGCTGGCGGCGTGGAGTTGAGGCGGGTCAGTACAGGGTTTGCTGGTCGGCGGAGATGGTGAAGCCGTGGCCTGCGGCGTCGCAGCGGATGCCCTGTTCGGTGGAGGTGCAGGCGACGCCTCGGACGACGAGGGTGTCGCCGTAGTGCAGGGTGGCGCCGCCGCCCTTGTTGGTGCCGTCGACCGGGGCGCCGATGAAGATGCCCTGGCTGGTGCAGAGGAATTCGGTGGTGTTGCCGTCGACGTGGACGGCGACCTTGCGGTTGGGTGCGTCGTCGCAGTTGGGGAGCTGGGGCGGGATGACGTTGGCGTGGGAGAGCTGGCAGCCGAAGCCGAAGGGGGCGTCGGCGAGGATGCCGCACATGATGTTGCCGGTGGGCGACTGGAAGTAGTAGTTGTCGCGCTGCTGGTAGGCGCGGGCGTCGACGGTGGCGTCGTCGCGGGTGGGCATCCCGGTCGGTACCGGGCTGGTGTCCGGCACGACCGTCGGGTCTGCGGTGACCGGGCTGGTGTCCGGCACGACGGTCGGGTCCGCGGTGACCGGGCTCGTCACGATCTTCGGCGCGGTGGGCGACGTCGACTCAGTGACGGCCGGTGCGGGTTCGGTGGTGTCGCACGCGGCGACTCCCCCGGCGAGCGCCACCAGCGCGGCCACGACGATTACTGCTCTCATGATCTGTCCCCTCTGTTCCGCCCGACCCTCGCAGGGAGAATCGGTGATGCGCGCGATATCGTTTCCCTCGCTCAGCGAACCGAGGTGAACCTGTGACCACAGCGCAGCACGTCTGGTACGCCGCCTACGGCTCCAATATGCTCGCCGCACGGTTCGACTATTACCGGCTCGGCGGCACCCCGCCCGGCACCACGCGCACCTATCCGGGATTCCGTGATCCGGCGCCACCGGCGGCCGTCACCGCGCTCACGCTGCCGGGCAGCCTGTATTTCGCCTGGCAGAGCCCGGTGTGGACCGGCGGTGTCGCGTTCTATGCCGCGCGGCCGGCCACGGACTGGCCGACCGGGGTCGCCGCCCGGGGGTACCTGCTCACCGTCGACCAGTTCGCCGATCTGCGGGCCCAGGAGATGTACCGCGCCCCCGGCGACGGCTTCGATCCGGCGCAGGTACCGGCCGGCGGCCTGCTGACACTCGGACCGGGCCGCTACGAAACCGTCCTGCACGCGGGCGACGTCGACGGCATACCCGTCCTGACCTTCACCGCCCCGTGGTCACCGGAAACCGTTGCGCTGCACAAACCTTCGGCCCGCTATCTCGCGATGATCGCCAACGGCCTGCGCGCGGCGCACGGCTGGGACACCGAACGTGTCATCGAGTACCTGCGGCCACTGCCCGGCATCGCGACCCACTGGACCGAGCCCGGACTGCGCGCCGCGGTAGCCGGCGGAACCGGCCTCGACCTGCCCCGCTGACGATCGACGTTTCGCCGACGGGCCGCCGGGTAGACAATCGAACCAGGGGCACAACCGTCCAGGAGCGGGTGCATGGAATGGTTCACGGCACCGGACTACTGGCAGGGCAGGCTGATCTTCCAGCGTGGCCTGGCGGTGATCTACGCGCTCGCCTTCCTCGCCGCCGCGTTGCAGTTCCGCGCGCTGCTCGGCGAGCACGGGATGCTGCCGATACCGCGCTACCTGCGACGGACGCCGTTTCACCGGTCACCGAGTCTTTTCCACCTGCACTACTCGGACCGCTTCTATGCCGTCGTCGCCTGGTCGGGGGCCGGGCTCGCGGTCGCGATCGCGGCGGGCGCCGCGGATCTGGTGCCGCTGTGGGCCTCGATGCTGCTGTGGCTCGCGCTGTGGGTGCTGTATCTGTCGATCATCAATGTGGGGCAGACCTGGTATGCCTTCGGCTGGGAATCGCTGCTGCTCGAGGCCGGTTTTCTGGCGATCTTCCTGGGTAACGACACCGTCGCGCCGCCGCTGCTCGTGCTGTTCGCGGCGCGCTGGCTGCTGTTCCGGGTGGAGTTCGGTGCCGGGCTGATCAAGCTGCGCGGCGATCGGTGCTGGCGCAAGCTGACCTGCCTGTACTACCACCACGAGACCCAGCCGATGCCCGGTCCGCTGAGCTGGTTCTTCCATCATCTGCCCCGGCCGCTGCACCGAGTGGAGGCGGCGGCCAATCATGTCGCCCAGCTGGTGGTGCCGTTCGGGCTGTTCGCGCCGCAGCCGGTGGCGAGTGTGGCCGCGTGCCTGCTCATCGTCACCCAGCTGTGGCTGGTGATCTCCGGCAATTTCTCCTGGCTGAACTGGGTGACGCTGCTGCTGGCCACGACCGTGGTCGTCGGCTATCCGGTGCTGCCCGACGCGCCACCGGTCGCCGATCCGCCGGTGTGGTTCGTCGGGGCGGTGTTCGCCTATATCGCGATGGTGGTGGTGCTGAGCTATCGGCCGGTGGCCAATCTGGCCTCGCCGAAGCAGGCCATGAACGCCTCGTTCGACCCGTTGCACCTGGTCAACACCTATGGCGCGTTCGGTGACATCACCCGGGTCCGCCAGGAGATCGTGTTCGAGGGCACCACCGCCACCCACCTCACCGCCGACACGGTGTGGCGCGAATACGAGTTCAAGGGCAAGCCGGGCGACCCGCGCTACCGGCCACGCCAGTGGGCGCCGTATCACCTGCGACTGGACTGGCTGCTGTGGTTCGCCGCGCTCTCGCCCTCGTATGCCCGCGGCTGGGCGATGCCGCTGGCCGCGCGACTGCTCACCAACGACCCCGACACGCTGCGCCTGCTGCGCTACTGCCCGTTTCCCGAGGAACCGCCGCGCTATCTGCGGGCCCGGCTCTACGAATACCGGTTCAGCTCCCCCGCCGAGCTGTTCGGCGAGCGGATCTGGTGGCGGCGCACGCTGATCGGCGAGTTCCTGCCGCCGCTGACGTCGGAGTGGATCGGCCGACGATAGGAAAAGCCCGGCCGACTTGTCGACCGGGCTTCTCGTGGAGCGGATGACGAGATTCGAACTCGCGACCCTCACCTTGGCAAGGTGATGCGCTACCAGCTGCGCTACATCCGCATGCATTTCCGGGCCCGTACCGGGATCGCCGGGGGCTTCATCGTGCGAGAAGAAACATTAGCGTGTGCCACCCGAAAACACGAAATCCGTGCGCACAGCCCGGCTGCGGGCACGGTGAGGTCCGGCTGCGCGCGCCGTCGTCTCGAGCATTCGACAAGGAATCCGAAAGCGCTGCGGCGCAATGTTTTCCCAGCCCGGCAAGCCTTGCCGGCCTCCGAGGAAGGCACGCGAATGAAGACTCTGGGGATGGTCGCGGCGGGCATCACTGTGACCACGGTAACCATGCTCGGCACCGGTTCGGCCGGCGCCGATTTCACCGACCCGGTGGAATTCAGCGACACCATCGAGAACGTCGAGGAGCCCGGTTTCACCGACTACGCGATCGACGTCGACCATCCACGCTCGTGCCTGGTGGTCCAGAACCACCGCGGCGGCGACGTTCGCCTGCGCCTGAACTATCCCGCCAGCAGCGGCCAGTGGACGTTCCGCCGCAACCAGACCGGCGTCCTGTACCACCGGGACAAGGTGGTGCGCTCGCCCTCCGGCCGCTGGAGCGTGCGCGCCAACCCGCCCGTCGACGCGAAATGGATCTACGACGCCAACATGAACACCGGCAAGGGCTGCAACGGGTCCTGGTTGCTGACCCTGAACTGATCCCGTACTACCTGGACATGCGATCACTAGGCCCTGGGGGATTTTCGCTCTCGGCGTTTGTCTACCTCATGGCCTAGTGATCAATTGTCCAGTCAGGATTCCCGGTTGTCCTGGGCCTTTTCGGCCTTGCGGGCCAGGCGTTCGGCGGCTTCGGCGTCGTCGAGGGCGGTGGCTTCCTCGAGCGAGGGGGCGCTGCCACCCAGGCGCTTGGGGACCCAGTAGGCGCCGGGTTCGTGGTGGTAGTCCTGCTGGAGGCCGGCCAGGAGGTGCTGCATGGTGGTGCGGAGTTCGGTGGTGAGGTCGGCGGCGGGCTCGTAGGGCTGGATGGGCTCGCCGACGGCGATGGAGATGGGGGTGTTGGTGCGGCCGAGGCGCTTGGGGAAGCCCTTGGTCCACACCCGCTGGGCGCCCCAGATGACGATCGGGATGATCGGGACCTCGGCCTCGAGTGCCATCCGGGCCGCGCCGGACTTGAATTCCTTGATCTCGAAGCTGCGGCTGATGGTGGCCTCGGGGTACACGCCGACCAGTTCGCCGTCGCGCAGGTATTTCACCGCCGACTTGTAGGAGTCGGCGCCCGCGGTGCGGTCGACCGGGATGTGCTTGAGGGCGCGCATGATCGGGCCGGAGACGCTGTTGTCGAACACCTCCTGTTTGGCCATGAACCTGATGTAGCGACCAGGGGTGCGCGCGGGCAGTCCGGCGTAGGTGAAGTCCATGTAGCCGGTGTGGTTGATCGCCACCACGGCACCGCCGGTGGCGGGAATGTTCTCCGCCCCCTGCACGGTGAACTTCAGACCTTCGAGGAAGAAGACGGTTCGGGCCAGGCCGATGATCGACCGGTAGACGGGTTCCACAAGTCAGTTAGCGTAGTCGCCGATCGCCGCTCGCGGCAGGTCGCCGGTACCGGACGCCGCCACCGTACAATCGCGGCATCGCGCCGGTGCGCGAATTCGCTTCGCGCACACCGGTCTACCCCCGGCGAGCTCGCTCGCCCCGACAGTCAGCGCCCGCGGGTGCCACGACCTGGGAATGAGGAAACCTCGCAGTGGAACGCGCTCAGCCACTTGCTCCGGCCCGCCCGCACCGCACTTCCGCGCTGGTCGCGGGCCTGACCGTCACCGCGGCACTGCTCGCAGGATGTGATTCGGTCTCGGGCATCCCCGAAGATCCGGCACCGGCGGACACCTCGACGACGTCCACCACCACCACCCCGGCCCCAGCATCGATCGCCCCGACCACCACCACCCAGCCGCTGCCCGCCGACGCGCCGCAGGTCGGCGCGGTCCCAGGCGAGCCGGACGCCGTCACGGCGGTGCGCCGCTGGGCTGCCGACCTGGAGACCGGGACCGTCGCCGACCTCCAGGCGAAATGCTGGACGATCCCGCCGCGCACCGTCGCCGAGATGTACGCCGACCCGCAGACCGTGCTGGCCGCCCTCACCGGCCCCGGCACCGCGACCGCCGACACCATCACCTGGCGCACCGGCGCCACCACCGTCACCGTGGAACGCGAGGCGGTGGACTCCGGATACGCCTGCGGGCGGGTGTTCGCGGCGGGCGTCGAGCCCGGTTACGACGACGCCGATGCCCGCCACACCGTGCGCCGCTACCTCGCGCGCGCCGTTGGCAAACCGCTCGATCCGGCCGACATCGAAGCATCTCATCCGCTGACCTGCAAGGCCGATCCCGCGACCTGGGACCCCGAAGGCACCGGCAACCCCACAGCACCCCCCTTGACAGGCGACTCGGGCAAAGTAGGCAATGTCACCTCCTACACCGCCGAGGAGCTACGATCCGAGCAGGTTCGTGGCGACTACCTGGCGGTTCACGTTCCCGTGACCACCGCGACGGGGGGCACGAGAAATCGGACATTCACCCTCGTTCCGACAGCCGAGGGCTACTGCATCGGTGACGTAACGATTTAGCCACTACCCTGGTTGGCTGGTCCGCCGGAACAGTCAGGGCCCGAAGGAGGCAGCTTGCGTAACCACGTAGGGCCCCTGATCCGGCGAATCAGATACTGGTAGGAGGAAATGGCTCGTGCAGATCACCAGCGTCGGACACGCAGGCTTCCATATCCGAACCACGGCCGGGACGATCCTGTGCGATCCATGGGTCAATCCCGCGTATTTCGCCTCGTGGTTCCCGTTCCCGGACAACTCGCAGCTCGACTGGGAGTCGCTCGGCGATGTCGACTACCTCTACGTCTCGCATCTGCACCGCGATCACTTCGACGCCGCGCACCTGAGCAAGTACGTCAGCAAGGACGCCACCATCCTGCTGCCGGACTACCCGGTGCCGGATCTGCGCCGCGAGCTCGAGGCGCTGGGCTTCACGAAGTTCTTCGAGACCCAGGACTCGGTCAAGCACACGATCACCGGGCCGAAGGGCTCGCTCGACATCATGATCGTGGCGCTGCGCGCGCCCGCGGACGGCCCGATCGGCGACTCGGGCATCCTCGTCTCCGACGGTGAGACCACCTGCTTCAACATGAACGACGCGCGCCCGGTCGACATGGATGTCATCCACGACGCGTTCGGCCACATCGATATCCACCTGCTGCAGTACTCCGGTGCCATCTGGTATCCGGCGGTCTACGACATTCCCGCGCGCACCAAGGCCAATTTCGGCAAGCAGAAGCGCCAGCGCGGCATGGACCGGGCCCGCTCCTACATCGAGCAGGTCGGCGCGACCTGGGTGGTGCCCTCAGCCGGTCCGCCGGTGTTCCTGGACGAGGAACTGCGCTACCTCAACGACGACCGCGGCGACGAGGGCAACATCTTCCCTGATCAGATGGTGTTCCTGGAGCAGATGCAGATCCACGGCAACGCCGGCGGGATCCTGATGATCCCCGGTTCGGTGGCCGATGTGCGCGGTGCCGAGCTCGACCTGGCGCACCCGTTCGACCCGGACCGCATCTATGGCGACAAGGCCGCCTACATCGCCGAGATGGCGCAGCGTTTCGCGCCGGTGCTGGCCGCGGAGAAGGCGTCGTGGGAGACCGGTGACGGCTCGCTGCTGGAGCCGCTGCGCGAGCTGTTCGAGCCGATCATGAAGCAGAGCGCGCTGATCAGCGACGGCATCGGCTACCCCGTCGGCCTGGTGATCGGCGCGGAGACCGTGGTGCTGGACTTCCCGCACCGCACGGTGCGTGAGCCGCTCGAGGGCGAGGGCCGCTACCGCTACGGTTTCCGGATCGCGCCCGAGCTGGTGCGTACCGTGCTGCGCGACAACGAGCCGGACTGGGTGAACACCATCTTCCTGTCCACCCGGTTCCAGGCGTGGCGCATCGGCGGCTACAACGAGTTCCTCTACACCTTCTTCAAGTGCCTCACCGACGAGCGCATCGCCTACGCCGACGGCTGGTTCGCCGAGGCGCACGACGACTCGGCCGTCACCGAACTCGACGGCTGGGAAGTCCAGCGCCGCTGCCCCCACCTCAAGGCCGACCTGTCGAAATTCGGTGTGGTGGAAGGCAACAACCTCACCTGCAACCTGCACGGCTGGCAGTGGGACCTGGAATCGGGTCGCTGCAAGACCTCCAAGGGCCACGAGCTGCGCTCCCGCAAGCTCTGAGATTCACAACCGAACGGGCGGTACGGGTTTCGTACCGCCCGTTTTTCGTTGCCGCTGCTTGCATAATTTGCAAATTGCCCATCTGCGGAGAATTCCGGGGCGATTCGGTGGATGGCGCGCGCGGACCTCGCCTAGCCTCACGGTCGAAGATCAACAGGATCTGATCGGAGAGGAAAACCCATGGCGGACATGGACATTGCCCTGAAGGAAATGATGCTGCTGGACGGCGCGCTGGGGGCCTGCGTCGTCGACTACACCAGCGGCATGACGCTCGGCACGATCGGCGGGTCGAAGAATCTGGATCTGCAGGTCGCCGCCGCGGGCAACACCGAGGTGCTGCGTGCCAAGATGCGCACGATGGAGCAGCTCGGGCTCGACCAGGAGGTCGAAGACGTGCTGATCACCCTCGGCGGGCAGTACCACCTGATCCGGCCCGCGCAGGCCCGCCGGGCCAAGGGCCTGTTCCTCTACCTCGCCCTGGACCGCAATCGCGGCAATCTCGCGCTCGCCCGGCGCCGCCTCGCCGATATCGACGCCGAGCTCGAGATCTAGACAGTCGTATCATCGGCGTCGCGCACGGGGATTCCACTAAGCTCGGTCGCACTCGAGGCGATCGCGCCACCGGTTTCGACGCGAGACGCGCAGTCGCGGAAGGGAAGTACCAGTCGGGATGCCGGGGACACAGCGGCCGCTCTATCAGATGAAGGCCGACTTCTTCAAAACCCTCGGGCACCCCGTGCGGATCCGGGTACTCGAGTTGCTGAGTCAACGCGAACACGCGGTCTCGGAGATCCTGCCCGAGGTGGGCGTGGAGGCGGCGAATCTCTCCCAGCAACTGGCGGTGTTGCGCCGGGCAGGCTTGGTCACCGCCCGCCGGGAAGGGCTGGCGGTGACCTACGCACTCACTTCGCCGCAGGTCGCCGAACTTCTCGCGGTGGCCCGGGTGATCCTCACCGGCGTCGTCGCGGTGCAGGTCGAGGCACTCGCGCCGGCGAGCACCATCGGCTGAGCGGGCCGTCAGGGTTCTGGCGGGCTCGCGACGTGCCGGGCGTATTCGAGAATGCGCAGGGTTTCGACGGCGTCACGGGGGTCGACGGGCACGGGTGCACCGTCGAGCAGGGCGGCGGCCATGCCCGCGTAGAAGGCGGGGTAGTCGCCCGGGAGAGTGGGGATGGTGCGCAGGTCGTCGCCCGCGCCGAAGGTGCCCCACTGATCGGGATCTACTGTGCCCCACGGTTTTCCGTCGTCGGGGCGGCGGCCGGCGCGCAGGGCGGTCTCCTGGGGGTCCAGGCCGGCGACGGTGTAGCCGTTGGTGGCGCCGAGCACACGCAGGCGGGGGCCCAGCTGCGGGGCGACCGCGCTCATCCACAGGTGTGAGCGGGTGCCGTCGGCGTGGGTGAGGGCGATGAAGGCGTCGTCGTCGGCCGCGACGCCGGAGCGGCGGGTGTCGAGTTCGGCGTAGACCTCGACGACCGGGCCGAACAGGGTCAGCGCCTGGTCGACCAGGTGCGACCCGAGATCGAAAAGGATGCCCGCGCCCTCCTCGGCGGTGCCCGTTTCGCGCCAGGTGCCCTTGATCGCCGGGCGCCAGCGCTCGAAACGCGACTCGAACCGGCGCACCTCGCCGAACTCCCCGGCCGCCAGCAGGCTCTGCACGGTGAGAAAGTCGTTGTCCCACCGGCGATTCTGGAACACACTCAGCGGCAGGTCGGCCCGCTCGGCGGCCTCGACCACCTCCTGCGCGTCCTCGGCGCGCACCGCGAACGGCTTGTCGACCACCACCGGCAGCCCGGCTGCCAGCGCTTGCAGCGCCAGCGGCGCATGCGACCGGTTGGGCGTGGCGATCACCACCAGATCAACGTCCTCGTCCTCGGCGAACAACTCCTGCGCGCTCCCCCACACCCGCACACCGGGATGTTCGGCGCGCGCTTGCGCGGCACGCTCGGCCGAGGAGGTCACCACCGCGGCCACCCGCAAGCGCGGATCGGCGGCGATCAGCGGCGCGTGGAACACCGATCCGGCCAGTCCGTACCCGACTACCGCTACCCCGAGCTGGTCCATCGGTCGAGTATCCACCATCGTGCGGCGGGCTCAGCGTCGCGGCAGCTTGTCCACTGCCGCGCGCAGGATCGTGGTGGCGATCCCGCAGGATTCCTCGTGGCCGCCCTCGGCGCCGTGCACCGTGACCTCGATGGTCTCCTGCCCGGCGTCGGGGACGAGGTAGGCGCGGGTGCAGATGGTCTTCGAGTTGCCCTTGTCCTGGTACACCGGAATGCCGTCGACCGTGACGGGTGTCAGGCCGTCCCCGGTGGTGAGCGCGCTGGTGCGCAGGAGCTTCACCGTCAGCCGCATCTGCGCGTCCCACTGGCAGAGGTGCGCGTCGGCGATGGTGGGTTCGGCGGGCAGTTCGCCGATCTGCTGGGTGACGGTGTCGCGGTCGAGCAGGGCGCACGGGTCGAGCGCGGCCAGTGCCGAGTCGCGGTCGGTGTCGCGCGGCGCGGACGCCAGTGACCGGGCGATATTCGCCGCGATGTAGTCCAGACCAGCGCACTCGGTCACGGTGCTGCGCTCGGTGAACCCGATGACGACGCCCGCCTCGTGCTCGTCGCCGGGGGCGGCGATGGCGCGCGCACACATCGCCTCGCTGCCGTCGATGATCGCGACTCCGTCGACGACGGTTTCGTTGGGTGTCAGGAACTCGTTCTCCTGCCCGGGGTCGAGCGAGAAATAGTAGCCGCCCGAGGACGCGACGCACCCCCAGCTCGCGTTCTCCGACAGCTTCCAGGTATCTCTGGGCAGCGCCTCCGGCTCGACCGGGACCGCGTCGCCGAGGGCCGATTCGAGCCAGGCGCACGCATCGATCTGGCGGGCCTGTGCCATGGTCAGCCCGGTGATCGGCGCGGGCTCGCGGGTGGCGACGTAGGTGATGCCGGTCAGCGCGAGCAGCACCGCGACCACCCCGGCCGCCGCACCCGCCTTGACCTTCGGGCTCGTCGCGCGCCAGCGGCGGCGACCGGATTCCAGTGCTCGCCTGGCGAATTCGAGGGTCGCGGTTCCGGCCGCGGCAAGTCGTTCGGACACTGGGCGCGCCGGCGCGGGTTCGATGGTGACGGGCGGCAACGCGGCCAGCAGTGCCGTGATCTCGTGCTGCTGACGGCCGATGTCGTCGAGTACCGGCTCGGGCCAGGGCGGTGGCTCCGTCGACGGAGCACCGAGATACTGCAGGATCTGCCCGGGTGTCGGGCGCGCCGCCGGATCCTTGCGCAAGCAGGCGGCGAGCATTTCGACCAGCGGCTCGGGCACCTGACTCAGGTCGGGTTCGCGCTGGGCGATGTTGAACAGGGTGTACGGCACCGACGGCGCGGCGAACGGGGTGACGCCCGAAGCGGCGAAGGCCAGCACCGAACCGAGCGCGAAAACGTCAGCGGCAGCCGTCACTTGGAGTCCGAGCGCCTGCTCCGGCGCGAGGTACTCCGGGGTGCCCGCCGTCGACGCGGTACCTGTCGCGGGGGCACCGTCGACCGGGGTGATACCGATGTCGCCGAGATATCCGCGATCGGTGGACAACAGCACCGAGTCGGCGCGCAGCCGCCGATGCACCAGTCCGGCGGCATGTACGGCCCGCAGGGCCGAAGCCAGCGAACCGGCCAGGGCGCGCACCGCGGGCACCGGCAGCGGTCCGTGTTCGGTGACGGCGCGGTCGAGCCGGATGCCGGGCACGAACACCGAAGCCACCCACGGGCTTTCCGCATCGGCGTCGACATCGATCACGGTCGTGTTGCTGGCCCCGGACACCCGCATCGCGGCAACCGCGGTGTGCCGCAGCCGGACCCGGAACTCCGGTTCGCTGAGCAGGTCCGGGTCCACCTGCTGGACCACGACCAGGGAATTGCCGGGGTCGGCGGCCAGCAGCGCCTGGAAACCGGGAGCGGATTCGAGGCTGCCGAGGACGCGGTAGCGACCGATGGCCTCGGGTACGCCGGGACCGGGTGGCTGGATCGTCATGAGGTCGGCAACTTCGCGAGAGCGGGTGCGAACAGGGTGACCGCGGTATCGCAGGCGTTCCCCGAGATGTCGAGATCCGAATAGTAGGTGGCGTGCACCTGTTCGGCACGGTTGTCGCGTGACGGGCGGGTCATCACGATGAGCTCGCAGTAGCCCGCACCCTTGTTGTCGGTATAGACCGTGCGGCCCGCGATCGTGGTCGTGGGGCGCAGTTTGCCGCCGGACACGTCGTCGGGCCGGGGGCGGTCGTCGATATCGATGGCGAAGTACCCGTCGTGTCCGGTCGCGCCGCAGCCGTGCGGTGTCCGTTCCCGGATCGGGTCGCCGATCCGCGGCCGGACCAGCGCGACATCGATCAGCGAACAAGCGTCGAGCAGCAGCACCGAGTCCGCCGGGAGATCACGCAGGGGCGGGTTGACCGCCAGCCGCCGGACCACCGCGGCCAGCGCACGCTCCGCCGCCGGGCAGGCATCGCCGTCATTCGCGGAGGCGCTCATGGTCAAGGTCATCGGCAGCCCGCTCTGGGTCACCACCGCACGGTCACAGTTGCGAGCCTCCCGGTCGCGGCCGTAGACCGGCATCCAGTTGATCGCGGTACCCAGCGGGCGCGGACCGGACCGGATCTCGGAGACCGGCAGACGGGTGCTGAGCGTGAAGTAGATCTTGCGATCGTTGTGATCGCGATAGTAGATCGAGCAGCCACCCACCCCACTCGGCACGAGTTCGCCTACCGCCGTACCGATTTCGCCGATCACCGGCGGGGTCATCAACGCGCAGACATCGAGACTGCGCGTCTCGTCGTCGGTGAGGGCCAGTGGCGGGTCGTCCATCGCCACGGCGGTGCCGTCGACGCCGAGACCGCAGACCGCGATCACGGCGAGCACCAGGACCGACACCGCCGCGGCGACCGGGACCAACCGTGGCCAGACAGGCTTGCGCCGCTCGACCCGCGCGGGTTCGTCGGGCGGCGTCCCGGCGGCCCAGGCGACCGCTTCGGCATGGCATTCGCTGATCCGCCTGCGGATGCGGACCGGCCACACCGGCTCGGCCTCGATCCGGCTCGCCGCGTCGAGCAGCTGCTCGGGTGTCGGGCGCGCGGCGGGGTCCTTGGCCAGGCAGGCCCCGACGATCGCCCGCAGTGGCGCGGGGACTTCCGCGATATTCGGCGTGGAATAGAGGACGTTGTAGAGCACCTGCGGTGTCGACGCCGCGTCGAACGGGCTGGCTCCGGTGGCCGCCATCGCCAGGATCGCCCCGACGGCGAACACGTCGGAGGCGGCGGTGAGTGGGCGGCATTGCGCCTGCTCGGGCGACATGTAGGCGGGTGAGCCGAGGACGGTGCCGGTCGCGGTGAGGGCGAGGTCGTCCTCGAGCGCGCGGGCGATACCGAAATCGATCACCCGGGGTCCGTCATTGGTGAGCAGCACATTGCTCGGCTTGAGATCGCGGTGCACCAGACCGGTGCGATGGATCTCCAGCAACGCCATCGCCAACCCGGTCGCCAGCAGCTTGAGCCCGCTCACCGTCAAACGGCCGAACTCGGTGACCATGTCCTGTAGCGCCGGGCCGGCGATGTACTCCGAGGCCAGCCACGGCGTCTCGGCCTCCGCGTCGTGGTCGACGACGCCTGCGGTGTACGCGCCGGTGACCTGCTTGGTGGCGAGCACCTCACGACGGAACCTGGCCCGGAACTCGGGATTACCGGTGAACTGGCGATGAATCTGCTTGACCGCCACCAAGCGCCCGTCGGGACCCTGGCCGAGCAGCACCTGCCCCATGCCACCACGGCCGATCAGGGCCAGCAGCCGATAACGACCCAGCTGCACCGGATCCTGCGCGGACAGCGGTCGCATCGCCCCGCCTCTCGTACTCACCACTGCCCACCGAGCAGTGCGTACTGCGCGACCGCCTGCTGACGCGCATCGGATTCCTGATTGCTGTACAGCTGGACGACGAACTCGTTGTGCTGCACTACGCAGGAGAACCGCCGGGCGCCGGTGTTGGTCGGATCCGGCCGGGCCGCCCGATAGCAGGAGACGCCCACTACGCCGGGAAGAGGCGAGAGCGGAATGTTGTCGCGGGCCAGCAGCATCTGGTTCAAGGTCTCGGCGTACATTCGCCCCGCCTGGGCGTCGGCGGCTCGGTGCAGGAACTTGTTGTGCGCCACCGCGACCGCGTCGATCCCGGCCGCCTCGAGTTCACGCAGGCGCACCGAGGGCTTGTCGAGCAGCAGCGCGTAGGCCCGTGGACCGTAGATCGCGAATTCCCATCGGTCCGGCCAGTATTCGCCGGTTTTCACCACACGGGTCAGCAGCTGATCGTTGTCGAGTTTCAGGTTGTCGATCTCGGCGGCGGGCGTCGGTACGAAGCCGTCGAGCCGGGCCAGCTGGGCGCGGTAGGTGCGGGTGAGCAGGTCGGTCAGGACTTCGGGCCGCGCATCGATCACCTTCACGAACACCCGGATCACCAGGTTCTGCCACACCAGCCAGCTACCGGCGGTCGGTATGCCAGGACGCCAATGACTCAGCGCCGCAGGGAAATCGGGGAGAACCAGTGGCGCGTTCAGCGTGTTCTCGGCGAAGTCGGCGGCCGCCATCGCGCGGGCGGCGGCGTCGGCCTGTTCCGGATTCGGCAGCGACAGGACGGTGATCGAGACGAGTTTTTCCTTCTGCTCGTCGTCGGAGTGGCCGTTGCCCCCGATCGCGCCGAAACCGGCCAGCACGTCGAATGGTTGCAGAGCCGTCCGCTGCACACCGGAGAGCAGATCATCGACACCCGACACGCCGACCACGACGCCACCACCATTGCCCGCGGTCAGCTCGGGGTCGATGTTCTCGGCGAAGGCCAGCCGCTCACCGATGCGCACCGACTCGACCAGCGAGCCACGCACGCGACTCGGTCCAGCGTCGAAATCACCCGGAATCGGGGTCAGGGAATAGTCACCGTGATCGGGCGTGATCGGCTCGTCGCCACAGCCCGCGGCGAGCACCACCAGCGATGACAACACCGCGAGACAGCGCAACGGGTAACGCACGAACTTTCCCTCCCACCGGCGCGGCGCCGGCCCCTGCAGGACTCTGCGGTGAACCTATCAGCTGCGCATTCGCTTGTCGCTACCGCGCGGGCAACCGGCGCACCGCTTGCCGGACGAGTGGATCGGCGATCGCGCACAGCTGTTGGGAGGTCGACATCTTGCCGGTGACGAGCACCTCCATGGTTTCGTTGAGCGTGTCGGAGATCGTGCGGAACCGGTACGTGCGGCGGCACTGGCCGGCCTCCATCAGGGAAGCCCTGGTTTCCTGGACGAAAACACCCTCGCCGATGTCGATCGTCGATTCCTCCACCGAGGTCGGCCGCTTCTGTGGCTGCGACAGCGTTATCCGCACGATGGTCTCGCCCGCCCATTCGCACTGATGCGCCGACTTCGCGACGGCGGTGCCGAGCTCCGAATTGTCCAGTAGGGAACAGGGATCCACCGAGGACAGCGAGGAAAGCGCGGCTGGGTCCTGTGCCAGGCGACCGATCGCGGCGGTGAGCCGGTCGACGGTGAATTCGGCCAGGGCGCAGTCCTCGCGGGTGAAGGTGTCGACCGTGATGCCCCACGGCTGTTCCGGGGTACCGCCTTCGACGGCGAAGGCGCAGTCCGCGCCGCGCCGGGCGACGGCATAGCCGTTGACGACCTGCGACTCGTCGAATCCGTCGACGGCTGCGCCGATTTCGACGGCCAGGCGGGCGCCGCCGTAGCTGCCGTCACAGCCCCAGCTCGAGGTGGTCTGCCAGCGCCAGTCACCGACCGTCGTCGCGGTATCGACGGGCAGGGTGTCGCCCAGTGATTCGCGCAGCCAGGCGCACGCGTCGACACCGCGCACTTGGTCCAGGCCGGGCAGGGTCGCGGTCGCGATCGCGGGCGGTGCGGGGTCGTCGCCGCCACGCAACACCACGGCGGTGAGTCCGGTGGCGAGCAGCACCGCGACCACGGCGGCGAGGCCGATCCGGAGTGCGGTGCGCTTTTTCGCGACGGGGGCCGCCGGCGGACCCGGCCGGAGAATCGGCAGTTCCGCCGGAATGATCTGGGTGGCTTCGGGATCGGAGTTGAGTGCCGCCAGATTCCTGGTCTGCTGGGCGATTTCGGCATGGACCTGCGTCGGCCACGGCCGCGGCTGCACCGGGAGCACGCCGAGGTAGTCGAGGATCTGGGCCGGAGTCGGCCTGGCCTGCGGGTCTTTTCGCAGGCAACCGGCGATCAGCTCGCGCAGCGGTGGGGGTACCTCGTCGAGTTGCGGTTCGCTGTGCACGATATTGAACAGGGTGTAGGGCGCCGAGGAGGCGGCGAACGGGCTCTTTCCCGTGGCGGCCATGCACAGCAGCGAGCCGAGGGAGAAGACATCGCTGGCCGGGGTGACCGGGGCGCTGTTGGCCTGCTCCGGCGACATGTACGCGGGCGAGCCGACCACCGCGCCGACCTCGGTGAGCGGGACGTGACCGACACCGGCCGCCTGGGCGATACCGAAGTCGATCACGCGCGGGCCGTCGGCGGCGAGAATCACATTGGCGGGCTTGAGATCCCGATGGATCAGACCGGCACTGTGAATCGAGTGCAGTGCCGAAGCCATGCCGGAGGCGAGCGTGCGCAGGGCGGGCACCGGCAGTGGGCCCAGCTCGCGCACCGCGCGGTCGAGCGGCACGCCCGCGATGAATACCGAAGCCAGCCAGGGTGATTCGACGGTGGTGTCGAAATCCACGACGGCGGCGGTGAACGCGCCCGACACCCGCGCCGAGATCGCGACCTCGCGTTCGAACCGCGCACGGAACTCCCGGTCGTCGAGCAGATGCGCGTGGATCTGCTTGATCGCGAGGAAACGTCCGTCCGGGCCGGTCGCCAGCACCACCCGGCCCATCCCACCCGCACCGAGCACACCGCGAATCCGGTAGCGGCCGATCACCGGTGATTCCTCAGGCGACAGCGGCTCGATCATCGCGGTAACTCCCCCACACTTCCGGTGTTTCGCCAGCAACCTAACACTTCACCGGCGGCGGGCCGGGTCAGGGTGCGGGCGGCGATGTTTCGCGTGAAACAAGACAAATCACCGTCCGGTCCGGCTCGCGACGAACACCGCGATCAGCACGATGAGGCAGCTCAGGGCCGTCGCCGGGGCGAGTTTCCCCTCCGCGGCATCCAGCGCCACCGCCGCGACCAGCTGGCCCGCCACCGAGGTCAGGCCGAGCAGTAGTACCCCGATCAGCCCGACCGCGACCGCCGCGAGGGCGATGAACGCGACGCCGATCAGCCCACCGAGATACAGCCACGGCTCGGTCGGGAACCGGTCGGGCAGGCCGGCGGCGGCGAGAGTGACGGCCAGCAACGCGACCAGGCCGACGGCGAAGTTGATCAAGGTCGCGGCGAAGGGACCACCGACCGCGCCGACCCGGCCGTTGACCGCCTGCTGCCAGGCCAAGCCGATGCCGGCGAGGGCGGGCAGCACCACCAGCAGAGCCGGGACATCGGGAATCCCGGTGGCCGCGGGCGCCGGAATCGACTTGCCACCCGCCGAAAGCAGCACCCCGCCGATGGCGAGCCCGGCGGCGACGACGCGTCCCGGCGTGATCGCGGTGCGGCCGTTGGGTGCCAAGCCGAGCCGGTCGACGAGCAGACTGCTCAGCAGTTGTCCGGCGACCACGGCCACCGTGAACGCCGTGACGCCGATGCTGGCGATGGTGAGGCCCTGACTCGCGACGAAGAACGCCCCACACAACCCACCCAGCAACTGCCATGGCCGCAACCCACCCAGCGCCACCGCCCGCCGGACCTCGCCGAGGCCACGACGCAGCGCCGGACTACACCCGAACGCGATCACCAGCGCCACCAGCCCGGTCCCGAAACTGATTGCCGCCGCAGCAACCCCGTCCCCCAGCCGCGCCCCGAGCGCACCATTGATCCGCCCCTGCACAGCAACCCCCGCCCCGATCGCGAACCCGAACAGCACCCCCACCCCACGCCCGCCCACCCGACACCGTCCTTCCGCACCGACCGATTCCACCCGCCTCCCCGAGCATGCCAGCGCGTTGCCTTCCCTCGTTGTCGCGCCGAACCGGCATTTTCGTGCAATTCGCGCCGCTTCGATCAGTTTTCTGACTGCGGCGACACGAATTGCACGAAAATGCCGGATGGTTCGGGGGTCAGCCGGTTCGGCGGGGTGGGAGCCAGGTGGGGGTGAGGGCGGCGCTGATGAGGATGACCAGGCCGAGCAGGGCGATGGTGGTGGACATGGCAAGCCACTGGGTGGCGAGGGCGACGAAGGCGAAGACGCCGAGGGCGACGATCTCGGACAGGAGACCGGAGACCGAGGTGACGGTGGCGCGGGCTGGGCCTGCGATGGCGTCCTGGAGGCGGGCGCCGGCGATGACCTCGGCGTTGAAGTCGATACCGTAGGCGATCCCGATGGCGACGAAGCCGAGCCAGAGCATGGCCGTACCGCCGAGACCGACCGCCAGCGCCCCCGCGACGAACAGCAGACCGGCGACGAACAACGCGGCCGCGAGCACCCGCGAGGACACGGATTCGGTACGCCCGGCCAGCAGCGAACCCACCAGCGAACCGACCACTGTCACGCCGATCAGCAAGGCCGACATGCTGGTCGACGCCCCACCGGAGACGGCGAGCAGACCGAAGTACTCGTCGAAGGCGGTGACACCGTAGAGCAGAGCACCGAGCAGCACACCCCGACGGACGCGGCGCACGCGAAATGCCTCATCGAGACCGGTCCGCAGCATCGTCAGATACCGGGCTGGTGGGGGTGTGGGCATGGCGTGCGGGCCGAGACGGTCGGGGGTGGGTGGCGAGTCGTCGAGGTCGTCGACGGCGGCGGCCGAGATGGCGACCGGGGGCCGTGGAAGGAGTAGTGCGGTGCCGGTGTGCAGCAGTGCGATGCCGACACTGACCCAGCCGACCAGCGCATATCCGCCCAGCGCGTACAACGGCGCGGCCGCCAGGATCGCAACCAGCACCGTGGACTCCTGCGCGCCACGCGACCAGCCCATGATCGAGGCGTAGGCCCCCGGCGCGTCACGAGCAACCAGGTCGTCGTAAATCAGCGCCTCGAAAGTGCCCGATTCCAGCGCCCCGGCGATCCCCCACACCACGAACCCCAGGGCGAAGCCGGCGAAGGAGGGCGCGATCATCCACAGCGCGAAGCACGTGCCCTGAAGCAGGCAGCTCGCGATGAGCAGGGCACGACGCGAGACGGTGTCGGCCCAGGCCCCGGACGGCACCTCCAACACGAACGCCGTCACCGACCACATGGCCAGCAGCAGGGAGATCTGGGCGGTACTCAGCCCATGATCAGCGAAGAGCACACCATAGAGGGCATAGATCGGCAGCAGGTCGCGAGTGCCCCGGAAAAGCACCGCGCGCACTGTGAGGCCGCGGACATCGACCGGGTCAGCGGCCAAGCGCGTGACCACCGCGGCGCATCGGCGGACGAGCCGGGATCAACAGTCGTAGACCAGCATGCTCATGCGGACCATGGTTCGCCGGGCGCCCGCGGCCCGTCAAGCGCTTTTACCCGAGTGGGATCCAGCCGCTGGCCGACAGCGAATCGTCGTCGGAGGTGCCCGCATGGGGGTTGCCGTCGTTGAGGTCGTTGATCAGTTCCGAGACCGGGTGGGAGTCGCTGTAGTGGTAGCCCTGGGCCAGGGCGAAGCCGAGTTCGGTGAGGACCGCGGCCTGGTATTCGGTTTCCACGCCCTCGGCGATGACCTGGAGGTCCAGTGACTTGCTGAGTGCGGCGATGACGCCGAGCAGGGGCGGGGCGGGTGAGTCGGAGCGGATTGCGGCGACGAAGGACTGGTCGACCTTGAGGATGTCGCTGGGGATGGTGGCCAGGCGGCTCAGCGAGGAGTAGCCGGTGCCGAAGTCGTCGATGGCGATGCGGACGCCCCGGTCGCGCAGGGTGTGCAGGTTGGCGATCGCGGTCTGGGATTCGGCGGCCAGTTCGCTTTCGGTGACCTCGAGAACGAGCTGGTCGGCGGGCCAGCCGGTATCGGACAGGATGGTCGCGACCCGCTCGGCGTAGTCGGTCTCGGCCAGTTCCAGGCCCGAGACATTGACGTTGAGGGTCAGGTCAAGCGAGGCGAAGCTTTCTTGCAGGCGGGCGGCGTCGGCGCAGGCGCGGCGCAGGACCAGTTCGTCCAGGTCGGAGATGAGGTCGTATTCCTCGGCGACGCGGATCAGGCCCTCGGTGGTGACCTCGGGCTGGGCGTTGGACGACCAGCGCAGCAGCGCCTCGACCCCGACCGCCTGGCCGCCGTCCTCGGTGAGGCTGACGATCGGCTGGTAGTGCACGTCGAGCGCGCCGCGGTCGATCGCCTCGCGCAGTTCGACCGCCAGCGGTAACTGCCGCGAGGATTCCAGCACCGTCCGGTTGCGGCCTGCCTGCTTGGCCCGGTACAGGCCGACGTCGGCGCGGCTGATCAGCAGCGATCCCGATTCGCCCGGCTGCCAGGAGGTGACACCGGCCGAGCAGCCCATGGTCACCGCGGCACGCAGCTGTTCGGTGAGCAGGATCGCGGCCTGTTCGGTAGTGCCGGGCAGCAGCAGGGCGAACACGTCGCCGCCGAAGCGAGCCAGCACCTGATCGGGGGCGAGCAGGTCGAGCCAGGTGTCGGCGACCCGCTGCAGTACCGCGTCGCCGGCCCGGTGGCCGAGGTGGTCGTTGATCTTCTGGAAGCGGTCCAGGTCGACCAGCACCAGCGACAGGCCGTGCCCGCCGCGCCCGGCCGCGTCGATCGCCGGATTGAGCTGCTTCTCGAAACCACGCCGGTTCAGCAAACCGGTGAGCACGTCGATATCGGCGTCGGAGGCCATCCTGGTGAGAATGCCGACGACCACGCCCGCGCCGAAGGTGACACCGGCCGGGATCAGGCCCGACCACCAGGGCAGACCGCGATCGGGCAGCACCCACAGGCACAGCGCCATCGCGAAACCGATGTGCGCGGCGGCGAACGGCCAGGCGAAGAACAGCGCGGCGTCGCAGGCGACGAAGACGTAGAACGAGGCCAGCGTGATGCCACCGACCAGGTTGGGGAAGGAGTGCACCGCGATGGTGACCAGCACGGTCGCGGTGGCGAGGTAGGCGTGGTGCAGGGCGTGCGGCATGCGCGGGCCCCACACCAGCAACGTCAGCCCGAGGACCAGCGCGACCGCGGCGGCGGTGCCGACCAGGACGCGGCCGCTGGGGTCGTTGCCCGGTGCGATCGCGGTGATCGACAGGCCGAGGACACCGCCGAGGACGTAGAACGCCCCCGTTGTCCTGGCCATGACCTTTGCCGTCGCCAACGCCGATGCCGCCCGCACCCGGGTTCGGGTATCGCCGCGCGCCCCGATTCCTCGCACGAGCACCAGCCTAGATGTTGTCGGGTCAGGTCGTTTGCCACATGCTACAAATGCCCACCCGGCAAACAGTGAAGGGGTCTACGGTCGGAGTACTTCGGTGCCGACGAACGGCACCAGCGCCGCCGGAACCCGCACCGAACCGTCGGCCTGCTGATGGTTCTCCAGGATCGCCACGATCCAGCGGGTGGTCGCCAGCGTGCCGTTCAGGGTCGCCGCGATCTGCGGTTTCCCGTTCTCGTCGCGGTAGCGCACCGAAAGCCTGCGGGCCTGGAAGGTGGTGCAGTTCGAGGTGGACGACAGCTCGCGGTAGGTCTGCTGGGTCGGCACCCAGGCCTCGCAGTCGAACTTGCGCGCCGCCGAGCTGCCCAGGTCGCCCGCGGCGGTATCGATCACCCGGTAGGGCACGTCGATGGCGGCCAGCATCTCGCGTTCCCACGCCAGCAACCGCTGATGCTCGGCATCGGCCTGGTCGGGGGTGGTGTAGACGAACATCTCCACCTTGTCGAACTGGTGCACGCGGATGATGCCGCGGGTGTCCTTGCCGTAGCTGCCGGCTTCGCGGCGGAAACACGACGACCAGCCCGCGTACCGCTTGGGGCCCGCGCTCAGGTCGAGGATCTCCTCGGCGTGGTAGCCGGCCAGCGGCACCTCCGAGGTGCCGACGAGGTAGAGATCGTCGTCCTCGAGGTGGTAGACCTCGGCCGAATGCTGGCCGAGGAAACCGGTGCCCGCCATGATCTCCGGGCGCACCAGGACCGGCGGGATCATCATGGTGAACCCGTTGGCGACCGCCTTCTGCGCGGCCAGCTGCAACAGACCCAGTTGCAGCAGCGCGCCGTAGCCGGTCAGGAAGTAGAACCGCGAGCCCGACACCTTGGCGCCGCGCTCCATATCAATCAGGCCCAGCGACTCGCCGAGCTCGAGGTGATCCTTCGGCTCGAAGTCGAACTCCGGCGCGGTGCCGACGGTCTCGAGCACGATGTAGTCGTCCTCGCCGCCGGCCGGGGCACCCTCCTGCACCACGTTCGACAGCGCGCGGTGCGCGGCGTCGAGATCGGCGTCGGCCGCGTGCTGGGCGGCCTCGGCCTCCTTGACCTTGGCCGACATGTCGGTGGCGGCGGCCAGCAGGGCCGGGCGCTCCTCCTTGCTCGCCTTGCCGATCACCTTGCCCATCGCCTTGTGCTCGGCGCGCAGGGAGTCGGCCGTCGCCACGGCGGCCCGGCGCGCGGCGTCGGCTTCCAGCAGCGCGTCGACGAGGGCGGGGTCCTCCCCGCGGGCGCGCTGCGAGTCGCGGACGGCTTCCGGGTTCTCGCGCACGAATCGGAGGTCGATCATGAGAAAACAGCCTAGTAGCGGCTGCCGAGCAGCGCGAACAGGGGCATAGTTGGGGTGTGAGTACTTCTTTCGACACCGCAGTCATCGATACCGCACTCGCCGACCTCACACAGGGGGAAAAGACCTGGGCCGCGACCAGCTTGCGCCGCCGCCGCGAACTGCTCGACGAGTTGCACGAGCTCACCGCCCGCGAAGCGCAGGCGTGGGTGAACGCCGCGCGCACCGTCAAGAAGCTCGACGCCGACAGTCCGCTGCTCGGTGAGGAGTGGATGTCGGGCCCGATGACGATGCTCGCCGGGGCCAAGGCGCTGAGCGAGTCGATCGCCGCGCTCGAGCAGGGCCGCAGCCCGCTCGACGGTGTCGACCTCGAGCCCGCGCCCGGCGGCCGCCTCTCGGTCCCCGCGCTGCCGCACGGCATCTACGACAAACTGCTGCTCAGCGGCTTCTCCGCCGATGTCTGGCTGCGCCCCGGCGTCGACGCGGCGACCGCGCGGCGCAAGGCCGGGCTGGCCCAGCTCGAGCCGGCCGCGACCAACGGGGTCGGGGCGGTGCTCGGCGCGGGCAACATCATGTCCATCGCGCCGCTGGACGCGCTCTACGAGCTCTACGCCAACAACCGGGTCGTCGCGCTCAAACTGAACCCGATCACCGACCCGCTGCTGCCGGTGTTCCAGACGATCTTCGCGCCCTACATCGCGCTCGGCCTGATCCGCATCCTCACCGGCGGCGCCGCCGAGGGCGGGTACCTGGTGAATCATCCGCAGGTCGCGCACGTGCACATGACCGGCGGCGCGCCGACCCACGACGCGATCGTGTGGGGCGCGGGCGAGGAGGGCGCGCAGCGCAAGGCGGCCGGGACACCCGCGCTGGACAAGCCGATCACCAGTGAGCTCGGCGGTGTCGCGCCCGTCATCGTGGTGCCCGGCGAGTGGTCGCCGGCCGATCTGAAGTTCCAGGCCGAGCACGTGGCGACGATGCGCCTGCACAACGGCGGCTACAACTGCGTGGCCGCCCAGACCGTCGTGCTGGCCGCCGACTGGCCGCTCAAGCAGCAGTTCCTCACCGAACTGCGCGCCGCCATCGACGCCGCGCCCGTCCGCACCGCCTACTACCCCGGCAGCGACAACCGCGTCGCGAGCGCGCTGGAGACCTACCCCGGCGCCGCCCGCCCGAACGGCCGCGTCCTGGCCGAGAACCTCCCCGCCGGCGACACCCCGCTGCTGCGCACCGAGTACTTCTCCCCCGTGCTCGGCGTCGTCGAACTCCCCGGCACCGGCACCGAATTCCTCGGCAACGCGGTGGATTTCGCCAACGACGAACTGATGGGCACCCTCGGCGCCAACCTCATCGCCGACCCGGCCACCATCAAATCCCTCGGCGCCGCCCTGGACACCGCGATCGAGAACCTGCGCTACGGCACCGTCGCCCTCAACGCCTGGACCGCCCTGGCCTTCCTGACCCCGCGCGCCACCTGGGGCGCCTACCCCGGCCACACCATCGACGACATCCAGAGCGGCATCGGCGTCGTCCACAACGCCTTCCTGCTCGACGATGTGGAGCGCACGGTGGTGCGCGGCCCGTTCCGCCCGGCCCCGCGCTCGCTGCTCGGCGGCGAACTCAGCACCACCCCCAAGCCGCCGTGGTTCATCAACAACAAGACCGGCACCGGTACCGGGCAGAAGCTCACCGCCTTCTACGGCGACGGCAAGCTCCGCCACCTGCCCGGCATCTTCGCCTCAGCTCTGCGCGGGTAGTTCCCCCGGCCGGAGGCGCGTTCGCGCGCGTCTCCGGCACAGGTCGTGGCACAGCCGCGGGCGCGCTGCCATGATGGACCCCGATGTCGAAGAAGCAGAGTCACCCAGCACCGAAACCCGCCGGCTCCCGTTCGCTGCACCTGTCAGCGAACAAGCTGCGCTGGGGTCTGCTGATCGGCGCCCTCGGCGCGGTGATCGCCGCGCTGGTCACCATGACCGTCACCGGTTTCGACAGCGACAAGGTCGAAGCCCACCAGCCGGGCGCCGCGCCGGTGGTCCGCGACAAGGAGTTCAGCAGCGCCAACGCCGGCGACTGCCTGAGCTGGACCGAGGCCGACCGCAGCGACCTGGTGAAGGTGAACTGCGCCGACGAGCACCTGTTCGAGGTCGCCGGGGTGATCGATCTGAGCGCCTACCCGGGCCGTGAGTTCGGCGAGGGCACCCGGCATCCGGATTCGCTGCGGATGACCGAGCTCAGGGACGAGCACTGCGTCGCGGCGGTGCAGCGCTACCTGGGCGGGCGTTTCGACGCGCGCGGCAAGTACACGGTGAACGTGATGTCGCCGAGTCCGGCGGGCTGGCAGCAGGGCGACCGGACGCTGCGCTGCGGCGTGCAGGTGGCCGCGACGACCACCAGCCCGCCCTCGACCGGCAGCATCACCGAGGGCGACCAGTCCAAGATCCACGAGGTGGGCACCTGCCTGGGCATCAGCCAGAACCTGCCGACCGACCCGGTCGACTGCGCGCAGCCGCACGCGGTGGAGATCGTCGGCACGGTCGATCTGGCCGCGAACTTCACCGGCGGGCCGCCCTCGGAGGCCGAGCAGGACAAGTACGTGGAGACCGAATGCAACCGGCTCTCGACGGAGTACCTGGGCAGCCCGGACGCCATCCGCAACAAGACGCTGACGATGTTCTTCGATGTTCTCGAACCGACCAGTTGGCTCGCGGGCAGTCACAAATTGAACTGCTGGCTCGGAAAGGGTGTCGACCGTGAGGGTTTCGCGCCGATCGTCGGATCGGCGCGCGGGGAGATCCTGATCGACGGTCAGGCCCCGGTGCCGCCGCCCAACACCGGCCGTTCCACCCCGGCGCCGCTGCCCGGCGCCGCACCGCTGCCGCCGCAGCCGCAGCCCCGGTGACCCAGCCGGCGCGGATGACCGCGGAACGGTTCGAAGAGCTGGTCAGCGACGCGCTCGACCTGATCCCGCCCGAGCTGACCGAGGCCATCGACAACGTGGTGGTGCTGGTGGAAGACCGCAACGACGAGGAGCCGTCGCTGCTCGGGCTCTACCACGGGATCGCGCTCACTGAGCGGGACAGCTACTACGCGGGTTCGCTGCCGGATACCGTAACCATCTATCGAGAGGCTATTCTCGATACCTGCGCCACCGACGACGAGGTGATCGAGGAAGTCGCGATCACCGTGATCCATGAAATTGCACACTATTTCGGGATTGACGACGACCGGTTGCATGAGTTGGGATGGGGTTAGTGAAAGTGGGTGGGGAATCGATGGAACCGAACGGCCCGCTCTCGCGTCCAATCACTCGTAGGGGGAATTCTCGTGGTTCCCGTTAGTCGCCACCAGAAGGAGTCGGGTCATGGTCGGACACATCCTCGTCGCACCTGAAATCGTCCTCGCCGCTGCCACCGAGCTCGATCTGCTCGCCGAGCGGCTCGCTGTCGCCGCCGGCTTGGCCGGGCCTACCACCCATGTGCTCCCGTCCGGAGCCGAAGAGGTGTCACTGCTGGCCGCCTCGCACTTCAACCGTGCGGCGGGCACTCACGACGGCGCTATCGCGCAGGGCATTCTCGAGCTGCACCACGCGGCCGCGACCTTGCGCTCGCAGCTGACCACCCACATCGGCGAAGACGTGGTCCGCGCGGCCGGCATCGACGCCGTCCAGGTGTAGCCGCACTCGATCCGTCGACGATCAACACTCAGGGGAGAAAACAACCATGACCGCAGGTATCACCGGCGTCTTCTGGCTGCCGCGGATGGCCGAAGTCAACTCGACCACCCTCAACGCGGGCGCGCACGCCGTCCCGATCACCGCCGCGGCCACCTCGTGGGGCACGCTGGCCGCGGCCTGGGGTGACGCCACCCTCACGATCACCCGCGTGATCGCCGAGGTCGGGGTCGGGTTGCAAGGCGTCAACGGCCTGGCCGTGCTCGGCCGTCTCGCGCCGTTCCTCGCCTGGACCGGGCAGCAGACCGCGATGGCGGGGATCATGAGCGCCAAGGCCACCGCCAACGCCACCGCCTACACCGTGGCCTCGCTGGCGATGCCGAGCCTGCCCGAGATCGCGGCCACCAACGCGGCGGTCGCCGCCTCGACCAACCCGGTCGGCGTCACCACCGGCGCCTTCGAGGTGGCCGAGGTCGCGCGCCACGCCATGGACATCCGCGCCGCGCTGGTGATGGAGACCTACGAGGCCGCCACCACCGCCACGGTCACCACGCCGGGCGAGTTCTCCATGCCGCCGCAGATCGCCAGCGGCGCCGGGACGACCACCCAGGGCGATTTCGGTGGCGACCCGATCTCGGCGGCGCTCGGCGCGGCCCAGGCCCTGGTCTCCAATCCGGGTGTGGCCAGCGCGGTCACCCAGGCGGCCAATGTCGCGGGCAGCGTCGTGTCCGGCGGTGTCGGCACCGCGGGCAATATCGGCGCCTCGGTGATCTCGGCGGCCACCGGCGGCACCGTGCCCGCGTCGGCGGCGCCGGTCATGTCGGCTCCGGTCGCGACGGGTGCCGCGGGCGGTCTGACGACCGTGTCGGCCGGGCTCGGCGGCGGTGGCGCCACCTTCGCGCCGGGTCAGCTGAAGCTGCCCGAAGGCTGGGGCGCTCCGGCGGCCAGCACGCCCGCGGCCGCTCCGGTCTCGGAATCGGTCGTCAACCGCGTCGAGGCCGCCCCCGCCCGCAACAACACCGGGCACGGCGCCAACCCGCTGCTCGGCCGTGGCGCCAAGGGCGAAGAGGACGACGAGCACGACGCCATCGACTACGGCCGCTCCGACGAGTTCACCGACGGCCGCCATGTCGCCGAGGGCGTGATCGGCGCCGACCTCGCCGGATCGGCCAAGTGACGGTCCTGGGCGGGGGCAGCGGGGGATCGCTGCTCGAGGCCGTCGTGCTCTCGCTCGATGAGATGCAGTTCCTCCTGGAGCAGCTGCAGTTCGACGAGATGCCTGTCGTCCTCGATGCGCTGGGGCGCTACGACAACGTGGCCGCGCACGACGCGGCCATGAAGGTCGCGCAAGCCGTGCTCACCGAACGCGAACTGCTGTTCGGTGACACGGTCGCACCCGAACTCGCCGAGCGCCTTCGGGTGCTCAACCGGCCGCAGTGGATCATCGCGCTGCGGTGGGTGGTCGCCGGCCAGGTGAATCGATTCTGTCTGGCGCAGGGCGACGACCGCGCGGTCGTCGCCCTGCGCGGGCCGGATTCCTATGTCGTCGATGATGCCGGTCTCGATCTGCCCGGCGCGGTTGCGCACGCGCTCGGGCAGACCGAGGCACTCGAGCTGTACGGGCTCAACGCCCCCACCGAGGAACTCGCGCCGATCTTCGCCGACACCGGTGATGTCGCGGCCACCACCGAGCGGCTGACCAAGGTCGGCAACCCGGCCACCGACGCCCAGACGCTGGCTTCGGCGCTGGTGGAGATCCACTCCTACGCCGAAATCGTCGGCGTGGCCTACGGTGACGGCACCCGCGATATCCAGGACAACCACATCGCCGTGTTCAACACGCGCGCAGGCCGTTTCATCATCACCGCCAGCGTGGCTGACGACGGCGTGAAGTGGTCGTCGATCGCCACCGGCTCCGCGGCGCGGCTGCGCACCGCGGTCGCCGATCTGATCGAATCGCTGCCCGTGCGAGCCGAATTCAAGGTCGCGTCGGCGGAGAACTGAACATCAGCCCATCGGGTCGTCGGCGGACGGCTCGGCCTGCACGGTGAACGGCGGGGTGAACCTGCCCCAGCGCAGGCATTCCCAGCCGCCGTCGTCGGTGGGCAGAAGCTCGATGGTCTCGGTGTTGTCGAGGTGGTTGTTCGTCGTGAACGGCGGCGCCACCCCGGCCAACGCCTTGCCGACCAGGCGCATGGCGGCGCCGTGGTTCACCACCAGCACATCGCCCTCGTCCGCGCCGCTCAGGAATTCCTCGCGCAGCCCGGCCAGCACCGGCAGGATCCGGGCGAGCACGTCACGGCCCGATTCACCACCGGGGGCTCGGGCATCGAGCTCGCCGAGATGCCAGCCGCGATAGATCCGCTGGAACATCGCGTGCGCCTCGGGATCGGAGCGGCCGTGCAATTCGCCGACCTGCACCTCGAAGAGCCCGTCGAGCACCTGCGCGATGGTTCCGGTCGCCGCTTCGATGTGGCCGGCGGTCTGCCTGGCGCGCAACGCGTCCGAGGACACCAGCACCTGCGGCGGGTGCAGCAGACCAGCACCGAACGCCTTCGCCTGTGCCACCCCGCGCTCGGTCAGCGGCAGGCCGGGCACCTGGGTGTCGAGAATGCGGGCGACATTGCCCTCCGTCTCGCCGTGGCGCACCAGCACCAGCTTCGAGCGTGTGGTCATAGGTCGGCGACCCCCTTTCGCAACTGCGTCAACCATTCTGCGGCAGGTTCGTCCGACGGGGGCGGTGATCCGAGGGCCGCGGTAGCCGGCCAGGAGCCGAGGAACCGGATCTTCGCGGTGCGATGCAATGCCTTGAGCGTCTCGGCGACCGCCGGGTCGTCGAGGTGTCCGACGCAGTCGAGGTAGAACCGATAGGTGCCCATGCCGGTGCGGGTGGGCCGGGATTCGATACGGGTGAGATCCACGCCGCGGGTGGCGAATTCGGCGAACGCGCGCATGAGTGAGCCGGGCTCGTTGGGCAGTTCGAGCACGATCGAGGTGCGGTCGGCGCCGGTCGCCTGCGGTGCGACGCCGGGGGCCGTGACCAGCACGAACCGGGTGATCGCCTGATCGTGGTCGGCCACGCCCGTGGCCAGCGCGACCAAGCCGAGCCGCTCGCCCGCCAGCGCCGTCGACACCGCCGCGTCGGCCGTACCCGCGGCCACATCCTCGGCGGCGGCCGCGTTGGAGGCCGAGATATAGGACTGCGCGTGCGGCAGGTGCCGCGCCACCCACTCACGCACCTGCGCCGCCGCCACCGGGTAGGCGGCCAGCGTGCGGACCTGCTCCAGCGCGCATCCCGGCCGCGCCAGAATCGTGAAACTCACTTCCAGCTCGGTCTCGGCGATGATCTGCAGACGCGGGCCGATAGCCAGCGAGTCCAGGGTGGCCGGGATCGACCCCTCCACCGAACTCTCGATCGGCACCACGGCACCGTCGACCGCACCGGTCCGGATCAGATCCAGCGCCGCCCCCTGACTCGGCGCGGCGACCCGCTCGACCGGCCCGTCGAAGGCCCCCGAGTCCTCGAACTTCACCAGAGCCATCTCCGTGAACGTCCCGGACGGCCCAAAATAAGAAATACGCGGCACTGTGTAATTTTAGCGGCTGGCGCCGCGGGTTTTCGGCCTGGTAAGCCTCGCATCCGAGGGGCGATACTCCGGCTGCGCCGTTACGTCTCGCCCCTCGGATGCGAGGCGGCCGAAAACCGTGGGGGTTGGGTTCCGGCGTGGCGTTGGTTGCCTCAGGTGCGAGTGTCCAGTCGCGGGAATTGGTTACTGATGACGGGGTCGACTGATAGATAGCTGGCTGGGTGCTGTGTCGCCGGCGGGTAGGTGTCCAGCGCTCCGCTCCTCGGATGCGCGGCGGCCGAAGGGGCCGTGGGGCGAGCTCCGGCGTGGCGTTGGTTACCTGGAGTGCGGAAGTTCAGTCGCGGGAGTTGGTCGCCGACCTGGGGGCTCAGCGGCTCGATAGCGGTCAGGATGCTGAGCGGTCGGCGGGTCAGGTCTCCAGCACTCGCAGCGCGGCGGCGACGTCTGCTTCGGCGGGGGTTTCGATGCCGAGCAGGACCGTGCGGGTGGCTTCGATGGCGGGTGGTTTCAGGGACTTGAGGAAGGTCAGGTCCGGAGTGGTGAGGGCGGTGGGGATGTCTTCGCCGCAGAGGGCGGCGACGGTACCCGCGACGATGGCGACGGCGCGGGGGCCGCTGGTGGTGCGGGCGACGAAACCGTGGTCGGCGTGGGCGATTCCGGCCAGGAAGGCGGCCAGGTCGGCGTCGGGGATGTCGATGTCGACCGGGTCGGGGGTACTGCCCGCGGGGCGCAGCAGGCCGGCCACGAGGCTGCGGCGGGCGGGGGTCGAGAGGGTGACCAGGACGGGTTCGGCGGGGGTCGCGTGGTCGTCGACGTGGTCGTCGTGCATCATCCGACCACCGTAGATGGGATTTCGTCAGGGTTCATCAGTGGAGTCCTCTTGCGCGGAGCGGTTTCGTAACTTAGCTTAGGTTTACCTAATCATCAGTTCGCGGAGGAATTCATGTCGAGCCCCACCACGATCGTCGCGCCGACCACCGCGGAGCGCGTGCGCAGCGCCTGTGCGCACGCGGAGACCGCGGTGCTCGCCCTGCCTGGTATCGATCCGGTCCCGACCACCGTGCACCACCTGCGCCGCTGCGGCGACGCGGTGATCGCCGTGCCGGCCGATTCGCTGGCCGCGGCACTGGCCGCGACCGCCAACGAGACCTCCGCCGTCCTCGAACTCACCGACCACGCGCCGCTGCCGCTGCGCGAACCCGTGCGGGCCCTGGTCTGGCTGCGCGGCTGGGTACGCCAGGTGCCTGCCCAGGCCCAGCGCGCGCTCGCGGTCGAAATCGCCAAGGAATTCCCGCATCCGGGCCTGCTCGACGTCGGCCACACCACGACACTGCTGCGGCTGGTGGTGAACTCGGCGGTGCTCGCCGACACCTCCGGCGCCGAATCCGTCGACCACGCCGACCTGCGCGCCGCCACCGCCGACCCCTTCTGCCAGCTGGAAAGCGCCTGGCTGCAGCACATGGCCGAGGACCACGCCGATATCGTCGCCCAGCTGTCGCGGCACCTGCCGACCCGCCTGCGCGGCGGCCTGGTGCACCCGCTCGCCATCGACCGCTACGGCCTGACCCTGCGCGTCGAGGGCCCCGACGCCGACCACGACGTGCGGCTGCCCTTCGCCACCCCCGCCGACGATGTCGAATCGCTGAGCAAGGCCGTGCGCATCCTGGCCGGCTGCCCGTTCCTGAACGGCCTGCGCCGCATCTGATCTGACGCTGCCTAGACTTCGCTGCAGCCGACCGGCCCGAGGCCGGCCCGACGACAGCGAAGGAGCAGGCGCGGTGAGCACCGCAGCGGAGAACCAAGGACCGCCGACCCGCGAGCTCAGCCGCCGCGAGATCCAGGTCGAGATCGTCGTAGTCCTGCTGGTGACCTTCGGGTTGAGCGGGATCAGCGCGGCACTGTCGCTACTGGACTCCGCGCTCGCACCGGGCGGTGTCGGCGGACGCACGGTCGCGCTCAACGCCTCCCGCTCCGACAATTCCCTGCTCGACCTGCTGTTCCAGCTCGTCGGCGTGACCCGGCTGCTGGCCTGGGCCGCGCTGGGGCTGTATCTGCTGTGGCGCAGCGGGCTGGTGCCGCGCGCGATCGGTCTGGCCAGGATCGGGCGCACCGATGTACTGACCGGGGTCGGGCTGGCCGCGCTCATCGGCTTGCCAGGGCTCGCGCTGTATCTGATCGCGCATGCGCTGGGGGTGAGCGTCACCATCGTGCCGAGTTCGCTGTCGGAGCACTGGTGGCGGCTGCCGGTACTGGTGGCATCGGCGTGCGCGAACTCGGTCGCCGAGGAAGTACTGGTGGTGGCCTACCTGCTCACCCGGCTGCGCAAACTCGGCTGGTCGGACAATTCCGCGCTGGCCGCCTCGGCCCTGCTGCGCGGCAGCTATCACCTGTACCAGGGCCTCGGCGGCGGCCTGGGCAATATCGTGATGGGGATCATCTTCGGCCGCTACTGGCAACGAACCAACCGGCTGTGGCCACTGATCCTGGCCCACGCGCTCATCGACGCGGTCGCCTACCTCGGCTACAACGTGCTGCGTGGACGCGTGTCCTGGCTGCCATGAACGGCGTGTCGCGGCGAGTCGGCAACATCACGGTGTTTCGCGCTAACGTCAGGGCCCGCGCGGGGTATCCAGTAGAGACCGAGCGCGGACAACCCGCCCGTGCTCCCGACGATCAGTAGAGTTTCACGGTGATGAACGGCGACGATCCACGCAGGCGCCGGGTGCCGCCGCCCCAGGGCCGCCCCGGTCGGCCGCCGCTGCCGCCGCCCGGACGTGGCGTCGACCCACGTCAGCGCAGGCCGCTGCCCGACGAGGGCCAGACCGTGCGGCACACCCCGCCACCGGACCGCAGGCCGCCTGCCTCGCACGTGGAACCGACCCAGGTCATGCGCCGTGACGGCCGGGGCGAGCAGCCGCTGGCCTATTCACAGATGCCGCGCGAGCACGTCAAGCCAAGGCAGAAGCACGCGCAGCCCCCGCCGCGCCGCGAACCGGTCCGGCACGCGCCGACCCAGCGCCCGGTCCCGCACCACGATTCGCTGCCGCCCCGGCGAACCCCGCCGCCGGTCGACGCGGGCAGGCAGGCGCAGCCGCCGCGACGACGGCGCGGGCGTCATCCGTTCCGGTGGTTCCTGGTGCTGGTGGTGCTGGTCGTGGCCGGGTTGATCGCCGGTTGCGTGCACCTGGACAACTCGCTGACCCGCATCGCCGCGCTCACCTCCTACAGCGACCGCGTCGGCGACACCCCCGGCACCAACTGGCTGCTGGTCGGTTCCGACAGCCGCGGCGATCTGACGCCCGAGCAGGAGCAGGAGCTCGCGACCGGCGGCGATATCGACGGCACCGAGCGCACCGACACGATCATGCTGGTGCACATCCCGTCTTCCGGGCCGACGACGATGGTGAGCCTGCCGCGCGACTCCTATGTCAATGTGCCCGGCTACGGCAAGGACAAGCTCAACGCCTCGTTCGCGCTCGGCGGCCCCGAACTGCTGGTGCAGACCGTGGAGCAAGCCACCGGCGTGCGGATCGACCACTACGCGCAGATCGGCTTCGGCGGATTCGCCAGTGTGGTGGACGCGCTCGGCGGTATCGATGTGTGTCTGGACGAACCGATCGTCGACCCGCTGGCCGGCCTCGATCTGCCCGCCGGCTGCCAGCGGCTGTCCGGCCCCGATGCGCTCGGTTTCGTGCGCACCCGCGCCACCCCGCGCGCCGATGTGGACCGGATGAACCATCAGCGGATCTTCATGTCGGCGCTGTTGAAGAAGGCGACCAGCATGGGCACCCTGGTCAATCCGTTCTCGCTGTGGCCGATGGCCACCGGTGTCGCCGGTTCGCTGAAAGTCGATGACGGCGACCACATCTGGAGCCTGGCGGCGCTCGGCTGGGCGATGCGTGGCGACACGGTGACCACCAGTGTCCCGATCGGCGGCTTCGACGACACCGACGTGGGCAATGTGCTGCTCTGGGACAAGGCCAAGGCCTCGGACTTCTTCGAGGCGCTGGCCGAGGATCGGCAGATTCCGGCGGACCTGCTGACGCGGTAACGTCGAAGTATGGCCGAGGACCGTACCTTCATCCATCTGCTGCGTGACCAGGTCCGGCACGGGTTGACCACCGCGCAGCAGTATCTGGCCGCCGCGGTGTACTTCGACGCGCAACGCCTACCCGAACTGGCCGCGCAGACCTATGCCAGGTCCGCGGACAACCGCGGCCATGCCCTGCGCATCGTGCGGTATCTGCTCGACCGGGAAATCGGCGTGGCGATCGGCGGGCTCGACGAGGTGCGCCCCGACTTCGATTCTCCGCGGGCGGCCATCGCCTTCCTGCTCGATCGCGAGCGCGCGGTCACTTCGCAGATCAGCGCGCTGGCCGCGGCCGCGCGTGAAGCCGATGATTACCTCGGCGAACAATTCATGCAATGGTTCCTGAAAGAGCAGGTCGCCGATGTCGCCGAGATGGACACTTTGCTGACGGTGCTGGATCGGCAGGGAAATCTGTTCGATGTCGAGGAATTCATCCGTCGCGAACTGACCGGTTCGACAACCGTCGACACCACCGCTCCGCGCATGGCCGGCGCCGGTTAGGGAATGCTCAATTAGGAAATACTTGGTTAGGGAATACTGTCCTCAATAAGGCTGCACTTGGATGACAACCCCTTGTGACCAGGGCTAATGTGACGAACATGTCGATTCATCCGGAACCCCCGCGCAGTAAATTCCATGGCCTTCTCCAAGATCAGATCCGGCATGAGTTCAACGCCGAGCACCAGTACATCGCGATCGCTGTGTGGTTCGACAACAACGACCTGCCGCAGCTGGCGAAGCGGTTCTACGCCCAGTCCGTCGAAGAGCGAAATCACGCGATGATGATCGTGCAGTATTTCGTCGACCGGGATATCGCGGTCGATATCGCGGGCATCGACGCGGCCAAGTCGAGCTTCGAGAACGCGCGCGAGCCGATCGAGCTGGCACTTGCCCAGGAGAAGACGGTCACCGACCAGATCGTGCGCCTGGCGAGCACCGCCCGCGAAGAGGGCGACTACCTGGGCGAACAGTTCATGCAGTGGTTCCTCAAGGAACAGGTCGAAGAGGTCGCGCACATGACCACGCTGCTCAATATCGCCGATCGCGCCGGGTCGAACCTGTTCGACCTGGAGGCGTTCATGTGGCGCGAGCTCAGCACGCCGAAGGAAGCCTCGGGCGCGCCCTCGGTCGCCGGCGGCAGCGTCTAGCGGCGAAACGGCCGGATTCGGCTCGCGCGGGCGAGCCGAATCCGTCGTGCGTTCACCAGCCGGAGCCGGAGCCGGCCGAACCCGTGTTGGCAAGAATGGTGCCGATCAAGATCTGCGCGAGACCGGCTACCGATCCGAGAAACTCCATGACTCCTCGACTTTCCTCATCCGCCGCTTGGCGGGCGTAGGCGTGAACCTAGCCGACCCAGCGAGTGAAAGTCGGTTATTTCATTTAGTTCAGCGCAGGGTGACCTGACGCGACCGCAGACCATCACGCGAACGACGCTCCGCGCTGGTCATCGGGGCATCCGAGGCCAGCGCCTCGGCCAGCCGCACACCGAATTCCCGGGCAGGCGCTGCCCACTCGGTGGGGTGACGTTCGGGATCGAGATCGAACACCGGCACCAGCAGGCCGTGCGTGCGGAACGAGCCGGCGAAACGCGAACCCTCACCCATGTGCAGGCCACCGGTGGCGTGCACCCTGGCCAGCGCCAGCATCAGGGCGTCCTCGTCCTCCGGACGCACCCAGCGCACATGCGCCTTCTCGCCCGCGTCGACCCACCAGGCCGCACCGATACCGTCCGCGCCCAGATCCAGCCGCGCCGAAGGCATGATCGCCTGCTTGGCCTGCTCGATGGTCGCCGCCACCTGCGGGTCGGGGGTCACGCCCTCAGGCACCCACCAGTCGAAATCCTGGTGCACGGTGAGCTCGAGATCAGCGCCCGGGTCGACGACATCGGCCAGGCGCGGACCGCCCTCGACCGACTCCGCCGCGGTCAGCGACTCGCCGGGCTCGGCGGACTGGGTCCACAGGATCGCCGCGGCGATATCGGCCGACGGGTCGGCGCCCTGATGCTGCACCTGCGTGCCGACGAAGCCGACCGGCTCGTCCGCGGCGCGCACCAGCGCGGCCACCGCGCCGGGCAGCACCGTCGCCAGGGTGACCTCGCGCTGGGCGGCCACGCCGGGCGCCAGCTTCAAGGTCGCGGTCGCCGACGGCACGAACTCCCGCAGCGCCACCAGATCACATTCGGCAGCAAGCCCCGCGAACGGCCGCGTCACGGCCGCAGATGCCTGCTCCTGCGCCGCACGCCGCTCGGCGAGACGCTGAGCCCGATTACTGTCGGGCTTCGGACTGTTCCGCTTGCTTTTACCCACGCACGGAGTTTAGGGGAAGGTCACACTCCGGCGAGCAGGGCCTTCGTCCGGCCGGGGTGGTTGGTGGCCACCCAGCTCACGCCCAGGTCGGCGCACAATTTCACGTCGTCGGGTTCGTCGACGGTCCAGCAGTAGGTGGCGCGACCGGCCGCGGCCGCCTTGTCCACCAGTTCCGGGTGCTCACGCAGCGTTTTCACCGAGGGGCCGACCGCGGTCGCGCCGACGGTCGTCGCGGCGCCGCCACCGAGGAAACGCGAGGACTCGCCGAGCAGCACAGTCGGTAGCAGCGGCGCGGCGCGACGGATGCGCCAGACCGCGGTCGCGGCGAACGACATGACCACGGCGCGCGAATGATCGGCCGAGGCGGGTGTGGCGATGCCGAAGCGCTGTAGTTCGGCGAGCACCTTGTTCTCCACCAGCGCGCCGTAGCGCACGGGGTGCTTGGTCTCGATGAACAGCTTGGTCGGCCTGCTGCGCCAGTCCAGCACCAGCTCGATCAGGTCGGCCAGGGCCAGCACGCCCTGCGGGGCCTCGCCGGTGCCGAAGTTCATGTCCTGCAGTTCGGCCAGGGTCAGCTCGCTGACCAGGCCGGTGGCGTCGGAAGTGCGGTCGACGGTGCGGTCGTGCACGCAGACCAGGTGCCCGTCGCGGGTCAGCCGGACATCGCATTCCACGCCGTCGGCACCCTCCTGCAAGGCCAGTTCGTAGGCATCGAGGGTGTGCTCGGGGCGTGCGGCCGACGCACCGCGATGCGCGACCACGAACGGCGCGCGATTGGGCTGGTTCACTGGGCGACAACCTCCTTCACCGCATTCTCGCCGGTCTCGGCGGAAGCCGCGCGTTCGGGGACCCCCGGCTGCACCGGGGCGATGACGACACGGGCGGGATCGGCGGCCATCACCCAGCGCTGCGTCGACCGCGCGGCGCCGCGCAGATCCCGGCCTTCCAGCAGCCGGACCGTCCACAGGGTCAGCACCGCGAACGCGGCCGCGCACAGGTCGCTGAACCCGGTGAAGGAGACGCTGTCGGCCTCGGCCTGCAGCGTGCTCGCGTCCCGCCACAATGTGGCCACGACCAGCACCAACCCGCTGGCCACCCAGGCCGCCCACCAGATCCGCACGGCCTTGAGCGAGCGCGGATCGGGATCGCGCCCGAGCAGTTCGGTGAGGAAGACCCCGGGCCAGAGCAGGTTGAGCCCCGGCACCAGGCAGCCGGCGATCAGCGTCCAGCGCCTGCGCGGATCGCGCCTGCCGTCGGCGGCGAACGCGTCGCGCCTGGCCTCGATCAGCCAGGCCACCAGCGACAGCGCGGTGAGCAGCGCGACGATCGGGGCCAGCGTGCCGAACAGCCACACGGTCGCGTCGGAGAACCAGAGCAGCCACTCCGGGATGAGCCGGGTGCGGTTGCGCAGCAGCACCAGGTAGCGGCCGTATTCGGCGAGTCCGGCGAGCAGGAAGGCCACGGCCGAGAGCAGCAGCAGCCGGTCGCGCCGGGCGGCCATGCCACGCAGCGGGCGCGGCGCCGCGGCGGCGGGCTGCGGCGGCGGGTCGAGCAGACCCCAGCGCGGGATCTCGGTGTAGTGCGGGGTGGGGCTCGGTGCGGCGGACTTGCCGGCGGCCGCGGCCCGGCGGGTGCGGTGGTCGGGGCGGCGGGCGACCCAGCGGTAGTTGCGCTGCGCGGCGGGGGCGTCGACCTTGCCCGGCGACAGCAGCACGCCACGGCAGCGCGGGCACCAGTGCATCGGCGCGCCCTGCACGGCCCACCGCGCGCCACAGCGTGCACATGGTTGCACCACCGAACTCACCCGCGCACCCCGTTCCGGACTAGTAGATCTTGGCTTCGTGGTCGCCGTCGGCGACCACCGGACGGCCGGTCTGCTGCCAGGCCACCATGCCCCCCGCGACGTTCACTGCCTCGTACCCGATGTGGGCCAGGTACTTGACGACTTCGATCGAGCGACCGCCCTGCCTGCACACGACGTACAGTTCGGCATCGATATCGATCTCGTCGAGCCGGGCGGGCACATCGACCATCGGGATGTGGATCGCGCCGGGCGCGTGCCCGAGTTCCCATTCGTCGGGTTCGCGCACATCGAGCAGCTGGGCGCCGGGGACCGGTTCGGCGTTGTCGAACGCGGCGGGTACCGCACCCACCGGCACCGTCGGGACATCGGAGCTCGTCACGCCTCGATCCTGCCATGCCCGGCGCGACGCCGGGCGCGGCTGTGCGTGGTCGGTGGCCGGTCTTCGGTTATCCACAGAATCCACAACTTGATCCACAGGTACCAGCTATCGGTCAGCACACATTCGTGAGGCTCGGGCTATCGAGGCGTCGTCGGGCCCGGGGAAGACTAGCGGGAACGATCGATCCGGGACTCCCCTCCATGTCATCCCGGAGCGATCGTTCGCCGCTGACGTCGGGATTCTCGAGGGCTCCCGGTCCCGACATCTACTTGGACGCGAGCCGGCCCGATTCGGTTCCATAAAAACGACATCCCTAGAGAAAATCCTAAATCCTGGGATCTGGGCGGGCGGATCGGTAGCCTGAGCGCATGAACGTGAGCAGGGGGCTACTCGACAGTTTCGACATCAACGGCCTGAATACCGCTTTGTCCGAATCCACCTGTCTCGGGGTAGAAGTGGACGCCGCGGCCGGACGGCTGCAACTCGCCTTGGAGGTGCTGACGCTACCCGCGGACGGACCCGCGCCGACCGATACCAAAGTCCTGCTCACCTTCACCGGGGTCACCCGGGTTGCCGCGTCGCTGCGCATCCAGCGCTGGGACGATATCGACGCCCGCGTCCTCCCCCTGACCCTCGACCAGCTCGACGACGCCATCGCGAGCTTCGGCGGCGGCGGCCTGCACGGCTGGGAGTTCATCGACCTCGACGACAGCGGCTGGACGCTGTGGAGCGAGCTGCTCAGCTTCGACACCGTGCTCGACCAGCGCATCGCGGCGCACGTCATCGAGTTCTCCCAGGAGGAGGGCATCGACCCGCGCGAGCTCGACGTGCGCGTGTGGTTCGACAAGATCACCGTCACCGACCTGAGCGGCCGGGAGATCCCCATGGCCGAGTTCGTCGCGGGCGGCCGCCGCTGGTGGGCCGCACACGATTCCGGTGATGTCAGGGCGTCCAAAGCAGACGTAGCGCCCCCACTGTAGGGCGCACACCCGATTTTCGACCTCGGTGAGCCGAAGGGAATGTGGGCCCGGCGGTTCGAGGTTGCAGGAAACGGGTGTACGAATGATGGTTGGTGTGCTCGATCGGATGGGCGCACACAGCCCGACACAGGAAAGGGACAACGTGGCCGAGTACACGCTGCCGGATCTGGATTACGACTACAGCGCACTGGAGCCCCACATCTCGGGGCAGATCAACGAGATCCACCACTCCAAGCACCACGCCGCCTACGTCGCGGGCGCGAACGCCGCACTGGAGAAGCTGGAAGCCGCCCGTGAGGCCGGCGACCACGCCGCCATCTTCCTCAACGAGAAGAACCTGGCCTTCCACCTCGGTGGCCACACCAACCACTCCATCTGGTGGAAGAACCTCTCCCCCAACGGTGGCGACAAGCCGGAAGGCGAGCTGGCCGCCGCGATCGACGACCAGTTCGGTTCGTTCGACAAGTTCCGCGCGCAGTTCACCGCCGCCGCCAACGGCCTGCAGGGCTCCGGCTGGGCCGTCCTGGGTTACGACACCCTGGGCCAGAACCTGCTGACCTTCCAGCTGTACGACCAGCAGGCCAATGTGCCGATCGGCATCATCCCGCTGCTGCAGGTCGACATGTGGGAGCACGCCTTCTACCTGCAGTACAAGAACGTCAAGGCCGACTACGTGACCGCGTTCTGGAACGTCGTCAACTGGGCCGACGTGCAGGACCGCTTCGCCCGCGCCGTGTCGCAGGGCAAGGGCCTGATTTTCGGGTAGCAGCCGACTGCGCGAAAGACCTCCCAGCACTCGCTGGGGGGTCTTTTGCGTTGTTTGCCCAGTTCCTGGCACTCGGTGGTACTTGTGTGCCAGACGGGTTTGGGGTTATCCCTGATCTATACGGGCATAGCGCCCCCGGAGATCGGGAGGCCATCATGACGACGCAGGGTCCGATCGGGATCACGCCGTTTCAGGCGCGCGGTCAGCTACAGGGATTCGTCGTGTCGGGTCGGTGGCCCGATACCACCAAGGAGTGGGCGCAGGTGCTGGTCCTGGCCGTGCGGGTGGCCTCGATGCCCGGCCTGCTGGTGACCTCGACCGTGTTCGGGGTGCGCGAGGAATTGCCCGACGATCCCCAGCCCGGCACGGTCGGGTTGGTGCTGGCCGAGGGGCCGGTGCTCGGTGAGGAGGCGATCGAGCCGGGACGCTTCGCCGCTCATGTGCCGCCCGCCCTGCTGATGCTGCATCCGCCGTCGGAGACCCGCCCGTCGCTGCCCGAGTGCGCGGGCGCGGCGTCGGGTTGCGTGCTGTTGCCCGGGGTGCCGCATCTGGGCCTGGAGCATCGGGCGGCGTGGGCCGAGGCCGAGCTCGACGGGACGGTCACCTCGCTGGTGAGCCGGGTCGGGATGGATCTGATCAGCGATCCCGATACCGCGGTGCTGGCAATGTTGCTGGCGGCCTGAACCTTTCGATGAACCGGTCCGGCGAACCACTGGCAACGGCTGTCCGGACCATCGAATTCAGGGAACCCTAACTATTGCCGCAGCTCACCCAAACTTATTGTCCCCATTGCGATTTCGGTTACAGGGTATTGGCATATCGGCAGCAATCGAGCTATGGTGGTGCCAGCGAAGGGGAGTAGCCCGCAATCGCGCAGTCGACATACTGATCGCCCGCCGAACCCGGCGCGGTCCGGCTGCACGAACCGGTGATCACCGGTGGGCGAGACCTTCGGCCACGAACCGATCCGTAGACCGGTGTGGCTGAAGGCGCACCCGTCTCCTCAGCCACAGGCCGGAGTGTTGTCCTGGGAGCTGAATTCATGATCACCACGATCCTGCTGAGCTTCGGCGTGCTGTTCCTCGCCGAACTCGGCGACAAATCGCAGCTGATGGCCTTGACCTTCGCGCTGCGTTACCGCTGGTGGGTGGTGCTGGCGGGGATCAGCGTCGCCAGCGTCGCGGTGAATCTCATCGCCGCCGGCGTCGGCCATTTCCTCGGCGCCGCGCTGCCCGCCGACGCCATCGCCGTGGTCACCGCGCTCACCCTGCTGGTGGTCGGCCTGTGGACACTGCGCGACGCGCTCGGCACCGGTGACGACACCGACGAGACGCCCGCGCCGCCCAGCACTCGCAATGCCTTCCTGGTGGTCATCTCCGCCTTCATGCTCGCCGAACTCGGCGACCGCACCATGTTCGCCGCTGCCGCGCTGGCCGCCGACAACAACTGGCTGGCGGTCTGGATCGGCTCGGTGGCCGGCATGGTGGCCGCGGGCGGCCTGGCCATTCTGGTCGGCAAACTCGCGGGCAAGCACCTGCCCGAGCGCGCCATCGCCTTCGCCTCCGGCCTGCTGTTCCTGTTCTTCGCGGGCAAGACGGTGCTCGATGCGTTCGTGCCCACGCTGGGCGGTTGGGCCGGCATCGGGCTCGCGGCTCTCGCGCCCGCCCTGGTCGGGGCCGGTATCGGCGTGTGGCGGGCGACCCGCACCGCCGTGCCCGAACCGGCCGGGGATCAGCCGGCGAAGGCGTTGCCGTAGAGGGTGCCGGAGCGGCGGGCCATCGCGATGAGCTGGTCTTTGAGATCGCGCAGGCTCGTCAGATCGTCGCCGGCGATCTTGCCGGTGACCAGCGCGCCGATCGCCGCGGCCAGGGTCGCGCAGGCGAAATGCTGGTCGTCGGTCTCGGCGCCGAGCATGGTGGCCACCACCGCGACGAAGCGGCTCTGCAATGCCATGCGCGCCTCGATCGCCGACGGGCCGACCGCGTACACCTCGACCAGGAACAGCCGGGCGGCGGCCGGGTCGTCGATCATGTGCTCGAAGTAGGCAGTGAGGATGCGATCCATCCTGGTCAGCGGGTCGGTGTCGGCCGTGTCGGCGATCACCGCCTGCAACTTGGCGGCCAGCTGGCCGGAGACCCGGTCGAACGCGGCGGCGAAGCAGTCCTCCTTGGAACGGAACAGTTCGTAGAACGTCTCACGCGAGACGCCCGCCCGCTTGAGCACCGCCGCGACCGGCGTGCCCACATACCCGCCCTCGGTCATCGCCTCCCCCATGGCGATGAGAATGCGCTCGCGCTGGGAGGCCACCACTTCCGCCCTGGTCAGGTGGTGACGGCCCCGCGGCAGTTGGCGCAGCGTCGGTGCCGGATCGCTCATCGTCGTTCCATTCTGCGTGGTCGGGCAGGCTGGGTGGTGGTGAAGGGGGCGTCCTCGGTCCGGGCGATCTCGAGTGCGCGCGCCACCCGGTTGCCGAGTACCCGCTGCAACACCAGTTGCGCCAAGGGTCGCACCGGCAGCACCAACGTCACCCACCAGGGTGAGACCACGACCTTGCGGCGCCGCGCGATCGCGCGTTCGAGCGCGTCGACGGCGGGCCCGATCGGCGAGGTGCCGGTCAGGCTGATCTCGCGCAGCACGGTGTGCGCGGCCGCGGTCCCGAAACCACGCCGGGTCATATCGGTGTCGATCTCGGCGAAATAGCTGATGCCGACCTTCGCCCCGCTCGCGCGCAGCTCGCCGCGCAGGGTGTTGCCCAGTGCCTCGATCGCCGCCGCCGACGCGCTGTAGGCACCGGCCAGCGGCAGCTGCACGGCGGTCGAGATCGACGACATCATCAGCACATACCCGCCCGGCCGGGCGATATGCCTGCCCGCCGCCTGCACCGCGTAGACCGCGCCGAGCACATTGACCGCCAGCGTCTCCTCCAGCACCGACGGGTCACCGCCGATCATCACCATCTGCTTGGCGATCCCCGCGTTGGTGACCAGCACATCGAGCCCGCCGAGTTCGCCGACCAGCGCCTCGACCACCCGCTCGACCTGGGCTCGATCGGCCACATCGCAGTAGCGCCACGGCGCGTCCCCGCACTCGGCGGCCACCTCGGCCAGTAACTCCGGCTCCAGCCCGAGCAGCGCGACGTGTGCCCCGCGCGCGGCCAGCCGGGCGGCCAGCGCGGCCCCGATCCCCCGCGCCGCGCCGGTGATCAGCACCTTCCGTCCGGCCACCGACGGACCGGAGAACCAACTCATGACGGCACGTTACCACCGGAAAACATCCCTGTTCACCGGTAATCCCGCAGCGCCTACCAGGGAGTCGGAGGGCGTCATAGGCAGCGGGCCCGGAAACCGCTAGGGTGCCATTGTTGGCAACTTGCTAATTGGCAGGCTGCTAGTAGCCCACTGGGCCGAGCACCACCCGTTCTCGGCCCGCCCCCTGCCTCTGGACTGACCGAAGGGTGCGACGAAGGAGTACCCGTAGGGAGGGAAGAGGTAGGGGTTAAGGGCCGAGAACCGCGGCACCAGCCGCCATCCAACACAGAGAGGACATCCCGTGGAGATTTCGGGTTCCGCCGCCATCGTCACCGGAGGCGCGTCCGGCCTCGGTGCCGCCACCGCCAAGCGTCTCGCCGACGCGGGCGCCACCGTCTTCGGCCTGGACGTCCCCGCGTCCATCGAGCGCGCCGGTGACAACGTTCCCGCCGGTGTCACCCTGATCGCCGCCGACGTGACCAGCAACGACGAGGTCGCCGCCGCGATCGCCACGATCACCGAGGGCCCCGCCCCGCTGCGCATCGTGGTCAACTGCGCCGGTGTCGGCTGGGCGGGCCGCATCCTGTCCAAGAACGGCCCGCACGACCTGGAGCTGTTCCGCACCGTCATCACCGTGAACCTGCTCGGCACGTTCAATGTGATGCGCCTGGCCGCCGATGCCATCGCCAAGACCGAGCCGGTCGACGAGTACGGCCAGCGCGGCGTGGTCGTCAACACCGCCTCCGTCGCGGCGTTCGAGGGCCAGATCGGCCAGATCGCCTACTCGGCCTCCAAGGGTGGCGTGCACGGCATGACCGTCCCGGCCGCGCGCGACCTGGCCCAGTTCGGCATCCGCGTGAACACCATCGCCCCCGGCATCATCGACACCCCGATGCTGGCCGGCGTCACCGAGGAGTACCGCAAGGGCCTCGAGGCCGGCGTCCCGTTCCCGTCGCGGCTGGGCCGCCCCGACGAGTACGCCCAGCTGGTGGAGTACATCGCGACCCACGACTACCTCAACGGCGAGACCATCCGCATGGACGGCGCCCTGCGCATGGCCCCGCGCTAGATTTCCCCCTCCGGTCGAAGGCGCCCTGTTCCCCGCGTGGACAGGGCGTCTTCGCCGTTTCAGGCCTCGGGGACCGTGCCGACGCCGAACAGGGCGGTGGTCGACAGTGGGGTGTTGGCTCGGTAGGTGACGGTGAGGCGTTCGATGGCCGCCTCGGTGCGCCGTTGCCATTCCTCTTCGCCCACTTCGTGTCTGAGCACGGTCAGCGGGGCGCTGCTGCGGGTCATGGTGTCCCACAAGGTCTTCGCATCCGGGAAGCGGATCTCGGCGGTGTGCGGGTGGATGGTGACGTTCTCGAAGCCGGCCGCCCGCATCTCCGCGGTGAAGACCGCTGGGTTCTCCAGGCTGCGCGCATCCGGTTGCGGCAGTGCGGCATTCGGGTCACCTGCTGCCAGCGCGCCGAACAGGGCGCGCATGAGCGAGGAGTCGGCCGCGGGCGCCCAGGCGGCGACCACCGCCGTGGCGCCCGGCCGCAGCACCCGCCGTAGCTCGGCGAAACCGCGCGGCCGATCGGCGAAGAACATGAGCCCGAACAGCGAGAACCCCGCGTCGAACTCCCCGTCAGCGTAGGGCAGCTCCTGTCCGTCCCCCACCTGCGCGCTGATCGTCGTCCGGCCGGCGAGTTCGGCTGCGGCGGTGAGCTGTTCGATCATCGGCGCCGACAGATCGATCGCCCGCACCCGCGCCCCCCGCTCAGCGGCGGCCAGACTCAACAACCCGGTCCCCGCCGCGACATCGACAACCTCGGACTCCGCACCGATATCGACATACTCGAGCGCCTGCGCGGCAAACGGCCCCAACACCACCGCCCCGGCCTCCGCATACCCCTGCGCCACCAGATCCCACGGTCGCCCCGCGACCGACGTCTCCTCCGCCATCCGCGCCGTTCCTCTCACCAACCAAACCTAAATCGTTGCCCACCTTACGTTTCCGCACCCAGAAGTGGCAGCCCAGCTCTTGCTCAGAGCGGGCGGGTGAAGGTGATGAGGGAGCGGCCGGGGCCGTTGTAGTCGGGGATCGGGCCTTCGACGGTGAAGCCGAGGCTGCGGTGGAAGTCGATGGAGGTGAAGTTGGCTGGGGAGGTGATGGCGGTGACGGTTTTTCGGCCGTCGGCGCGGGAGAGGGTGAAGAAGTTGTCGTAGAGGGTGCGGCCGAGGCCGTATTTGCGGGCGTCGGGGCGGACGGCGACGAAGTGGATGTAGGCGGTGTCGGGGTCGGCGGGGGAACCGAAACCGACCAGGAAACCGGAGATTCCGTCGGCGTCGGTGGCGACCAGGCTGGTGCGGTGGAAGTGGTCGAGGAACATCCGCGGCAGGTTCTGCACGACACTGCGACCCCACCAGTTGTCGACCACTGCGATCAGCTCGTCGTAGTCATCGGGACGCGCCCGCCGGATCTCATGCCCCGTCATCTATCCATGGTGCCGGGTATATCCCCGGTCAGCACGCCAATTCCCGGTGAACAGAATCCCTGCCCCAGCGCGACAACTGATCTGGCGAGGACATGGGTAACTCACCGGGCACGCCCAGCCCGCTATCCACAACCTCACCGCTGGCCCGGTCGGCCGCCCAGCCGCCTCCCCACGTCCTTACCGCAGGCCCGGTCGGCTAGCCCCAGCCACCTCCCCGCGACCGGCAAGAGTCGCGGAGAGGCGGTACCGCCGCTAGACGGTGCGGGTCAGGCGTTCGGTCAGGAGCTGGGCGAAGCGGGCCGGGTCCTTCAGTTCGCCGCCCTCGGCGAGAACCGCGGTGCCGTAGAGCAGTTCGGCCGTTTCGGCGAGCTCGGGCACCTTGCCCTCATCGGCATCGGACTTACGCGCGTCATAGGCGTCGCGCAGGCCGGTGACCAGCGGGTGGGTGGGGTTGAGCTCGAGGATGCGCTTGGATTCCGGCAGCGCCTGACCCGAGGCGCGGTACATGCGCTCGAGCATCGGGGTGAAGTCGAAGACGTCACCGACCAGGCAGGCGGGCGAGGTGGTGAGCCGGTTGGTGAGGCGCACCTCCTTGGCGACCTCGTCGAGGGTCTTGCCGAGCCAGGTGAGCAGTTCGGCGAAGTCCTTGTCCTGCTGCTCGCGCAGGGCCTCGGTCTCCTTCTTCTCCTCCTCGGTCTCCAGGTCGACCTCGCCCTTGGCGATGGACTGGAACTTCTTGCCGTCGAACTCCGGCACCGAACCGACCCACATCTCGTCGACCGGATCGGTGAGCACCAGCACCTCGAGACCCTTGGCCGTGAAGGCTTCCAGGTGCGGCGAGTTCTCCACCTGCGCACGGCTTTCGCCGGTCATGTAGTAGATCGCGTCCTGGCCGTCGCGCATCCGCTCCACATACTGAGCCAGGGTGGTGAGCTCGGAGTCCGAGGCGGTGGAGGCGAAAGACGAGACGGTGAGCAGGGTTTCGCGATTGTCGGTGTCGGAGAGCAAGCCCTCCTTGAGAACCCGGCCGAACTCGGTCCAGAACGTCTGGTACTTCGTCTGGTCTTCGGCGCCCTGCATGTCCTTGACCGTGGACAGCACCTTCTTGACCAGACGCTTGCGGATCATCTGGATCTGGCGGTCCTGCTGCAGGATCTCACGCGACACATTGAGCGAGAGGTCCTGGGCGTCCACCACACCCTTGACGAACCGCAGGTACTCCGGCATCAGCTCTTCGCAGTTGTCCATGATGAACACCCGGCGCACATACAGCTGCACGCCGCGCTTGTGCTCACGGGTGAACAGGTCGAACGGCGCGGTCGACGGAATGAACAGCAGCGCCTGATATTCGAAGGTGCCCTCCGCCTTCATCGGGATGATCTCGAGCGGGGCATCCCAGGCATGGCTGACGTGGTGGTAGAACTCCTTGTACTCCTCGTCGGTCACCTCACTGCGCGGCCGCGTCCACAGCGCCTTCTGCGAATTGAGGGTCTGATCCTCGACAACGGTCTTCTCGACCTTGTCCTCGCCCTCACCCTCGGTCACCGTGCGCTCGACCTGCATACGGATCGGCCAGGCGATGAAGTCGGAGTACTTGCGGACGATCTCGCGCAGCTTCCATTCCTGCGTGTAATCGAAAAGGTGATCGTCCTCGTCGGCGGGCTTGAGCTCGAGGGTGACCGAGGTGCCCTGCGGCGCGTCGGCGAGGGTGTCGATTTCGTAGGTGGAACTGCCCGCCGCCGCGATCCAGCGGGTGCCCTCGGTCTCGCCTGCCTTACGGGTGGTCAGGGTGACCTTGTCCGCGACCATGAACGTGGAATAGAAACCGATACCGAACTGGCCGATCAGTTCCTCGGCGGCGGCATCGGACTTGGCCTCGGTGAGCTTGCGGCGCAGCTCGGCGGTGCCGGACTTGGCGAGGGTGCCGATCAGATCGATCACCTCGGCGCGGGACATGCCGATGCCGTTGTCGCGGACGGTCAGGATGCGCTTGTCGGTATCGACCTCCAGCTCGATATGCAGATCGGCGGTGTCGGCGACAAGATCCTTGTCCTGGAACGTGGCCAGTTTCAGCTTGTCCAGTGCGTCGGAAGCGTTCGAGATCAGCTCCCGCAGGAACGTGTCTTTGTTGGAGTAGACCGAATGGATCATCAGCTCCAGGAGCTGATGGGTTTCGGCCTGGAACTCGAGGGTTTCGACGTGCTGAGTCACGCGGCCAATCGTATTACCGTCCGAAATCGGTGAGTGCGGGAACCTCGTCCACGGCCTTGTGGGTCATCCAGTCGCGCAGGACCTGGGTGGCGCGCACATCGTCCTCGTTGTATTCGAGCAGGCGGGTGCGCTGGGTCAGGTCGCTGTCGGCGTCGTAGCCGACCGCGCGGCGGTACCAGCCCATCGACGCCTCACCGCTGGCTTCCGCGTCGCGCCAGTGGAAGCCGGCCACCGGGGCGATCTTCTTCAAGCCTTTGCCGTTGGGACAGATGAACTGTTCGGTGACGGCCTGGAACATGTCGACCCATTCGATCGAATCGACGAAGGCGCGCACTTCCTCGTGCGTCGGGACGCCCGGCTCACCGGCGAAGCGGCGGGCCGACTCGTAGAGCCATTTGTCCTCGGCGGTCCGCGAATAGCAGTAGGCGGCGAAGGTTTTGCCCGCGGCGTGCGCGTCGGCGCGCACCTGCATCAGCCAGGTCCAGAACTCACCGAAGGAGCGGCCCTCGTCGACGGTGGGCAGCGGTACCCAGGTGACGAACGGGCGGTAGACCCCGTCGAGCAGGGTGCCCCACAGGTAGGCGCCGTCCTCCTGGTAGCTCTCCAGGTCGACGTCGACTTCCACATCGGCGCGCCGCACACTCACCTGCTCGAACCGGCGCACCAGCGGCGCACCCGCGATCCAGGCCCTCGCCGTGACGACCGCCTCGGTGAACGGGCCGTGCTGCCAGTCCTCGGGATCGTCACCGGCCCAGGCGGCCAGCTCGTCGATGGTCTGCACGCCGTGCCCGCGCAGCACCTCGGCGCGCGAACCCGGTGCGACCAGACTCACATCCCGCAGCACCGCCAGCTGCCCCTCGCAGCTCGGTTTGGCTGTGTTCGACTGCTCCGCTCCCGAGTGCCCTGCGTGGTCACGCTCCGCTACCTCCTCCGGGCCCGCCGGTCGCTGCGCGGGGGCCCCGCGCACCCACCACGGGCACTGCCTGCATTCGGGCACCTTGGACGGCTGGGTCGGCAGGTCGCCGCGCACCACCGCGATGCGGTCGGCGTAGCGCTGGTCGTAGTCGGCGAGCACGGTGGTCAGATCGTGGATGAGGATGCGGTCGAAGGCCAGGCCGATCGCGCCGCCGACCAGGGCGGGGCTGGCCATGCCGTGCCGCTGCAACATCCGGTACAGGTGCGCGAGACGCTGCTGGTCGCGCGGCTGCGGGCGCAGCTTCACGTGCTTGTCGCGGCGCGGCGCCCACTGGAACAGTTCCGAGGTGAGCGGATGGAAATCGGCCGGGTCGGGGCGGCGCGGATCGGTGACCTTGTGGTTGACCACGATGATCGGGATATAGCCGCCGCGATCCTCGTCGCGCAGCAGGAACTCGACGCCGCCGCGACGGCCGGTGTCGGCTTCCTGGGGCAGCAGCGCGCCCCAGATGCGCGGGGCACCCGACTCGATGGCGGCCATCGTCGCCGCGACGCGTTCGCCCGCGCGCAGCTGTGGATCGATCACCACCCAGTCGGCGGGGGCGGCCGCGACCAGTTCGTCGCGCACCCTGGCCCGGTGCGCGGTGGCGGCCTCGCGGCGCTGCTGCACGCCCGGGTCCTCCCGCACCTCGGCGAGCATGCCGGGATGGGCCGCGTCCAGGTGCAGGCGGTGCCTGCAGCCGATCAGCGAGCGCGCGTCCAGGAAAGCGATACGGGATGGTTCGCCCCCGCTGTCGGCACCTCGATCGAGCGCAGCGGAAGCGGGGGCCGGGCGATGCACCGGCCCGCCGTCGAAGTCGTCCTCGGCTGCACGCACGCAAGCAGTATGGGCCCTCCCCCCGACACAATGCCCAATCGCTACCCTGATCCCACTACGCTACGAAGTACGGCAGGCCGCCGCGCGGCGGTACTGCCTCATGACTTGGCGAGCATGACGGAGGGCCTGATCTCATGGGGTTGTTCAGCAAGCGTAAGCGGCGTCCGAGCCGGCGCGCGGAGGCGAAGGCGCTCAAGCACAAGGCCGCTGTCGAGGCGAAGCTGAGCGCCAAGAACGACCGCAAGGCCGCCAAGGCGGGCGAGCGCACCACCCGGCGCGCGGCCAAGGCGCAGTCGCGCACCGAGGCCAAGGTGGCCAAGGCGCAGATCGCGACATTGCAGGCCGAGGAGAAGGCCGCCGAGAAGGTGGCCGCCAAGGCCGAGCGCGAACTGTTCAGCGCGGCCCAGATCCGCAAGTACATCGGTGTCGCGCGGGTACTCATCCCGGTGCTGGCCCCGCTGGCCTACCGTGGCGCGACCTTCGTGCGCGGGCAGCTCGACGCACGCAAGGCCCAGCAGCTGGGCGTCGGCCTCGACCAGCTGGGCGAGTTCAGCGGGCACGGCGCGCGCCTGCAGGCCCGCATCACCAATACCGAGTCCGCGCTGGACAAGATCGCCGCCGACGCCCCCGCCGACGCCGACACCAAGAAGTTCGTCGCGGCGGCCCGCTCCCGGCTGACCGACCTGAACGTCGCGGTGAACACCGCCGAGCAGATGCCCGCGCCGCGCCGCAAGGCCGTGCACGCCTCCATCTCGACCGAACTGTCCGTGCTCGAGAACGACGCGCTCGCCCGCCTCGGCGTGCGCTGATCCGCCTCGTGTCCACGCCACAGCTGTCCGCCCGCCTGCGCGGTGGCGGCTGTGGCGTTCTCGTCGGCGCGCTCGCTGTCGCCGCGCACGGTATCGGTGGTGGCGGGGTGCCGCGGTCAGCGGAAATCTCGCTGCTGCTACTGGTCTCGCTGGCGGCCGGGGCGTTCGCGCGGGGTGGGCCATCGCGCACCGGACACGCTGCGCCGCAGTCCCGTTCCGGCACGGGTACCCCGGCGGTGCGCGCGGCGCTCGCGCTGCTCGGCGGGCAGTGGGCCGGGCACTTCGCCCTCTCGGCCACCCTCGATCATCACGGCGATCTGCTCCACCTGCCCAGCACACCGATGATCGCCGCGCACCTGGTCGCCGCGTTCGTCTGTGCCGCACTGATTCTCACCGCCGAGCGGCTGTATCTCGTTGCCTCGAGCACCCTTCGGGCCGTGCTCGGCACCCCCGCCTCCCCCGTCGGCCCGCGCACCACGCGCTGGCTCGCCACCGTCGCCGCGCCGCGCGGCGCCCGTCCCAGAAGCGCGCGATGTCCGCGCGCACCGCCGCTGTTCGTCTGAGCTCCCCCACATCAGAACTCTTCGGACAGAAGGCAATTCCATGCACAACTTCATCACCCGTGGCACCGGTACCGCCGCCCTCGCGGCCGGTCTGGTGCTGGCCGCCTGCGGTTCGGCGGCCGCGCATGTGACCGTCGACGCCCCCGGCGCCGCGCAGGGCGGTTACACCGTCGCCACCTTCAAGGTGCCGACCGAATCCGACACCGCGTCCACCACCGGCCTGCGCGTCACCGTACCCAACCTGAAAAGCGTGCGCACCGAGCCGCTGGCCGGCTGGACATCCAAGGTCGAACGCAATGACAAGGGCGAGACGGTCGCCGTCGTCTGGACCGCCGAGCAGGGCAATCCGGGCGTCGGCCCCGGCCAGTTCCAGCGCTTCGTGCTCTCGCTGGGCCCGCTGCCCAGCCAGGAGACGGTGAACTTCCCGGCCCAGCAGACCTACAGCGACGGCAAGGTCGTCGCCTGGGATCAGCCCAGCACCGACGGCGCCGAGCCCGAACGCCCGGCACCGTCGATCACCCTGAGCGCCGATGGCGCGGCGCACGGCGGCGACCACCAGGTCGCCGCGGGTGACACCGCCGAATCCGGCACCGACACGGCGGCCCGCTGGCTCGGCGGCATCGGCCTGGCACTCGGCCTGTTCGCCGCAGCGCTCGGCCTCGGCCTCGTGTTCCGTTCGAGGCGGTCGTGATGCGCATCGATCTGTGCCAGTTCGAGAACGCGACGGCAGGCACCGCTCGAGCGGCGGGCGCACGACGCGACGACGATCGGTGGGAGCGGACCGTCGCAGGCATCAACCGGTCCGCGCGCCACCGGCTCCTGCGCCGGGTAGTGATCGCGATGATCGCCGGGCTGTTCGCCACGGTCTTCGCGGCGGCGGGTTTCGCGAGCGCGCATTCCGGCGCCGTGAGCAGCGTGCCCGAGAACGGCTCGACCATCGAGGTCGGGCCGGCGCGCGCCAGCGTCACCTTCAACGAGAACCTGCAGGAGAACTTCCCGTCGCTGACCGTGGTCGGCCCGGACGGTCGCCTGTGGTCGAAGGGCAAGGCCACTGTCGACGGCAAGTCGGTCAGCGTGGAGCTGGGCGAGCTGGGTCCGGTCGGTGAGTACACGATCGCCTTCCGGGTCACCTCCGCCGACGGCCATCCGGTCAGCGGTACCCGCACCTTCACGCTGAGCAAGGCGGGCACCGGCACACCAGGCCCCCGGCCGGGCGAGGACCAGGCCGACGGCGAGAACGGCGAGTCCGGCGGTATCCCCGTGTGGGTGTTCATCGCCGGTGGCGTCGTGCTGTTCGGCGGGGGCCTGGCGGTGGCGCTGCTCGGTGGCCGGCGCGCGAAGTAGCCGACGATGACGACCGGTCGCCGGGTACCCGGTACGACGCCGCGGCAGTGGCGGGTCCTGGTGCCGGTCGTCGTCACCGCCCTGGCCGGGGTGCTGCTGGCCTGGGCGCTGCGCCGCGACGGCGGCTTTCCCGGTGCGGCGAGCGCGCGGGTGCTCGCCGACGGTGCCGGTGCCGTGGTGCTCGGGCTGGCGGCACTGCCCCGGCTCAATGAGCGGCTTTCGGTCGCCTGGCGTCCGCTGGCGGCGCTGGCCGGAGTGTGGTTCGCCGCCGAGTTCACGGTGCTGGTGTGCGAGGCCGCCGAGATCGTCGGGGTGCCGGTGACCGCGCTGGGTGCCGGCGAGTTCGGCACCTTCCTCGGCCGGCTCAGCGGCGGCCAGATCGGGATCGCGATCCTGTTCTGTACCGGCGCGATCGCGAGCTACGCGGCGCTGGCGTTCCGCAGGCCGGACTCGGCCTCGGCCGATCTGGTGCTGGTGTTCGCCGCCGTCGCGCTGGCCTTGCGCCCGATCACCGGGCACATGTCCCAGCAGACCCTCGGTTCGGTGCTGGCGGCGGTGCACGCGCTGGCCGCCGCCTGCTGGTTCGGCTTGCTGGTGGCGATGGCGGTGGTGTTGCGCAGCCGCGGCGATTGGGCCGCGACGCTGCCGCGCTATTCCCGGCTGGCCGCGCCGCTGCTGCTGGCCGTGGCGCTGACCGGCCTGATCGACGGACTGGTCCGCCTCGGCGGACTCGAACCGCTGTGGTCGACCGGATACGGGCGGATCCTGCTGGCGAAGTTCGCGGTGCTGTGCGCGCTGACCGGGCTGGGCTGGTGGTGGCGGCGCGAATGGGTCGCCAGGGCGGCCGAGCATCGGGTGACCGCCGAGGTCTCGCTGCGCAATGCCGCGTTCGAGCTGACGTTGATGGCGCTGGCCTTCGGTCTGGCGGCCACGCTGGCGGTCACCGCGTAGTCGGGTCCGTCACGTTCCCGCTGTGCTCGCTTTGGACGTTGTACGAACCCGTTAGGGTTGGCGGCATGACCGAAGTGAGGATCGCCGAAGACTGTGCCGCGCCCGCCGAGACGGCTTTCGCCTTCATGAACGACTACACCAACCTGCCGAAATTCTGGTACGGCCTGGAGTCGTTCACCCCGGTCACCGCGCAGACCGACGGCCTCGGCGCGACCTTCGACGGGAAGATGAAGCTGGGCCCGGCGTCGCTGACCTCGCGCATCGAGGTCGTCGGCTGGGAAGAGGGCCGGTTGATCGCCACCAAGTCGATCAAGGGCATCGAGATCGTGACGACCTTCCGCTTCCTGCCCAAGACCGACGAGCTGTGCACGATCGACGCCGAGATCGACTTCTCGGTCGGCGGCGGGATCACCGGCAAGGTGCTGGCCAAGACCATCGAACCGTTCATCAAGATCGCCGTCCAGCACACCACCGATTCCCTGGTCCGCGAGATCGAGAAGGCTCACCGCGCCCGAGCGTGAGCCCGCGCACACGGCCTGGCCTGACACAATCACGTACATGACCGAATCCGCGAATGTTGTGGCCACCGCCGATCTGGCCGATGAGATCGGCCCCGAGATCCGCTCCTGCGATACCCAGTTCATCCAGTTCGGTGGCCGGGAAACCTTCGCAGGCCGGATCACCACGATCCGCTGCTTCCAGGACAACCTGCTGGTCAAGCAGACCCTGAGCGAGCCCGGCGAGGGCAAGGTGCTCGTGGTCGACGGTGGCGCGAGCGTGCACACCGCCCTGGTCGGCGACATCATCGCGGGCCGCGGCGTGGACAACGGCTGGGCCGGCGTGATCGTCAACGGCGCCGTGCGCGACTCGGCGATCCTGCGCACCCTCGACATCGGGGTGAAGGCGCTGGGCACCAACCCGCGCAAGAGCACCCAGACCGGCAGCGGCGAGAAGGACGTGACCGTCGAATTCGGCGGAATCACCTTCACCCCGGGCGACATGCTCTACAGCGACCACGACGGCGTCGTGGTGCGGAGCGAGGGTTAAGAGAGACTGCGGCGGTTCTCGGCCGGACAGGCCGAGAACCCAGCCACTATGACGCGGCGACGCGCACTTTGTGTCCGGCCAGCACTACGACGTCGCCGACCTGCAGTTGCCTGCCGCGGCGGAGTTCGACCTCGTCGTTGACCCGCACCAGACCCTGCGCGATCACCGTCTTGGCCTCGGAACCCGAATCGATCAGGTTGGCCAGTTTCAGGAATTGCCCGAGCTTGATGCCCTCGTCATCGATCGGCACATCGACTGGTTCCGACATGCGCTAATACTTACTCCTCCACCGAAAACCGCGCGCAACCGGCCCCGCAGCCCCGCGTGACGAACACGCCGCGATCGCGGCCGTACCCATCTGCTCCCGATGCACGCACACTGGACTGGTGACCTCCGTGCAAACCGAGCAACAACGCGCCGCAGTGCCGCCGCCGGACCGAGCGAAAGCGGCGGCCGCGCGTCGTCCACGCGGTCGGCTGACGGAGGTACCGCACATCACCGGGACGATCCTCGGTGTCTTCGCGGTCCTGTGCTTGGTGTGGAGTTTGTCGCCCGCGGTGCGGCATCTGACGCATACCCCGCGCCACTACATCGACACCTACTACTTCGACGCACCCGACACCAGCCTGGTCTGGGCGCTGGTGGTCGCCCTGATGGCGGGCGCGACCGCCGGACGCAAGCGGATCGCCTGGTGGCTACTCGTCGGCTATCTCATGTTGTTCGCGCTGGCCAATATCGCCGAGTACGCCGACACCGGCGATATCGACGCGCTGGTGGCCTGCGTGGTGCAGGCGTTCGCGATCGCGGTGCTGGTCGCCGCGCGCAAGCAGTTCTACACCCGGGTCCGGCCGGGCGCGGTGTGGAAGGCGCTGGGCGTGCTGGTGGCCGGTCTCGCGGCGGGCTGGCTGCTCGGCTGGGGGCTGGTCGAACTGTTCCCCGGCACACTGCCCGCCGACGGCTGGCAGCGGCCGCTGTGGTCGCTGTACCGGGTCACCGCGGCGGTGCTGGTCGACAACGAGAACTTCGACGGCCTGCCGCCGCACTGGGTGAACCTGCTGCTCGGGCTGTTCGGCGCGTGCGCGCTGCTGGGCGCGGTGGTCGTGCTGCTGCGCTCCCAGCGCGCCGACAACGCCATGACCGGTCGCGACGAATCGGCCATCCGCGGGCTGCTCGCCGAGGCCGATGTCGAGGACTCGCTCGGCTACTTCGCCACCCGCCGCGACAAGGCGGTCATCTTCGCGCCGAACGGCAAGGCCGCCATCACCTATCGCGTCGAGCTCGGCGTCTGCCTGGCCGGCGGCGACCCGATCGGCACCCACGACGCCTGGGCGCCCGCGGTCGCGGCGTGGCTGGACCAGGCCGACCGGTTCGGCTGGGCGCCCGCGGTGATGGGCGCGAGCGAGGCCGGCGCCACCGTCTACCGGGACGCGGGCCTGACCGCCCTGCGGCTCGGTGACGAGGCCGTGCTCGACACCCGCACGTTCTCCCTGGCCGGCCCGCACATGAAGCAGGTCCGCCAGGCCGCGAACCGTTTGCGCAAGCAAGGTTTCGAGGTGCGGGTGCGCCGCTGGCGCGATATCCCCGCCGACGAGTACGCCGATGTCGTCGCCCGCGCCGACGCCTGGCGCGACACCGAGACCGAACGCGGCTTCTCGATGGCACTGGGCCGTCTCGGCGACCCGCTCGACGGCGACTGCCTGCTGGTCGAGGCCCGCGACGGCGACGAGCGGGTGCGCGGCATGCTCTCGTTCGTCCCGTGGGGTCGCAGCGGCGTCTCACTGGAGCTGATGCGCCGCGACCCGGCCAGCCCGAACGGCGTGATGGAGCTGATGATCTCCCAGCTCGCGCTCACCGCCGATCAATACGGCGTCACCCGGATCTCGTTGAACTTCGCGGTGTTCCGCTCGGTGTTCGAGGAGGGCGGGCGGATCGGCGCCGGTCCGATCCTGCGCGCCTGGCGCGGGGTGCTGCTGTTCTTCTCGCGCTGGTGGCAGCTCGAGGCGCTGTACCGGTCGAATGTGAAGTACCAGCCGCGCTGGGTGCCGCGGTTCTTCCTGTTCGAGGAGAGCAGGCAGCTGCCGCGCGTCGCGACGGCCTGCGGTCTCGCCGAGGGGTTCCTGCCCCGGCTGGGCAAGCAACCCGACGCCGCCGTGCACACCGGCACCCGCTCGTCGGTGCCCGCCGGTATCGCGGGCCTGCACGACGACGGCAGCGCGCCCGAATCCGCAGGCGACACCGCCGAAGCCGGCCCGCGCCGCCCCGAACAGGTACGCGTGCGCCTGGACAAGCTCGACCGGCTCACCGCGGCGGGCGTGGACGCCTACCCCGTCGCCTATCCCCCGACCCACACCATCGCCGAGGCCAGACGCTGCCCCAAGGGCACCACCGTGCGCGTCGCCGGCCGGCTGCTGCGCATCCGCGACTACGGTGGCGTGATCTTCGCGGTGGTGCGCGACTGGACCGACGAGATCCAGCTGCTGATCGACCGCGACCGCGTCGGCGCCGACCGCAGCGCGGAGTTCACCGAGTTCTTCGACCTGGGCGATCTGATCGAGGTGAGCGGTCAGCTCGGCCACAGCCGCGCCGGTGAGCTCTCGCTGCTGGCCCAGGACTGGCGGATGAACGGCAAATGCCTGCATCCGCTGCCCGACAAGTGGCGCGGCCTGGCCGACGCGGAAGCCAAAGTCCGCCAGCGCTATATCGACATGGCGATCGACCCGCAGACCCGCGAGCTGATGGCCAAACGCAGCGCGGCCGTGCATTCGCTGCGCGACTCACTGTTCAACTGGGGCTTCCTCGAAGTCGAGACACCGATCCTGCAGCAGGTGCACGGCGGCGCCAACGCGACCCCGTTCCGCACCCACATCAACGCCTACGACCTGGACCTCTACCTGCGCATCGCGCCCGAGCTCTATCTCAAGCGACTGTGCGTCGGCGGGATGGAGAAGGTGTTCGAGATCGGCCGCACCTTCCGCAACGAAGGCGTCGACTTCAGTCACAATCCGGAGTTCACCATCCTGGAAGCCTATGAGGCACACAGTGATTACCTGCGGATGATGCAGTTGTGCCGCAAGCTGATCCAGGACGCGGCGATGGCGGCCAACGGTGCGGAAGTGGCGCTGCGGCCCACCGCCGACGGCGGCCTCGAAGCCGTCGATATCTCCGGTGAATGGCGGATCAAGACGGTGCACGGGGCGGTGTCGGAAGCCGTCGGCGCCGAGGTGACCCCGCGCACCGACCTCGAACGCCTGCACGAACTGTGCGACGCAGCCGGCGTGAACTACCAACACGGTTGGGACGCAGGTCAAGTGGTGCTCGAGATGTATGAGCACCTGGTGGAGGCGAAGACCGAGGAACCCACCTTCTACCTGGACTTCCCCACCTCGGTCTCCCCGCTGACCCGCTCGCACCGCAGCATCGACGGCGTCACCGAACGCTGGGATCTGGTGGCCTGGGGCGTCGAATTGGGCACGGCCTACAGCGAACTCACCGACCCGGTCGAACAGCGGCGCAGGCTCACCGAGCAGTCCATGCTCGCCGCGGGCGGTGATCCCGAGGCGATGGAACTCGACGAGGACTTCCTGCAGGCACTCGAGCACGCCATGCCGCCGACCGGCGGGCTCGGCATGGGCGTGGACCGGGTGGTCATGTTGATCACCGGGCGCAGTATCCGCGAAACTCTGCCGTTCCCGTTGGTTAAACCGCGCTGAGTGGGTACTCCGGACCGTGGCGTTAACACGTAGCGGCGCCACGACGATCTTGGAACGCTCCGTGTCGTGCGGCGTTGTGCGACTTTCGATTCGAAAGTCGCGCTGGCGGCGCTACTCTCGGAGTTTCGGCACCGGGAGGATGCCGAGGGAAACACAAACGGGATGGGACTCATGTATCTGGACCTGCTGACCACGGCCTCGCTGGTCGATCCACACCTGCTCACCAGCAGCGTGGACACCCTGGCGAGCTCGGACACGGTCAACACTGCCATCGATCTGATGGCGAAGAAGCGCGGACGCGGCAGCAAGAGCAGTGGCGGCCGAGGCGGAGTGATCTTCGGCGGTATCTGCCTGCTGGTGGTCATCGTGATCATCGTGCTCGTCATCGTCATGCTGAAAAAGAAGAAGGACAGCCAACAGCCGTACGGCCAGGGCGGTCAGCCGCCGTATGGTCAGGGCGGTCCGCAGGCATTCGGTCAGCCGGGTCCCGGTGGGCAGCTGCCGTACGGCCAGCCGGGTCAGGGTCAGCCGCCTTACGGCCAGCCCGGTCAAGGTGGTCAGCCGCCTTACGGCCAGCCAGGTCAGGGCGGTCAGCCGCCCTATGGGAACACCGGCGAACAACCTTTCGGCCAGCAGCCGTACGGTCAGCCGGGTCAGGGTGGTCAGCCGCCGTACGGTCAGCCCGGTCAGCCGCCTTACGGCCAACCGGGCCAGGGCGGTCAGCCGCCCTACGGTCAGCCAGGTCAGGGCGGTCAGCCGCCGCTCAGCAAATCCTGACCTGATCGGCGGACTCGCCGGGGATACCTTTCGATCGAGAACGAGGTATCCCCGCGAGTCGACGTCCTGGGTGCCCGGCACTCAGATGGAGTCGCCGGCACCGTCCGGGCATCACGCTCGATGGCCGACGGCTGTGGTCCAGCCGGTCGATCCGCCAGCCGTGAACCGGGCGCGCGTGGCTATACGGCAGAGTGAGTGGCGTGCAGCTGATTCTCGTGCGTCATGCCCAGCCCGACCGTGTCGTCGGCACCACCGCCGCGGCCGACCCCGCGCTGACCGAGATCGGCAGGCGCCAGGCCGAGCGGGTGCCCGCCGCGCTGGCCGCCCACGACATCGCGCGCGTCGTCAGCAGCCCACAGCGCCGCGCCCGCGACACCGCCGCCCCCACGGCCGCGGCCCGCGATCTCGGCGTGGACATCATCGACGACCTCGCCGAATACGATCGCGACCTGCCCGCCTACATCCCCATCGAGGACGCCAAAACCGATTTCGCCGACGCCTACGCGCGGATCAAAGCCGGCCTGCTCCCCGAACAGATCGACGGCCCAGCCTTCACCACCCGCGTACTCACCGCCGTCGAAACCCTGGTCGCCACCAGCACCCCCACCGACACCGTCGTCGCCTTCGCCCACGGCGGCGTCATCAATGTGCTGCTCGCCGACATCCTCGGCCTTCCCCGCCCCCTGACCTTCCCGATCGACTACTGCTCGATCACCCGAATCCTCTACTCCCGCACCGGCACCCGCACAGTAGCCACGGTGAACGAGAACGGCCACGTCTGGGAACTACTCCCCCGCAACCTCTCCCGGGCCTGAACACACCGAGGGCCCGGTGCCGACGACACCGGGCCCTCGATCAAGCGACTCAAGCCTGTTGGGCGATCCAGTTGTGCATCCAGGTGATGGCGGTCTGGCCGCCGCCCACCGGGTACGAGCCGTACAGCGTGTGGGCCTGGGAGCGGTAGAAGCGCTCCAGGTCCTTGGCGCGCTGCTGGTTGGCGGCGTCGGAGAGCTGGGCCTGGAGCGTCGGCACGCCGCCGTGCGCCATCAGGTCCTTCATGATCGCGCCCGCCTCGATCTGGTAGCGCCACAGGTTGGCCGGGTTGGCGTCCGAGCTCTGGGCCAGGAAGCCGGCGAACCGGGTGACGAAATCGTCGGTGGCGGTGGCGCAGTAGAGATCGTCGACCGCGCAGATGGTGCGCACCCGGTCGCTGATCCAGCCGAAGCCGCCGGGTCGCGCGCCGCCTGCGCCCGCGCCCTGCGCGTGCGGGCCGACCTGGATATCGGTCGGCGAACGGCGCGGGTCGGAGATCAGGCCGACGGCCGCGATCTTGTCGGGGCTGATCGTGCTGATGCCGGTGCCGATCTCGGCCGCCAGATCACCCGCGGCGTCGGCGCCCTGGCTGTAGCCGACCAGTGCGATGCGGGTGTTGCCGCAGGCGGCCAGCTTCGCGGTGATCAGGCCGCGGGCGAAGTTCACCGCTTCCTTCTTGGAATTGCCGTAGACGTCGCCTTCCCACGGGAAGGCGGTGGCGGCATAGGTGACGTAGTCGACGTCGGTATTGCGGGGTAGTCCGTTGGTGACGCCGGCCAGCATGCCCGGCTCCGGCTTCTTGTCGTGGCCGGTCTCCCAGGTACCCGGGATCGCTACGACGTACAGGCTCGGGCAGCCCGGCGCCGCCGAGGCACTCGTGCTGCCGACCATGATTCCGGTGGTCATCGCCGCGGCGGCACCCAGCGCCGCGGCAGTTTTCTTCAAACGCATGCCGCTCCAGTTCAACCTTGTCTTCCCAGACCTCGCCGCGAATCACAATAGGGGCAGACCCGCGCGGATGCCACACGACCGGATAACCATGTCCGATTTCCGACACTCACCCGGCGCTGGTGTGACGCAGCGGGTGCTGGACTGAGCTGCCGGCGGCCGCACGAGTCGCCGGCATGCTCAGCCACCGCGCGGACTCACACCTCCAGGTCTTCCTCGATGCCCTTGAGGCGGTGCCGGGCCAGCGCCAGGTTGCCGCGGGCGCGGTCGAGGGCGAGATAGAGGAACAGCCCTTTGGACTTGCGCCCGGTCATCGGCCGGATCAGGTGGTATTGGGTGCCGAGGGTGATGAGAATGTCCTCGATCTCCTCGTTGAGGCCGAGCTGTTCGATGGTGCGCATCTTCGCCCGCACCACCTCGGTGTTGCCCGCCGCAGCCACCTGCAGATCGAGTGACTTACTGCTGCTGAGCATTCCGAGCGCCATACCGGAGCTGTAGTCGACGATCGCGGCGCCGACCGCGCCGTCGATCACCATCATGTCCTTGAGCGCCAGGTCTATGTTCGACATGGTTTACCTTTCACTTGGTGTGCTTCCCCTGCTCGTTGCCAGAGGAGTGCGCCGCCGCCAGATGTTCGGCGATGGCGCGAGCCACCGGCCGCGACTCCAGGTGGAGCCGGCCGACGTTCACTTCCGGGCCGGCCAGCACGGTCAGCGAGGTGTAGCCGGCGGCGTAGATCACCACCTGCCCCTCGGTGCCGTGCACGACGACCTCGTTGAATCCGCCCCCGTGCGCGGTACTGGCCAACCGGAACGACACGCCCAGCTGTGCGGCGGCCAGGGCCGCCATGCTCGCCGGTTCGATATTCGGGGGCAGGTCGTGCTCGATGAGCAGGCCGTCGCTGGAGGCGACCACGGACCCGGTCAACCGGGGCACGCGTTCGCGCAGGGACTTCAGTTCGGCCAGTACGGCCGTGTTCCGTTCGGGCACCGTCATCGCCACCTTGGTCTTTCCCCTCCAATCACCGAGCAGCTTCTTCCGCACGGTCACGCAAGCTCCTCCAACGCCGCCTTGAGCCGGATGAGTAGCGCGCGATCCACCTGCTGCCAGCGTTCGGGCTCGTATGGCCGTGTGCCGGTGAGCTTTACGGTTCGCCGGGCGCTCAGAGTCGCTTCCTCGGCGGCCGCGTGCCTGCCCGGCTTGTCGGTCCCGGTGCGGGGGGGTACCCGTCCCGAACGGCCTGCCGGAATCCGTCGCGGCAGGACGGGGACACCGGTGGTCGGACGCGGTCCGGGGGCGGTCACCGGGTCTGGTGCGAGGCTGAGCTGCCTGCGCGGGGCCGGTGCGGGCACCTCGATCAGACCGGCGGCGGTGAGGTCGCGGACGGCGACGAGGCAGCCGTAGGTGGTGCGGCCCAGGTCGCGCGCGATCTCGGCGATGTTGCGGCGGCTGTCGACGGCGGCGAGTACCTCGGCCTGACTTCCGGTGAGCGTCACCCGCTTCCGGCTCCGCTGCCGGGTCGCGACCACCGGCTCGGTGGTGACCAGATCGGCGGGCCACGGACCGGACTCGCGCACGCCACGGCGGGCGCATTCGTGTACCACGGCGTGCGGCGCGACGCGGCAGACCGTGGCCAGCCAATGTTCCGGCGCCGGAACGAATTCCGGCTCGGCAGGCGAGGCGAACAGGAAGTACGCCGCGTCGAAGATCGACAGCAACGCGAGAGCTTCCAGCCGCGGACGGTGCAGCAGTGCGCCGGGATCACCGGCGCCGGCACGTTGCCAGTCCTCATGCGTGGCGACGCCCGCACCGACCGCCAGCCGGTCGAGTCCGATGGTGCGGCGGCAGCCCGCGGAGGCGATCGCGCCACGGACGAAATGGAATTCGCCGTCGCCGGCGCGCAGCACGCCGGTGGAGCCCGCTTCCTCGAGCCGATGTAATTCTTGCGCCAGCGCCGCGCTCATTGCTGCCCACCCGTCAGTTCGTCGAGCGCCGACCGCAGTTGGTACCGCGCCAGCCCCAGGTTCCCGGTATCACCGTCGAAGACGACATGCATGAAGAGACGACCGTCGAAATCCCCTGCGACCAGGTGCAACAGATGAAATCCGTCGGCCCGGCACACGACGATCTCGGAGAGCTCGTCGGCCTGGCGCCCACCCGCCAGCGCCGTACAGCCCAGCACGGCCCGCACCACTTCGGTGGTCCCTGCCGCGTCCTCGTGCTCGTCGACGATGCCGTGCGCACCCGCCGCCGCAATCGCCAGTCCGCTGGCCCCGTCCACCAGTGTCACGCTGCGCGCACCGGGAATATCCATGATGCGTTTCAAGCAGCCGTCGAGAGAATTCACACGCCCCGGCCCGTCATCGATCGGTTATCGAAACGAGACGCTATACCGCCCCGCAACTCCGCGCATCTCGAACGCCGGAAAATTGCTGCGCGGCACCTGGTTTGCTGAGGTTTGCTGGAAAACCGCTCGGTATCAATACTTTTCAGTAACAGCCGCGCTCATTCGCTATCCGCCCGCGAATCCGGAGGTAAATCCCCCTTTTCGTCGTCCAGCGACCACCGCGCGAACCGGCGGATTGTCCACTTCGCAAACCTCGCCACGCTCAGCCTGCGGCGCGCCGGTACCAGGCTTCGGCTTCGCGATGGGCGCCCTGGGCTTCGAGCAGGGCAGCGAGATTGGCCATGGCCCGGGGGTGGCCGAGGTCGGCGGCGCGGCGGAAGCAGCGGCGGGCCTCGGTGGCGGCGCCGCGGCGGCGCAGCAGCAGGCCGAGATTGTTGATGGCGTCGATATCGCCGTTGTCGGCGGCCTCGGCGTACCAGGACTCGGCCTCGTCGAGGTGGTCGCGCTGCTCGCAGAGGCGGGCCAGGTTGTACATGGCGTCGACATGGCCCGCCACGGCGGCGCGGTGATACCAGGCTTCAGCGTCGCTGCGGTCGCCGTACTGGTAGAGCAGGGTCGCCAGGTTGTACATGGCGTTGGCATTGCCGCCCGCCGCGGCGCGCCGGTACCAGGGCTCAGCCTCGTCGTGGTCGCCGAGCTTCTCCAGCAGCACCGCGAGATTGTTCATCGCGCGCGTGTGGCCCGCCGCGGCGGCCTGCCGGAACCAGTACTCGGCGGCCTCGAAATCGCTGTGGTCGTAGTAGATGTTGGCGAGATTGTGCATGGCGGTACCGTCACCGCGCTCGGCGGCGCGATGCAAGCTCGCCATCGTTCCCGGCGGCAACGGCACAGCTCCCCCTAGGATCACCGGTTACACCTCGACACGGAAAGTCTATGTGCTGCACCGAAGATCAGCCACGTCGTTGTTCGGCCCACCGAACTCCTTGCGCGGCACAACTGTTCACCCCCCTACGCATCTCCCCGGCAAATCCGGCAACCGCCGCCGCAGACCGTCAACCTGCGAGCGGCGTGATGTTCGTCAGGTCGTCGGCGATGGCACAGCGGGCGATGTCGGCGTCGTAGCGTCGTGCGGGAACGCCGAAGGCGCCCGTGAACGGGGTTCACGGGCGCCTCGGGTGGGGGTTGTCAGCGCTGGGCGACGGCGGTCGGCGGGATGGGCGCGGGGAGCGCGGTCTCGCCTTCCAGGAACTTGTCGACGGCGGAGGCCGCGGCGCGGCCTTCGGCGATGGCCCACACGATCAGCGACTGGCCACGGCCCATATCGCCGGCGACGAAGACGCCGGGGATGTTGGTGGCCCAGTTCTTGTCACGCTGGACATTGCCACGGCCGTCGTAGCCGACGCCGAGGTCGGTCAGCAGGCCGGGCTTCTGCGGGCCGACGAAGCCCATGGCCAGCAGCACCAGGTCGGCTTCGAGGGTGAAGTCGGTGCCTTCGACCTTCTCGAAGCGGCCGTTGGCCATCTTGACCTCGTGCGCCTCGAGCCCGGTGACCTTGCCGTCCTTGCCGACGAAACGCTCGGTGTTCACCGAGAACACCCGCTCGCCGCCCTCCTCGTGCGCCGAGGAGACCCGGTACATGAGGGGGTAGGTCGGCCACGGGGTGGAACCGGCGCGCTCCTCCGGCGGACGCGGCATGATCTCGAACTGGTGGACGCTCTCGGCACCGTGGCGGTGCGAGGTGCCCAGGCAGTCGGCGCCGGTGTCGCCACCACCGATGATGACGACCTTCTTGCCCTTCGCGTGGATGGGCGGCAGGCCGTGCTCGTCGGTGATGTCGTCGCCGAGCTGGACGCGGTTGGACAGCGGCAGGAACTCCATCGCCTGGTGGATGCCGTCGAGCTCGCGGCCCGGGATCGGCAGGTCACGGGCGATGGTGGCGCCACCGGCGAGCACGATCGCGTCGAACTGCTCGCGCAGCTGCTCGGCGGTGATGTCGACACCGACATTGACGCCGGTCTTGAAGATGGTGCCCTCGGCCTCCATCTGCGCCAGGCGACGGTCGATGACCGCCTTCTCCATCTTGAATTCCGGGATGCCGTAGCGCATCAGGCCGCCGATGCGGTCGTCACGCTCGTACACGGTCACGGTGTGACCGGCGCGGGTCAGCTGCTGGGCGGCGGCCAGACCGGCCGGGCCCGAGCCGACGACGGCGATCTTCTTGCCGGTCAGGCGGGTCGGGTAGACCGGGGTGACCCAGCCCTCGTCGAAGGCGTTCTCGACGAGCTCGACCTCGACCTGCTTGATGGTGACCGGCTGCTGGTTGATGCCGAGCACGCACGACGCCTCACACGGAGCCGGGCACAGGCGGCCGGTGAACTCCGGGAAGTTGTTGGTGGCGTGCAGCCGGTCGATGCCCTCGCGCCAGGAATCCTTGTACACCAGGTCGTTCCACTCGGGAATCAGGTTCCCGAGCGGACAGCCGTTGTGGCAGAAGGGGATACCGCAGTCCATGCAGCGGCTGGCCTGCTTCTGCAGGGTCTCGTGCGAGAACTTGTCCTCGTAGACCTCTTTCCAGTCGAGCAGTCGCAGCTCGACCGGGCGCCGGGTGGGAAGTTCCCGAGAGGTGTGCTTCAAAAATCCCTGGGGATCAGCCACGTGCGGCCCCCGAAATGTCACAGCGCCTCGTCAACGTCATCTTTAGAACTCTCGGGTTACCCACGTGCGGCCTCCATAATCGCCTCGTCAACGTCCTTGCCGCTCTTCTCAGCTTCGGAGATGGCGAGCAAAACCTTCTTGTATTCGCGGGGCATGACCTTCACGAAGTGGTTCACCTGCTGGGACCAATCGCTCAGGATGCGTTCGGCCACAGCCGAACCGGTTTCGTCGCGGTGCGCGGTGATGATGTCGCGCAGCCAGGTGAAGTCGTCACCGGAGAGCTGCTCGATCGCCTCGGACTGATCCGGGCTGACCCGTGCGGGCAGCGTGCCCTCCGGGTCGTAGACGAACGCGACACCACCGGACATACCGGCGCCGAGGTTGCGGCCGGTGCCACCGAGGATGACCACCCGGCCACCGGTCATGTACTCGAGCGCGTGGTCGCCCACACCCTCCACGACCGCGGTGGCGCCGGAGTTGCGCACGGCGAACCGCTCGCCGGCGACACCGTTGATCAGGATCCGGCCGCTGGTCGCGCCGAACATGATCACGTTGCCCGCGATGATGTTGTTCTCGGCGACGAAGCCCTGCGGCGCGTTGAGCGCGGGCCGGACCACGATGTGACCACCCGAGAGACCCTTGCCGACATAGTCGTTGGCGTCACCCTGCACGCGCAGCGTGATACCGGCCGGGACGAACGCGCCGAAGCTGTTGCCCGCCGAACCGTTGAAGGTGATGTCGATGGTGTCGTCGGGCAGGCCGGCGCCACCGTAGAGCTTGGTCACCTCGTGGCCGAGCATGGTGCCGACCGTGCGGTTCACATTGGTGATCTTGGTTTCGATCTTGACCGCCTGGCCACGCTCGAGCGCGGGGGCGCTCTGCGCGATCAGCTCGTTGTCCAGCGCCTTGTCCAGACCGTGGTCCTGGGTGCCGGTGCAGCGGGTGTTCTGGTTCATGAACGCCGTCTCCGGCATGTCCAGAATCGGCGACAGGTCCAGCTTGGCGGCCTTGAAGTGCGCCTTGGCCTTGGTGGTGTCGAGCAGGTCGACCCGGCCGATGGCCTCGTCGAGGGTGCGGAAGCCCAGCTCGGCGAGCAGCTCACGCACCTCCTCGGCGATGAACATCATGAAGTTCTCGACGAACTCCGGCTTGCCGGAGAAGCGCTCGCGCAGCACCGGGTTCTGGGTCGCGATGCCGACCGGGCAGGTGTCGAGGTGGCACACGCGCATCATGATGCAGCCCGAGACGACGAGCGGAGCGGTCGCGAAACCGAACTCCTCGGCGCCGAGCAGGGCGGCGATCATCACGTCGCGGCCGGTCTTCATCTGACCGTCGACCTGGACGACGATGCGGTCGCGCAGGCCGTTGAGCAGCAGGGTCTGCTGGGTCTCGGCCAGGCCGAGCTCCCAGGGACCACCCGCGTGCTTGAGCGAGGTCAGCGGCGAGGCGCCGGTGCCGCCGTCGTGGCCCGAGATGAGCACGACATCGGCGTGCGCCTTGGACACACCGGTGGCGACCGTGCCGACACCCGGCTCCGCGACAAGTTTCACGTGAATCCGCGCCTGCGGGTTCGCGTTCTTCAGATCGTGGATCAGCTGCGCCAGGTCCTCGATCGAGTAGATGTCATGGTGCGGCGGCGGCGAGATCAGGCCGACACCCGGCGTGGAGTGCCGCACCTCGGCGACCCACGGGTACACCTTGTGCGCGGGCAGCTGGCCGCCCTCGCCCGGCTTGGCGCCCTGGGCCATCTTGATCTGGATGTCGGTGGCGTTGGTCAGGTAGTGCGCGGTGACACCGAAGCGACCCGAGGCGACCTGCTTGATCGCCGACCGGCGCCAGTCGCCGTTCTCCTCGACCTCGAAGCGAGCGGGGCTCTCGCCACCTTCACCGGAGTTCGAGCGCGCACCCAGGCGGTTCATCGCGATCGCGAGCGTCTCGTGCGACTCGGCCGAGATGGAGCCGTAGCTCATCGCGCCGGTGGAGAACCGCTTGACGATGTCAGCGGCCGACTCGACCTCGTCGATCGAGATCGACTCGCGCGCGTCGGTCCGGAACTTGAACAGGCCACGCAGCGCCGCCAGCCGCTCGGACTGATCGTCGACCAGCTTGGTGTACTCCTTGAAGACCGAGTACTGCCCGCTGCGGGTCGCGTGCTGCAGCTTGAAGACGGTGTCCGGGTTGAACAGGTGGTACTCGCCCTCACGCCGCCACTGGTACTCACCGCCGACCTCGAGCTCGCGGTGCGCGCGCTCGTTGCGGTTCTCCAGGAAGGCGACACGGTGGCGGGCGGCGACCTCGGCGGCCAGCTCGTCGAGACCGATGCCGTCCAGCGGCGAACGCAGGCCGGTGAAGTACTCGTCGACCAGGTCCTGGGCCAGGCCGATGACCTGGTACAGCTGGGCGCCGTTGTAGGAGGCCAGGGTGGAGATGCCCATCTTCGACATCACCTTGAGCACGCCGTTGCTGGCCGCGGTGCAGTAGTTCGCGACGGCCTTGCGGAAGTCGGCGGCCCGATCGCCGGTGCTGCCCGGGATCGCCAGCGAACCGCGCTCGAGCATGTCCTCGATGGTCTCGAAGGCCATGTACGGGTTGATCGCGGCGGCACCGAAACCGACCAGCATGGCCATGTGGTGCACCTCGCGGGCGTCACCGGCCTCCACGACCAGGCCGACCATGGTGCGGGTGCGTTCGCGCACCAGGTGGTGGTGCACCGAGGAGGTGAGCAGCAGCGACGGGATCGGCGCCAGCTTCTCGTTGGACTCGCGGTCGGACAGCACGATGATCCGCGCGCCGCCGTCGATGGCGGCCGAGACCTGGGTGTTGATGGCGGATAGGGCCTTGCGCATGCCCTCGCCGCCCTCGGCGACCGGGTACAGACCACGCACGACCACTGAACGCAGCGCGCGGTGGCTGCCGTCGTCGTTGATGTGGACCAGCTTGGCCAGCTCGTCGTTGTCCAGGATCGGCTGCTCGAGCGCGATCTGGCGACAGGAGTCCGGGCCGGGGTGCAGCAGGTCGGCCTCGGGGCCGATATTGCGCTTGAGGCTGGTGACGACCTTCTCCCGGATGGCGTCCAGCGGCGGGTTGGTGACCTGCGCGAACAGCTGGGAGAAGTAGTCGAACAGCAGCCGCGACCGGTTCGACAGCACCGCGATCGGGGTGTCGGTACCCATCGAGCCCAGTGCCTCGCCGCCGGTCTTGGCCATCGGCGTGATCAGCAGGTTCAGGTCCTCGGTGGAGTAACCGAAGATCTGCTGACGGATCAGCACGCGATCGTGCGACATGTGCACGTGCGGGCGGTCGGGCAGGTCGGCCAGCCGGCTGACGCCCTCGTCGAGCCACTGCTGATACGGCTGCGCGGCGGCGAGCTCGGACTTGATCTCGGCATCGGTGACGATGCGGCCCTGCTCGGTGTCGACCAGGAACATCTTGCCGGGCTGCAGGCGGATCTTCTGGACCACGGTGGACGGGTCGATGTCGAGCACACCGACCTCCGAGGCCAGCACGACCAGGCCGTCCTCGGTGACCCAGATGCGACCGGGGCGCAGACCGTTGCGGTCGAGCACGGCGCCGATCTTCTTGCCGTCGGAGAAGCAGACGGCGGCGGGGCCGTCCCAGGGCTCCATCAGCATGGAGTGGTACTCGTAGAACGCCCGCAGCTGCGGGTCCATGTTCTCGTTGCGTTCCCACGCCTCGGGAATCATCATCAGGATGGCGTGGTGCAGGTCGCGGCCACCGAGGTGCAGCAGTTCCAGCACCTCGTCGAAGCGCGCGGTGTCACTGGCGCCCGGCGTGCAGACGGGGAAGATCTTCTCCAGGCGGTTCTTGCCCGCCTCGTCCTTGCCGAACACATCCGAACGCAGCAGCGCCTCCCGCGCGCGCATCCAGTTCTCGTTGCCGGTGACGGTGTTGATCTCACCGTTGTGGGCGACCCGGCGGAACGGGTGCGCCAGCGGCCACGAGGGGAAGGTGTTGGTGGAGAAGCGCGAGTGCACGATGCCGATGGCCGACTCGACGCGCTCGTCCTGCAAGTCCAGGTAGAACGCGCGCAGCTGCGGCGTGGTGAACATGCCCTTGTAGATGAAGGTCTCGCCGGACAGGCTCGGGAAGTACACCGACTCCTTGCCGACGGCACCCTCGCCCGGCCCGGCCTTGCCGAGCTCGTGCTCGATCCGCTTGCGGATCACGTAGGCGCGACGCTCCAGGTCAAGGCCGGAGAGCTGCTCGGCGGAGTTCTTCGGCGAACCGATGAAGATCTGCCGGAAGGTCGGCATGGCGTCGCGGGCCAGCGCGCCGAGCGAGGACTCCTCGATCGGCACCTCGCGCCAGCCGAGCACGGCCATGCCCTCTTCGACGACGATCTTCTCGATGCCGTAGGCAGCACGCGAGGCCTCGCGGCGCGACTGCGGCAGGAAGGCGATACCGGAGGCATAGGAACCGGCCGGGGGCAGCTCGAAGCCGGCCACCGCGCGGAAGAACTTGTCCGGGAGCTGGATGAGGATGCCCGCACCGTCACCGGAGTTCGGCTCTGCGCCTGCGGCACCGCGGTGTTCCAGGTTCAGCAGTGCCGTGATGGCCTTGTCGACGATGTCGCGACTGCGTCGTCCGTGCATGTCGGCGACGAACGCGACGCCGCATGCGTCGTGCTCGAATGCCGGATCGTAGAGCCCGGTGACACCGGGTGACCTGTGGCCAGGAAGTTGCGTCATGCCTCTGCCTTCAAGAAAGTCGGCTGTCGATGAATCGGCCGCCCGTTGATTGGGCCCTATCGTCGTTTCGCCTCCGTCAAGACTGCGTCCGTACGATCCGAAAACCAGCTACGGTGATGGTTTACGGCGTGCAGTCACGTCTCCAGTTGTCCACCCGCTTCATTGACGTAGTGGGTGCTCAGAGGTAACGGAACGTTGACACGTTCCTCACCTCCGCGCGGGGTTTCACCCGCTACTGTTGGCCCGGTTCACCGGACCCCGAACAGGTGGTTGTGCCGAACAGGGGTGTGTTCGGCGTAAGAGCAAACGATAAGTCAGACCGCAGACCCAACCAACTAAGGTTGTGCTAATAAACCTCTCTAGCTGGGGTTTGGCACGGCAGCTTGCTTCGTCGCGCGCGTCGTCCAGTGTAAAGCAGAGCGGGGGCGGGATCGATCCCGGACAACCCGTGCCGACCTGCGCGAACACTGTGGACGAGCAGGCTGGAATTAGCCTCCGGCACCGGACCGAAAGCCGAACTCACCTGCACCGCAGCAGGTTTCCCCTTGCGCTCGGGGATCAAACCTCTGACCTCCGCTAACCGGGGTAGGTCACGGTGAGATATATCCGACAGCGGCCGCGACATGCGGGGCAGTCAGCCAACCGTACGGTCTGGTTTTTGCAGATGTGCTTCAGCACACTTCCAGCAATCATCTGAACAGTGTTGTTCGACACATCGGGGCCGTACCGGACCGCACGGTACGGCTCGCCAGCGTCGACACGCCGAGGTCGGCGCACCAAACCGGGGGCGACGCGATGTATCAACCGTCCAGTTGTGAGGCTGACCACAAACACGCCTTCGGCGCTCGGTGTGGCGGCTGTCGGCCTGTCACGCTGACACAACGAATCCATGACAGTTTCGCCATGCCACGTGGAGCGCGAGAACCGGGGAGAACCTATGACCGGCACACTCACCTGGCTCGGCGGAGGCCTCGCCGCACCCCGGCGGGGCGCCCCGGAAACAGGTGCCGAGCAGGCCGTCAGCCAGGAACAAGCGGGATATGTCGTCACCGGAGCCGCGGTGGCGCTGTTCGGCGTGGCCACCGGGCTCGTCATCGTGGCGGCACTGGCCGCCGCCGACGGGATCAGCGCGCTCGCGATCGGCGTCCTCGCGCTGCTCGGCGCAGCCGGTGCGCTCGCACTCGGCCGGGCGCTGGCCGCTGCCCCACTCGGCGATCAGCGCGGCATCGCGGCCCTGCTCGGTGGTCAGCGTGGTGGTGCGGCCCTGCTCGGTGGTCAGCGAGGCAGCGCGGCCCTGCTCAGTGACCAGCGTGGCGGTGCGGGCCCGCTCGGCGATCAGCGAGGCAGCGCGGCCCTACTCAGTGACCAGCGTGGCGGTGCGGGCCTGCTCGGTGAGCAGCGAGGCAGCGCGGCCCTACTCAGTGACCAGCGTGGCGGTGCGGGCCCGCTCGGCGATCAGCACGGCAGCGCAGCCCCGCTCGGCGATCAGCACGGCAACGCAGCCCCGCTCAGTGACCAGCATGGCGCCGCGGCTGGGATCGGCGACCGGCGTGGCGGCATAGCCCGGATCGGTGTCGGTATCGCGGCGGGGGTGCTGGTGGCTGAGCTCGCGTCGACCGTGTTGCTCGGCGGGACCGTCGACCGGGAACTGGATGTGCGCGCGCAGGACAGCGCCGAGCAGGCGCCCGTGGTGGTGGCCGCGCGTGGTGAGCTGGATCGGGCCACGGCCGAACGGGCCGCGCTGGCGGTCAGTATCACCACGGCGCAGGCCGATATCGACAGCGCGCTGGTGATCGCGCGCTGCGAGTTCAACCCCACCCCGGAATGCCCGCAGACCCGGATCACCGGGGTACCCGGACGTGGGCCGGAAGCCCAGACCGCCAACGACATGCTCGACGACGCCCGCAAGCAGCTCGCCGCCGCCCAGGGCCGCACCGAACAACTCGACCAGGCGGTCCGCACCGAGACCGCTGACCTCGCCGCCGCCCGCACCACCGCCTTCGCCGAGGCCGACCGTGGCATCGGCGCGCGCTGGCTGGCGATGAACGGCTACACCACCGCGCACGCGGGCGCCGCCGTACTGCGCCTGCTCATCCTGGTGATCGGCGTGCTGCTCGCGCTGTCGCCGCTGCTGCTGCGCTGGTGGCGCGGGGAGACCGCGCTGGATCGCCGGATCGGCGCCGAGGAGATCGCCGACCGGGCCCGGCGCGCGGCCGACGCCGCCATCGCGGTGCGACAGGCCGAGGTCCGCACCGAGGCGGCCGCACTGCGCGCCGAACACGAGCTCACCGCGACCCGGCTGGCCGTCGAAGCCGACACCGTGATCGACCGGGAACGTCAACGCACCAGGATCATCGCCGCGATCGGCGGTTTCGAGCTCGGATTCGCCGAGCCGCATCGAAAGGACGACCCCGTGTCTCTGGAGCCGAACGTGACACCGCAACTGCCCGCCGGCTACCTCCCGAACGCGCTGCCACCGGCGAACACACCGCAGGCAGGTGCCCTGGTGCCCGCGGCCCAGCCCGCGCCGACGCCCCCGCCGACCGGTGGCGGGCTGGAGCTGCCGATCATCGGCACGGTCCCGTTCACCGATACCGCCGCCCGCTGGATCCGCCCGCTGGTGCCCTCGTTCGTGGCCAACGCGATCGACTCGGCGACCCACCCGCTGCGCACTGCCCGCCAGGCCTTCGAGGAGGTCGAAGAGGTCACCTTCACCCTGCGCCGCACCCGCAAGGTCACCGTCGACACCCAGGATTCCCAACAGCCACCGGTGCCCGCCGGCTACCAGCTCCAGCCAGGCCAGCAGGCCCAGGGCTACCTCCCACCCGGCGCCTACCCCCAGCAGCAGGCACCCCAGTACCCCTACGCCCAGCAGCTCGCCTCGAACGTCGTCGACGCACCATCACCCCGCTTCCACCCGGACCCCCGCCAATACCCGTCCGCCCCGACCTACACCGCCCTCCCGGCCGGCCAGGGCACGGGTCTACCCACCGCGGCCGTCCACCCCGAACTCCCCGCCAACGACCCCAACGCCCTCCCCGGCCCCCACGGCCCCCGAGAACTACCCCCCGCCCGCTGACCTCCTGCCGACACACCGGCCACCAGAGGACCCGGCCTTCGCGAATGACACTGATTAGAACGTGCCGTCGCGAACAGCCGGCGAGGGTCCAGGCGGCGCCGCGGAACGGCGGCCATCCGACTCGTGCCGACGTCCATGAGCGGCACGATCGACCCCGCCTTCGCTCGCAGCCACGTGCTGATCCGCTGGCTACCACCGCTGACACCCGACCTACTCGAGCGACGCCGATCGAACACGCTTTCGCAAGCAGCGGGCGAGGACCCACCCGGCGCCCGGGAACGGCGGCCATCTGATTCGTGCCGACGATCGGCCCCGAGGGGAGCCTTCCCTCAGGGCCCAGTCGCAGGTCAGGCGTTTGTAGCCTTCGTGCGGACCGCCGTGTAGGCCGCGAACAGCAGGACCGCGACGATGCCGAGCACCGTCAGGTGGATGCCGCTGACGAAGGCCTGGTTCGCTGAGGACAGGAACTCCTCGGCGACGGCGGCGGGCAGCTCGTGGGCGACCTCGATGGCGCCGCTGAGCGAGCCGGAGGCGGTGGCGACCGCGTCGTCGGGGAGCAGTGACAGGTCGAGGCCGCGGCGGAAGATGGTCATCACGGTGCTGCCGAGCAGGGCGACGCCGAGGGCGAGGCCCGTTTCGTAGGCGGTTTCCGAGATCGCCGCGGCCGCGCCCGCGCGTTCGGCGGGTGCGGCGCCGACGACCAGGTCGGCGGCCACCGTCATGGCCACGCCCGCACCGAGGCCGATGCCGACGAATCCGAGGACGAACGCCTCGGCGCCGCGCACCGCGTCGACCGCGAGGAAAGCCGTCGCGCCCACCGCAGTGACGACCAGCGCACCGCCGAGCACCGCCGCAGCCCGCCAGCGCCGCACCAGCCAGGCCGCGGCCAGCGAGCCGAACACGCTGGCCGCGAGACCGGGCAGCATCAGCAGACCCGCCGCCAGCGGCGAGCGGCCGAGCACCAGCTGCAGGTACTGCGAGCCGAAGAACAGCACACCGGCCAGCGCGAACACCGCGAGCAGATTGGACGACACCGCGACGCGGAAGCGGGGCAGCGCGAACAACCGCAGGTCGAGCATCGGATCGGCGAGGCGCCGCTGCCTGCGCACGAACAGCACACCGGCGAGCACGCCGACCAGGCCGGCCAGCAGCGGGACCGGGGCTGGCCCGTGCGCCGCGGTCTCCTTGACCGCGTAGACCACCGGCACCAGCGCCGACATCGACAGCACCGCGCTGAGCGCGTCGAACCGGCCGGGATTCGGGTCGCGCGATTCGGGGATGAGCAATGGCGCGAGGGCCAGCAGCACCAGCATGACCGGCAGGTTCACCAGAAACACCGAACCCCACCAGAAGTGCTCGAGCAGCCAGCCGCCGACCAGCGGACCGGCCGCCGCGCCGCCACCGGCCATGGCGCTCCACACGCCGATGGCCAGCGTGCGCTGCCGCGCGTCCTGGAACATCGAGCGGATCAGGCCCAGCGTGGCCGGCATGAGCGTGGCGCCGGCGACACCTTGCAGCACGCGTGCCGCGATCAGCATCGCGGGCGAGATCGCCCAGGCCGCCATGATCGAGGCGAGGCCGAAGCCGACAGCGCCGATCAGCAGTAGTTTGCGCCTGCCGATCCGGTCGCCGAGGTTGCCCATCACGACGAGCAGGCCGGCGAGCACGAACGAGTACACGTCGATGATCCAGAGCAGCTGGGGTGTGCTCGGGGCAAGGTCGGCGCTGATCGCGGGCACGGCCAGGTCGAGCACTGTCGCGTCGACGGCGAGCAGCAGCAGGGCGAGGGCCAGGACACCGAGGCCTGCCCACTCGCGCGCGGTGGCGCGCGGCGGGGCGGGTGCGGTGATGGTGTTCATCGGTCTCTCGACTTTCTGGGTTTGGTAAACCGTCCAGCCGGTACAGTAACAGGAAAACCGTCCAGCCGGTACAGTGACGAGACGTGAGCCCCGGCACCCGCGATCGCATCCTCGACGCCCTCGAGACACTGCTGCTCGAACGCGGCGCGACCCAGATGACCCTCGACAATGTCGCCGCGGCGGCCGGCGTATCGAAGGGCGGGCTGCTCTATCACTTCAAGAGCAAGGACGCGCTGCTCGCCGGCCTGGTCCACCGCCTCGGCGACCGTGCTCGCGAACAGCTCGCGCAGACCATGGCCAAGGGCACCTCGATCGCCGAGTGGTACCTGCAGACACCCGACCCGGCCACCGAGGCCGACGCCGTCGAACTCACGCTGTACCGCTCACTGCTCGCGACCATGCGCACCATCGACGCCTCGGCAGGCAGCGAACCCGACGAGGTCCAGGTGGCTCTCGACGCGGTGCTGACCGCCTGGTCGGACGGCCTCGACGCCGAAGTCGACGACCCCGTGCGCGCCGACACCATCCGCCTGGTCGGCGACGGGGTCTACCTGCGCGCACTGCTCGGCCTGCCACCCCTCGATCCGGCGCGCTACCGGGCCGTCGTCGACCGGCTGCTCGAACCATGATTTTTCAGTGAACACATGTACTCCGATCGTGGATTGTGCCAACCCCCCACGGCCAAGACCGTTTACCGCACCCGAAAACAGACCACTGACTGGTCATATAGCTGTACACGTTCAGCAGTGACCTGAACTACACCGCACCGCGCACCGCACCACTCGGTTTACAGTTCGAGGGTGATTCAGCGCGACGGACCGAAGACCAGCTCCCCCTGGGGCTCGCCGCTGCTCGGGCCGGTCGAGGAGAAATCGTCGATCCGGCGGGTCCGCGTGCAACTGCTGCTGACCGCGCCACTGCTGGTCGCCAACCTGATCGGCATCACGATGATCGTGGTACTCGCCGGGTTCGTACTGCCCGGCCCGACCGTGTTCACCAGGCAACTGCTGCTGATCAACGCCGTATTCACCCCGCTGTGCGCGGTGCTGGCACTCGCGATCGGCACCGTGTGGGGCACCGTGGCAGGCCTGCGCACCATGCGCTGGGCCACCGACCCGGATCGCGTGCCGACACCGCACGAACAAGCCGTCACCGTGTCGGCGCCGCGCTGGATGGTGCTGCAACAGGCAGTGCTGTGGACCGTGGCGCTGGCCACCCTGACCATCGTCTACGGCGTCGCCGATCCCGCGCTCATCCCCAAGGTGGCGCTCTCGATCGGCGCGGCCGGGATCGTGGTGTGCGCCAACAGCTATCTGATCGTGGAATTCGCGCTGCGGCCGGTCACCGCGCGCGTGCTGCAAGCCGACCCGCACCGCCGCCGCGGCATCGGCGTGTTCGGCCGGACCATGCTGTCGTGGCTGGTCGGCGTCGGTGTTCCGGTGGCGCTGTCGATGGTCGTCGCGGTGTGGGCGCTGGCCGATCCGGCGGTGAGCAAGGCCAGACTGGCCGTGTGCGTGCTCAGCCTCGGCGGGTCGGCGCTGCTGTTCGGGATGCTGCTGATGGCCCAGGTCGTCGCGGCGACGGTGGCGCCGATCAAGGGCGTGCGGCAGGCACTGCGCCGGGTGGAGGGCGGTGATCTCGATACCGAAATCGCCCTCTACGACGGCACCGAATTGGGCGACCTGCAAAGCGGTTTCAACCGGATGGTGCACGGCCTGCGCGAGCGCGCCATGATCGAGGACCTGTTCGGCAAGCACGTCGGGCACGACGTCGCGATGGCCGCCATCGCCTCCCAGCCCGTCCTCGGCGGCACCGAAACCGAGGCCGCCGCCCTGTTCATCGACATCATCGGCTCCACCACCATGGCCGCCACCCTGCCCGCCCCCGAGATCGTCGGCATCCTCAACCGCTTCTTCGACATCGTCGTCGACGAGGTGGAACGCCACGGCGGCCTGCTCAACAAATTCGAAGGCGACGCCGCCCTCGCCGTCTTCGGCACCCCCGCGCCCCTGGACGACCTGGCCGGCTCCGCCCTGTCCTGCGCCCGCGCCATCCAGCGCCGCCTCCGCGACGCCTCCGACCTGCACGCCGGCATCGGCGTCGCCGCGGGCCGCGTGGTCGCCGGCAACGTCGGCACCCACAACCGCTACGAATTCACCGTCATCGGTGACGCCGTCAACGAGGCCGCCCGCCTCTGCGAACTCTCCAAGAACTACGACGAACGCATCCTCAGCTCCGCCACCACCCTCACCGCCGCCGCCACCACCGAATCCACCCACTGGACCCTCGCCGAAGAAGTCACCCTCCGAGGCCGCCTGAAACCCACCCACCTGGCCCTCCCCAAAAAACCCGAGTAGTCCACACCCCACCTCCCCCACCGCTGGAGACCTGACCTCCGATCCTGATCCGCACCACCCCGCCTCACCAACGCCCGATCAGCAGCACAAGGACTGGCGAAATCGTGCAATCTGGCCTCCACGAGTCAGTTTTCTGACCAGCCATCAACAGATTGCACGAATACGCCAGCTCCACCTGCCACACAGCCGCCGACGGACCAACGCCGAGTCCCCAACTCCCGCACTCCCATCAACCCGCATCTCGCCGCTCGAGTCCGCAGCCTGCCGCACCCCCACCACCGCTCGAGTCCACCACCTCCCGCGCCCCAGCCACACCCCACGACGCGCCCAACAAGTGCTCAATGACCTGACCTGCGCTCCTGATCCGAGCCACCCATTCCGCAGTCTCCGCCGAAGCCGCGATCAGCAACACAACGACTGGCGAAATCGTGCAATCCGGCCTCCACGAGTCAGTTTTCTGACCAGCGATCAACAGATTGCACGAATACGCCAGTTCCACCTGCCACACAGCCCGCCGACGGACAACGCCGAGTCCGCAGCCTGCCGCACTCCCGCACCCACCACCGCTCGAGTCCGCCACCTCCCGCCCCAGCCACGCCTCACGACCCGAGACCGCAGCCTCCCGCGCCCAGCCACACTCACCTCTTAAGGCCGCAGCCTCCCGCACTCCCAGCCCCGCCTCACTACTTGAGGCCGCAACCTCCCGCACTCCCAGCCCCGCACATCCCGACCTCGAGGAGGGATCCGCCGCGCAGCGGCGGGTCGCGGCCGGGTCGCGACCTCGAGCGCGCCAGCGCTCCAACAAACACAGCCCCCAGCACACCAACAATTCACAGCTAGACTCGCCCCGTGCGTCCTGCCGTAGAACCGGTCGACGCCGTCGGGGCGGGCGTAGATCCGGCACGACCGCCGACGGTCCCGATCCGCCCCCTGGCTTTCCGCGAATTGCTCGATGAGCCGTTCGCCCTGATCCAGGCCCATATCCGCCCCCTGGCGATTCTCGGCGGCAGCGCGTTGGCGGTGGCCGTCCTGGTGGTCCTGGGGTTCACCGGCCTGGTCTCTCATCTCACCGACGGCTCCGACGCCGGCACCTGGTGGGCGGCGATCCTGTCGACCGCCGGCTGTGTCTGGCTGGTCCGGCTGGTCCTGCGTGGCACGACGGTCGCCTTGACCATGGCCGACTTCCGCGGCACCCGTTTCGGTCTGCGCGCGGCAATGCGGACCGCCGCGCAACATTCCGGTCCCCTGGTCGTGGCGCAGTTGATGTTCTCGCTGCTCGGGATCGGGATCCTGGTGGTCGGCAGTTTGCTGATCATCACCTATCCCCTGGCCTTGATCTGGCTGTCGTATGTCCGCGCGGGCCGGTTCGGCACCGAGCCCGCGATTGTGGGTGAGCACGCGGGTTTCGGTGTCGCCGTGGCCCGTTCCAAGCAGCTGACCCAGCACGCGGAGTGGCGTATCGCGGGCCTGTGGCTGTTGCAGCGACTGCTGTTCGCCGTGCTCGCGGTGCCCGCTTTCGGCATCCCGTTCTTCCTGTCCGACTTCTCCGGAACGCACCGCTGGGCTTTCATCGCATTGCTGGTGAGCGGTTGGCTGCTGGTGGTCGTGATCGCCGAAATCGTCGAGGCGACCAGCCGCGTGGTCTGCTATATCGACCGCCGCTGCGTCCGCGAGGGCCTCGACATCACGATTCCCGGTGAGCAACGGTGAGCGACAACCACTTCGACGCCGACCTCGACTCACCCCAGATCGTCGGTCCACCACCCCCGCCGCGCCTCGGCGCCGCCGCCGACCACCGCGCCGCCGCCGAGCACGCCGCGAGCCGACGCGATTACGACAACGCCTTGCGCGAACGGTTCCGCGCGGTCCTGCGCGCACTGGAGCAGGGCGGTACTCTCCCGGTCCGCCGTTCCCGCACCGCGCAGGAGACCGCCGACGACGCCACCACCGCGCTGCCGCTGGAACACTCCACCGAATTGCACCCGGCGGCACGCAGTTTCGACGAGGTCGTCTATGGCGGCCGGGCCGCGACCGAGGACGAGTACCGCCGCCTCGAATACGCCGACCGGTATTCCCAGTCCGCCCCACCGCCTGCTCCCGAGCCGATCGAAGTCGAGATCGCCGAACGGAAAGCCAAGCAGCGCAGGCAACTTCCCCCGCTGCCCGCGTTGCTGCGCAACCCGAAGTTCTGGGCCGCGCTGGCCGCGGGACTGGCGATCGCGCTGCTGCTGTACGCGACGTTGCAGTCCTGCGGCGCGCCCAACGCGCCTACCCCGCCGGATTTCCCGCCGCCGACCGATGTCCCCGATCCGCCCGAGGACATCGACCCCGATTTCGGCGCTGGCAAGGACTCGATCTTCAGCACCTTGCCGGGCTGGCTCGCCTTCGGCGGCCTGCAGTTCCTGCTGGCCTTCGCCGCGCTGGTCGCCTGGCGCAGCCGCAGGCGGGGCGCGCTGGTCAGCGAACCGCGCCCGGTCGAGGTGCCCGCCAACGAACTGCTCGCCGGGCAGGCGGGCCTGTACCGCCGCTCCCGCGATGTCGGGCACGTGGCGCAGATCCTGCGCGCGGCCACCCTGCGCCGCATCCGGCCGCGCCTGGGCGACCTCACCGACGACCAGCTGGTCCACACCGCGGCCGCCCGCCTCGGTGTGCCCGCCCAGCAGGTCGGCACTGTCCTGTTCGGCGAGGTGCCCGACGAGGGCACCCTCTATTACGTTGCCGCACACCTCGAATGGATCGAGACGGAGATCGGATGACCGACATCACCGAAGACACAGTCCTGCAGAAGAATCCGAGCGCGGCGGAAGCCGGTGCGGCGCTGGCCGCCTTGCGCACCGAGATCGGTAAGGCGGTGGTCGGCAACGATCAGGCCGTGCTGTATCTGGTGCTCGCGCTGCTGTGCCGTGGCCATGTGCTGCTGGAAGGTGTTCCCGGCGTGGCGAAGACGCTGCTGGTGCGCGCGCTGGCGACCTCGCTGGATCTCGAGCACGCGCGGGTGCAGTTCACGCCCGACCTGATGCCCGGCGATGTCACCGGCTCGCAGATCTACGACCCGCACTCGGCGGAGTTCACCTTCCGCCGCGGCCCGGTGTTCACCAATCTGCTGCTGGCCGACGAAATCAACCGCACGCCACCGAAAACGCAGTCCTCGCTGCTGGAATCGATGGAGGAGCGCCAGGTTTCGGTCGACGGGCAGCCGCAGCCGCTGCCCGACCCGTTCGTGGTGGTCGCCACCCAGAACCCGATCGAGCAGGAGGGCACCTACCCGCTGCCGGAGGCGCAGCTCGACCGGTTCCTGTTCAAGGTCGACATCCGGCTGCCCGAGCGCGACGACGAGTTCCGCATCCTGCAGCGGCACGCGAGCGGTTTCGATCCCCGCGATCTGGGCGCGGCCGGGCTGCGGCCGGTCGCCGGGCCCGCGCACATCGCCGCGGCCAGGAACGCGATCGCGCAGGTGACGGTGAGTCCGGAGGTGCTGGCCTACATCGTGGACCTGTGCCGCGCCACCCGCTCCTCCCCCGCCGTCGCGCACGGGGCGTCCACCCGTGGCGCGACCGCGCTGCTGGCTGCCGCGCGTGCCTTCGCCTGGCTCAACGGGCGCGCCTACGTGACCCCCGACGACGTGAAGACGGTGGCGGTTCCGGTGCTGCGGCATCGGCTGCAGTTGCGCCCGGAGGCCGAGCTGGACGGGGTGAGCACCGAGGGTGTGCTCGCGTCGTTGCTGGTCTCGGTGCCGGTGCCGGTGTAGCGACGTGGTCGTCACAGGACGGTTCGCGCTGCTCGCGACGGTCGCGGCGGCGCTGGTGATGTTCGCGGTTCCGTCGGGGTGGGGGGTGCTCGGCGCGTGCGGCCTGCTGGCCGCGCTGCTGCTGGTCGACGTCGCGCTCGCGGCACGCCCGGACGCACTCACCCTGACCCGCGACCCGCTGACCGTGGTCCGGCTCGGGCGCGCCACCGAGGTGGAGCTGGTGGTCACCAATACCGGCCCGGCGACGGTGCGCGGCATGCTGTGGGACGCCTGGCCCGACAGTACCCGCACCGAGCTGCCCACCCATCACCTCGAGCTGGCCCCGCGCACCCGGATCCGGTTGCGTACCAGCCTGACTCCGAGCTTTCGCGGTGACCGTGTCGCGGGCCCGATCACGCTGCGGCTGCTCGGCCCGCTCGGCCTGGCCGGCCGGCAACGGCGCGTGCGGGTGCCTGCCCGGGTGCGCGCGCTGCCCGCGTTCCGCAGCGAGCGGTTGCTGCGCTCGAAAGTGAAGCGGCTGCACCATCTCGAGGGCCGCAATGTCGCCAATACGCGCGGGCAGGGCACCGAGTTCGATTCGTTCCGCGAGTACGTGGCCGGCGACGATGTGCGCAGTATCGACTGGCGCGCGACCGCCCGCGCGACCGACGTGCTGGTGCGCACCTGGCGGCCGGAACGCAACCGCCACATGATGATGGTGCTCGACACCGGGCGCGCGAGTGCCGGGCGGGTGGGCGAGGGTACCCGGCTCGATGCCGCGATCGAGGCGGCGCTGCTGCTCGGTGGGCTGGCCGCGGCGGCCGGCGACACCGTCGATCTGCTGGCCTATGACCGCGCGGTGCGCGCCGAGGTCAGTGGCGTGGGCGGCAATCAGCTGCCGCTGAAACTTATGCACACCCTGGCCGGCGTCACCGCACAGCTTGTGGACAGCGATACGGCCGGGCTGGTCCGCACGGTGATCTCGCGGGTGCGCAGGCGCGCGCTGATCGTCTGGTTCACCGGTCTGGACGCGCCGACCGTCAGCGAGCATCTGCTGCCCGCGCTGCCGACGCTCACCCAGCGCCACCGGGTGTTGATCGTCTCGGTGACCGATCCCGAGATCGCCGCGGCCGCCCGTGACCGCACCACCGCCGAGGCTGTGTACAAAGCCGCGGCCGCCGAATCGGTGCTGGCAGAACGCGCGGTGGTGCAGGAATCGCTGCGCCGCCGCGGGGTCGCGGTGGTGACCGCGGCGCCGGATCGGCTGCCGGAGGCGTTGGCCGACGAGTACCTGGAACTGAAGCAGTCCGGGTCGCTGTGAGTTGGGGACAACCGAAGTTGTCCACCGTCACTCACAGTTCATGCACCGATTCGCCAACAGGTTGTCCACAGGGTGAATTCATCCACAGGTTCACCCGCGCGAAAGTTGTTGGCGCCGAGCCAGAACCGCGCCGAGGACGTGATACGGGGGATAACCCGCCGGCGGCGCGCACCGCATCGCCCGGCACACCGCCTCGACGAGAGTTGTCCCCAGGTGGTGCTGCGCGGGCGGGGTGAGGGTGGACAGCCGGGACAGGTACTGGCGCATGGCCGCGGCCAGCTCGTCGGAGACCGCACCCGGATCGAGCTGGGCGGCCCAGCCGGTCAGCCAGGGCGGGGCGACGGCGAGCGCCGGTCGCGGCAGGGTCTGGCGGGTGTGCACAACTACCGTGCCGGCCAGCACGTCGCCCACCCGCCTGCCCTCGCGTGAGCACAGCGAGGTGATCACCGCGACCGCGCCGAAGGCCCCCAGCATCCAGAAATCCACCATCGCCCCGGCCAGCCCGCGGGTGAGCGCGTGCCGGAAGTCGATCGGGCCCGCGTCGGCGCGCACCACCCGCAGGCCGAAGGCGGCCTTGCCCAGCGAGCGCCCGCGCGAGAGGGTCTCGCTGCACACCGGGTAGCCGACCAGCACGGTCACGATCGTCACGACGCCGAGCACCGAGAACCACGCCGAGTCGGCATCGGCCGCGGTCAGCACGATCACCCCCAGGTAGCCGAGCGTGAACGCGAGAAACAACTGCAGCATCAGGTCGAGCAGGAACGCGCCCGCGCGGCTGGGGATGCGCGCGATGGGCAGTTCCAGCGCCACCGCTTCGCCGGTGGTGAATTCGGCCATGTGGCTAGCATTCCCGATATGGACACCGATGCCTACAGCTGGGCGCGTCAACGGTCGTGGGTTCGGCTCGATCAGCTGGTCCGCCAGCGCAAGCTGACCGGTGCCGAGGCCGACGAACTGGTCGCGCTGTACCGCGCGACGTCCCAGCAGCTGGCGAAGGTGCAGGGCCATCATCCCGATCCGGAGCTGGTCGCCGGGCTCAGCGGGCTGCTGGCCCGGGCGCGCGGACGGGTGCTCGCCGCGCGGTCGCAGCCGTGGCGCGAGGTCGGCCGGTTCTTCACCCACCATTTTCCCGAGGCTGTGTATAGAGCGTGGCCGTGGTGGGTGGGGACAACGGTGATCTTCCTGGGGGTGGCGGGGGTCATCGGCGTGCTTGTGGACAGATCGCGGGCGACCCGCGCGGCCCTGGGGATACCCGAGGGCGACCTGTCCACAATCACTGGACCTGGGGGTTCGTTCGAGACCTACTACTCCGAACACCCCAACGACGCCTTCGCCGCACAGGTGTGGACCCACAATTCGTGGGTGTCGGCGATCGCGTTGTTCACCGGTGTACTGATCCTCCCGGCTGTGTACGCAATGTTCATGAACGCGCTGAATCTGGGGATAACCGGTGGATTGATGGCCGACGCGGGCCGGCTCGACTCGTTCTTCGGCTTCATCCTCCCGCACGGCACCCTCGAGCTCACCGCGCTGTTCGTCGCGGGCGGGGTGGGGTTGAAGCTGGGCTGGACGCTGGTCGACCCGGGACGGCGCAGCAGGGCGGCCGCGATGGCACACCAGGGCCGGGCGACCGCCACCGTGGCGCTGGGACTGGTCGTCGTACTGCTGGTGTGTGGCCTGCTCGAGGGGTTCGTGACACCGAGCCCGCTGCCCGCCCCGGTGCGGATCGCGTTCGGCTTCGCCGCCGAGGCGCTGTTCCTGGTCTATGTCTTCGGCATCGGCAGGCGAGTCGCCGAGGAGCGCGATGCCAGGTCCGCCGCCGCGCCTGCGCTCCCCGATCCGGCCGCGCAGTGGCTGGCACCTGTGGACAACACCCTCGACCGGGCGTGACCTCGCATCTGCAAGTGCATTTGTGAGGCAGGCAACTCCGAGCACACCCGACCGGAACGGCGCCGGACAATGAGCAGCTACGCGAGGTAACGAGAAGGTTTCGAACTCCCCCATTTGAGTTCCGCTGGCCGCAGCGAGTTGGACTCGAGCTGCGGCCAGCGTTGCCGTTAACTGTACACAATCGTTATGCCCATGCAACCCCCAACGCGCAGGTCCGGCGTAAGAATTGCGAACCCGCAAAGGTCTGTGAACGAACCGATATCCACACCCGCAGCAAACTTCCGGCGGCACCTCGATCGAGCGTCCGGCGGCACCGGAAATTCACCTCCCGCAAACCTCCGACAACCTTTAGCGCACCCTTACTTGCCGCGTCATCGGTTTCTGCGACGGAGTTGCCCGGATCACCCGCGGCCGCCCGGCATAGCCGATCACCTGCGGGTTCGGCAACGGAATTACGGTTTGCCCGATCCAGAGAGCGATAAAAGAGACTTCAAGTTTGTTTACAGCGCTGCAAACATGATCGAAGATCAGCAATCGAGGCGGAACTCCTCTTAGACGCCTCTAACTGAACAAATGACCGGTTGCGAACAGTCCGCCGAACGTCCGGAAATCAGCCGGGGAACACCCGGATTACAGCCCTGATCCGGCCCCTGTGATCTTCGCCTCACCAGGGCGGATCAACACTCTCCGGCGCGGTCACCGGCCCCCTACGATGAGCGCATGACCGGGGTCAAGGATCGCCTGCTCACGACCATCGCCGCCCAGCTCGGTAATCCGCACGGCGTGCTCGGCAAGGGGGTCGCCTTCTTCCTCAACCGTGGGAACAAGCGCGCCATCGCCGCCGCGATCGCCGCGGCCGGGCCGGAACCCGGCGCGACGGTCGCCGATATCGGTTTCGGTGGCGGCGTGGGACTCGGCCTGCTGCTGGACCGGGTCGGCTCCGCCGGCGTGGTGCACGGCATCGAGCCGTCGCCGGACATGCGCACCAGCGCGCACGCCCACTTCACCGCCGAGACGACGGCGGGCCGGCTCGTGCTCGCCGACGGTTCCCTGACCGCGCTGCCGCTGCCCGATGGGAGCCTCGACGCGGCAATCACCGTCAACACCATCTACTTCCTGGCCGACCTGCCCGCCGCCTGCGCCGAACTCGCGCGGGTGTTGCGCCCCGGCGGTACCGCGGTGATCGGCATCGGCGATCCCGAGGCGATGGCCAAGATGCCTTTCACCCCATACGGTTTCACGCTTCGTCCGGTGGCCGAGGTGGTCGCCGCGCTCACCGCGGCCGGCCTGCGCGTCGAGCAACGTTCGCTGCCGAACCCCCCGATTCCGCATCACCTGCTGATCGCCCGGAAGAACTGACCAGCACCCCGGAAACGACTAGAGGCCCGATCCGGATGGATCGAGCCTCTGGCCTGGTGGGCGAAGGGGGACTTGAACCCCCACGTCCTTACGGACACTGGCACCTGAAGCCAGCGCGTCTGCCATTCCGCCACTCGCCCGAGCGACTCGAAAAATCTAACATGCCCGGCGGGAGAAAATAAAATCGCGTCCCTGACCTGCGGTGATGGGATCGGTTTCGGCGCGGGAACCGGGGCGGTTCGCCGGGAGTTACAGGGGTGGAGGATCGTGGATATCATGCAAGGAACGTGGTCGCGTCCGGACACGCCGTAACCAGCGTGTCCACCGGCTGGATACGTGCACCGAAGGGAGGGCTGTGATGGGCATCGTGTCGAGATTCGAGCGTCGCCTGCAGGGCGCCGTCGGTGATGTGTTCGCGCGCGTGTTCGGCGGCAGCGTCGTCCCGCAGGAAGTCGAGGCCGCGCTACAGCGCGAAGCCGCCGATCACATCCAGGATCTGGGCGGTGGGCATCAGCTCGCGCCCAACAATTATGTGATCACGATCAACTCTTCCGATCACGGCAAGCTCGACGCCGATCACGACCTCACCACCAAGGCGTTCGCCAAACATCTGCAGGATTACATCCGCGAGCAGGGCTGGCAGACCTACGGCGAAGTACACGTGGCGTTCGAGGCATCACCTACGCTGCACACCGGACAGTTCAGAGCGAGCGGCCACGTCGACCCCGACGCTGGTCGCGGGACCGCCCCACCTCGCCCCGGACAGCCACAACGACCCGCACACCCGCAACCAGGAGCTGGCCCCATGACGCACAACTCAGGCTACGAGCCGAGCCGAGAGCCCGCGGAGTCCGATCCACGCAATCGCGGGTACGCGCCGCCACCCGCCGGCCGCGGGGCAGCTCCGGGGGGCGCCTACCCCGACGAATACGGTCAAGGCGGCGGTGGTTACGCCGCGCCCGACGCCCAGCAGGGCTACGGCGACGCCGCGTACGGCCAGCAGGGCGGCGAGTACCAGAACGGCTACGACCAGCAGGGCGGATACGGTCAGCAGGGCGGCTACGGCGGCCAGCAGGGCTACGCCGAACCGGGCTACGACCAGCAGGGCGGATACGGCCAGCAGGCCTACAGTCAGCAGGGCGGCTACGGCGGCGGCCAGCAGGGTTACGCCGAACCCGGCTACGACCAGCAGGGCGGATACGGCCAGCAGCAGGGCTACGACCAGCAAGGTGGTTACGGTCAGCAGGGCGGCTACGGCGGCCAGCAGGGCTACGCCGAACCCGGCTACGACCAGCAGGGCGGCTACGGCCAGCAGCAGGGCTACGCCGATCCCGGCTACGGCCAGCAGGGTGGCTACGGCGGCCAGCAGGGCTACGCCGAACCGGCCTACGGCCAGGAGGAGCAGGGCGGCTACGGCCAGCAGGGCGGTGGCTACGGCCAGCAGCAGGCGGGGTACGGCCAGCAGGGCGGCGCGGGCTACGGCGCCCCCGCCCAGTCGAGCTACTCGGCCACCCTGCAGCTCGACGACGGCAGCGGCCGCACCTACCAGCTGCGCGAGGGTTCCAACATCATCGGCCGCGGCCAGGACGCCCACTTCCGGCTGCCCGACACGGGGGTGTCGCGCCGCCACATCGAGGTGCGCTGGGACGGCCAGACGGCCATGCTCTCCGACCTCGGTTCCACCAATGGCACGCTGGTCAACGGCTCGCCGGTGCAGGATTGGCAGCTCGCCGACGGCGACGTCATCCGGGCCGGACATTCCGAGATCCTGATCCGGATCGTCTGATCCCGTAAGCTGCGCGGTGCACGTCACGAGTCGGCGCCGTCGGCCCTATGATGCTGCCATTACACGCACGGCCCCGACCTCGGGGCCCGCAAGCCAGCGCGCTGGTGGGGGTGGTTCGCCCCGCACCTGGCGTACCGACGTACCCGGGCGAACAGGAGGTGGAACGCCGTGCAGGGATTGATCCTGCAATTGACCCGCGCGGGGTTCCTGCTGCTGCTCTGGTTGTTCGTCTGGGCCGTTCTGCGGACCTTGCGCAGCGATATCTACGCGGCATCCGGCATCCGGATACAGCCCAGGGCCGCCCGCGGTTCCACGGTGCTGCCTTCCTTCAGCCGAGGCCAGAAGGGCGCCAAGTATCTAGTGGTGACTCATGGTTCACTCGCCGGCACTCGAATCACCCTCGGCACGCAGCCGGTCCTGATCGGCCGCGCCGACGATTCGACGCTGGTACTCACCGACGACTATGCCTCGACCAGGCACGCGCGACTCTCTCAGCGTGGTGACGACTGGTACGTGGAGGACCTCGGCTCCACCAACGGCACTTATCTAGACCGCGCGAAAGTCACCACCGCCGTCCGTGTTCCGCTCGGTACTCCTGTCCGGGTCGGCAAAACAGTGATCGAGCTGCGATCGTGACACTTGTTCTGCGCTATACAGCGCGAAGCGACCGCGGACTCGTCCGGGGCAACAATGAGGATTCGGTCTACGCGGGCGCTCGCCTGCTGGCATTGGCCGACGGCATGGGTGGCCACGCCGCCGGTGAAGTCGCCTCCCAGTTGATGATCGCCGCGCTGGCGCATCTCGACGACGACGAGCCGGGCCAGGACATCCTCGGCAAGCTCGATCGCGCCACCCGCTCCGGCAACGCCGCCATCGCCGATCATGTCGAGGCCGAACCCGAACTCGACGGCATGGGCACCACCCTGACCGCCATCCTGTTCGCCGGCGGCAAGCTCGGCATGGTGCACATCGGCGACTCGCGCGCCTACATGCTGCGCGACGGCGAACTCAGCCAGATCACCCGCGACGACACCTTCGTGCAGTCGCTGGTCGACGAGGGCCGGATCACCCCCGAGCAGGCGCACACCCATCCGCAGCGGTCGCTGATCATGCGCGCCCTCACCGGCAACGAGATCGAGCCGACGCTGATCATGCGTGAGGCCCGCGCCGGTGACCGGTATCTGCTGTGCTCGGACGGGCTGTCCGATGTGGTCAGCGACGAGACCATCGGCAACACCATGCGTGAGGGCAGCACCGACGAGTGCGCCGACCGGCTCATCGAGCTGGCGCTGCGTAGCGGTGGCCCCGACAACGTCACCGTCGTCGTCGCCGATGTGATCGACCTCGACTACGGGCAGAGTCATCCGATCGTCGCCGGGGCCGCCTCCACCGAGGAGGAGGAAGACACCCCGCCGCCGAACACCGCGGCCGGTCGCGCCGCCGCCATGCGCCCGCCGCGCGCGCAACCGCGCCGCGCCGCCGCCGCGCCACCGCCGCCGGAGACCAAGTCGCACAAGCTGCGCTGGCTGCTGCTGTCGGTGGCGTTGATCGCCGCGGTCGCGGTGGGACTCGTGGTGGGCTACAAGATGATCCGCAGCAACTACTACGTGGGCGCCGACCACGATCAGGTGGTCGTGATGCGCGGGCTGCCCGGCTCGATCCTGGGCTACTCGATCCACGATGTGGAGCTCACCGGCTGCGTCAGCGGCAAGGGTGAGCTCACCCTTGTCGACGCGGGCGCCGAGCCGCCGAGCGGGTGCAAGCCGCTGATGGTCAGCGATCTCAAGCAGACCGGCCGCGATCAGGTGCAGAAGGGCCTGCCGCCGGATTCGCTGGACAAGGCGCGCGACAGCATGAAGGTGCTGGCGGCCAAGGAACTGCTGCCGCCGTGCCCGAAGAAGGAATCGGTGCCCCAGCCCGGCGTGCTGCTGCCGACCGAGGTGCCCCCGGTGACGCCGGGCACCCCGACGCCCGGCCCCGATCAACCCGCCACCCCGACGACCACCACCGCGCCCCCGCCGACGACCACCGTCCCCCCGACAACTCCGCAGATCTCAGGGGAGAACTGCCGGGTGACGGACTGATGTCCGCACCGGCACCGCCGTCGGCTGGGGCATTCCCCAGCCCCCCTGGCGGATTCGCGCCAGCGCCACCACCGTCGACGCGGCGCAACCAGGAGTTGCTGCTGCTGGGTGGCGCCGCGGGAATCACGACGGTGTCGTTGTTCATCGTCGAGGCGAGCCAGGAGCAGTCGGTCACCTGGGACATCGCCAAGTACGGTCTGGCCTTCCTCGCCCTGTTCGGCATCGCGCATCTGGCGGTGCGGCGGTTCGCGCCGTTCGCCGATCCGCTGCTGCTACCGATCGTGGCGCTGCTCAACGGCTTGGGTCTGGTGCTGATCCATCGGCTCGACCTCGCCGACGCGCAGAAGGCGATCTACGAATCCAGCCCGATCCCCTCTCCCGACGCCAACCAGCAGATCATGTGGACCGGCCTGGGCATCGTGGTGTTCGTCAGCCTGCTCATCGTCTTGCGGGACTACCGCACGCTGGCGCGCTATACCTACACCCTAGGCCTGGTCGGGCTGGTCGCGCTGGCGATTCCGGCACTGCTGCCCAGCCGGTTCTCCGAAGTCAACGGCGCCAAGATCTGGATCCGGCTGCCCGGATTCAGTGTGCAGCCGGGCGAATTCGCGAAGATCCTGCTGATCGTGTTCTTCGCCGGTGTGCTGGTGGCCAAGCGTGACCTGTTCACCGCGGCGGGCAAGCACTTCCTCGGCATGGAGTTCCCGCGCCCACGCGATATGGGCCCGGTGCTGATCGTGTGGGTCGTCTGCATCGGTGTGCTGGTGCTGGAGAAGGACCTCGGCACCTCGCTGCTCATCTTCGGCACGGTGCTGGTGATGATCTACATCGCCACCGAACGGGTGGGCTGGCTGATCATCGGCGGCGGCCTGCTCGCGCTGGGTTTCGTGTTCGCCTATCAGCTGTTCGGGCACGTGCGCGTGCGCGTCGACACCTGGCTGCACCCGTTCGACGACTACCACAACACCGGCTATCAGATCTCGCAGTCGATGTTCGGCTTCGCCACCGGCGGGCTGGCGGGTACCGGTCTGGGCAGCGGACGGCCCGATCAGGTGCCCTTCGCCAAGACCGACTTCATCGTCACCACCATCGGCGAAGAACTCGGGCTGATCGGCCTGACCGCGGTGCTGATGCTGTTCCTGATCTTCATCGTGCGCGGCCTGCGCACCGCGCTGGCCGTGCGGGACAGCTTCGGCAAGCTGCTGGCGGCCGGCCTGTCGTTCACGATCGCGATCCAGATCTTCGTCGTGGTCGGCGGTGTCACCAAGCTGATCCCGCTCACCGGCCTCACCACCCCCTTCATCTCCTACGGCGGTTCGTCGCTGCTGGCGAACTACGCGCTGCTCGGGCTGCTGATCAAGATCTCCGATTCCGCTCGCGCGCCGGCGCCGGTCCGCAAGCGCGCGCCCGCGCCGATCGCCGACGCGGCCACCGAAATGATCAAACGGCCGGAAGGCAGGGCCAGCGAATGAACACTCCGCTTCGCCGGGTCGCCGTCGCCGTGATGGTGATGGTGGTCGCGTTGCTCGTCAACGCCACCTACCTGCAGGTGGTCAAGGCCGACGATCTGCGCAGCGATCCCCGCAACTCCCGGGTGCTGCTCGACGAGTACTCGCGCCAGCGCGGTCAGATCTCCGCGGGCGGCTCGGTGCTGGCCGGCTCGGTCGCCACCGACGATCGGTACAAGTACCAGCGCCAGTACCCGTCACTGCCGGAGGCGTACGCGCCGGTCACCGGCTTCTACTCGATGCAGTACGGCAAGACCGGGCTGGAACTGGCCGAGGACCCGCTGCTGTCGGGCAACGACTCGAGCCTGTTCGGCACCCGCCTTGTCGACATGTTCTCCGGGCGCGACCCGCGCGGCGGCAATGTGCTGACCACGCTGAATCCGCTGATGCAGCAGGTCGCCTACGAGCAGATGACGTCCAAGGGCTACACCGGCGCGGTCGTCGCGATCGAGCCGAGCACCGGCAAGATCCTGACCATGGTGTCCACCCCGAGCTACGACCCCAACCGGCTCTCCGGCCACGACGGCGCGGCCGGGCGGGCGGCCTGGGAGGAGCTGAGCACCGACGAGAGCCAGCCGATGCTCAATCGCGCCGTCTCGCAGACCTACCCGCCGGGGTCGACGTTCAAGACCATCGTCACCGCGGCCGCGCTGTCCAACGGGATCGCGACCCCGGACGACCAGTTCACCGCCGCGCCGCGGATCACCCTGCCCGGCACCAGCACCACGCTGGAGAACTACAACGGCACCACCTGCGGTGACCAGCCGACCGCCAGCCTGTACGAGGCGTTCCGGCGCTCCTGCAACACCGCGTTCGTCGAACTGGGTGTGAAGGTCGGCGCGAGCAAGCTCAAGGACGAGGCCGCCGCGTTCGGCATCGGCCCGCACCGTGGCGTCCCGATCCCGGTCGCCGAATCGACCGTCGGCTCGATCCCGGACAACGCCGCCCTCGGCCAGTCCAGCATCGGCCAGCGCGATGTCGCGGTGACCCCGCTCGATGTCGCGGTGATCGCGGCGACCATCGCCAACGGCGGTACCCGGATGCAGCCGTACCTGGTCGATTCCACCCAGGCGCCCGATCTGTCCGAGCTGAGCACGACCGAACCGGTCTCGGTCGGACAAGCCGTGACCGGGCCGGTAGCGTCGACACTGAAGGACCTGATGATCGCCTCGGAGAGCAATACCGTAGGCGGCGGCCGATCGGCGTACCAGATCGCGTCCAAGACCGGTACGGCCGAACACGGCAGCAATCCCCGTAATACCCCGCCACACGCCTGGTATATGGCCTTTGCGCCCGCGCAGAACCCGAAGATCGCCATCGCGGTGATCGTCGAGAACGGCGGCGACCGGGCGCTGGCGGCGACCGGCGGCTCGGTGGCCGCTCCGATCGCCAGGTCGGTACTGGACGCGGGCCTGGCAGGGGGCTGAACGAAATGAGTGTGCGAGTGACAACACGGGGGCCCCGATGCTGAACAACGGCGCCATGATCGCTGACCGCTACCGCCTGCAACGGCTCATCGCCACCGGCGGCATGGGTCAGGTGTGGGAAGCGATGGACACCCGGCTCGACCGCCGGGTGGCGGTCAAGGTCCTCAAGACCGAGTTCTCCGCCGACCCGACCTTCCGTCAGCGGTTCCGGGTCGAGGCGCGCACCACCGCCCAGCTCAACGCCCCCGGCATCGCGGGCATCTACGACTACGGCGAGACCACCGACCCCTCCGGTGGCGAGACCGCGTACCTGGTGATGGAGCTGGTCCAGGGCGAGCCGCTCAACGCGGTGCTCAACCGGATGGGCCGGCTCTCGGTCGTGCAGGGTCTGGACATGCTCGAGCAGACCGGTCGCGCACTCGAGGTCGCGCACGCGGCGGGCGTGGTGCACCGTGACGTCAAGCCGGGCAATATCCTCGTCACCCCGACCGGTCAGGTGAAGATCACCGACTTCGGCATCGCCAAGGCGGTCGACGCCTCGCCGGTGACCAAGACCGGCATGGTGATGGGCACCGCCCAGTACATCGCGCCCGAACAGGCCGTCGGCGAGGACGCCACCGCGGCCAGCGATGTGTACTCCCTCGGCATCGTCGGCTACGAGGCCCTGGCCGGCATGCGCCCGTTCACCGGTGAGGGCGCGATCACCGTCGCGATGAAGCACGTGCGCGACGCGCCGCCGCCGATGCCGGCCGATCTGCCGTCGAACGTGCACGAACTCATCGCGATCACCATGGCCAAGGACCCCGCGCAGCGCTACAGCAGCGGCGGCGAGTTCGCCGACGCCGTGGCCGCGGTGCGCGCCGGGCACATGCCGCCCCCGCCCAGTGGTTACGGCCAGCCGATGACCGGCGCGACCCGGGTGCTGCCGCCCGGCCCCACCATGGCCATTCCGGCCGGCGGAGCCGATTACGACGGCGCGACCATGCGCTTCGGCAACCAGCCGGGCACCCCGCCCGGCGGTTACGGTGGCCCGCCCACCCAGGCGGCCGCGCCCGCCGCCGTGGAGCCGGCGAACAACAGCAAGAACAACCAGAAGTGGCTGATCGCCCTCGGCGTCGGCGCGTTGCTGCTCGGCGGCGGCGTGGTGTGGTTGCTGTTCGGCGGCGAGCCGAACCGTGGCAGCACCACGACCACCACCACGGTGCAGACCACCCAGCCGCTGCCGCCGCCGGTGACCACCAGATCGGCGCCGCCGGTGATCGAGCCGCCGTCGGAGGCGCCGACCACCACCCGGACACCGGAACCGACCACCACCACCGAGGCGCCGACGACCACGCCGGAACCGACCACCACCACGTCGGTACCGCCGACGACGACCACCACGAAGACGACCACCACCACCAAACCGACCACCACCAAACCGACGACGACCAAACCCGAGGGTGGCACCACCACTGTGCGCGGGCCGCGCCTGCCCACGTTCGACCTGCCGTTCCCGGATGGCGATGACGGCAATGTCGTCGAACCGAACAGAGGACGGCCATGACCACCCCGAAGAATCTCTCCTCGCGGTACGAGCTGGGCGAGATCATCGGGTTCGGCGGCATGTCGGAGGTGCACAAGGCCAGCGACGTGCGCCTCTCGCGCGATGTCGCGATCAAGGTGCTGCGGGCCGACCTGGCCCGCGATCCTACGTTCTACCTGCGCTTCAAGCGCGAAGCGCAGAACGCGGCGGCGCTGAATCATCCGGCGATCGTCGCCGTCTACGACACCGGTGAGGCCACCGTCGACGGCGGCCCGCTGCCCTACATCGTGATGGAGTACGTCGAGGGCGACACCCTGCGCGACATCGTGCGCGGCAAGGGCCCGCTCGCGCCGCGCAAGGCGATGGAGGTCGTCGCCGACGTGTGCGCCGCGCTCGATTTCAGCCACAAGGCCGGGATCGTGCACCGCGACATGAAGCCGGCCAACATCATGATCAACCGCGCCGGCGCGGTGAAGGTGATGGACTTCGGCATCGCGCGCGCGATGGCCGACAGCTCCAACCCGATGACCCAGACCGCCGCGGTGATCGGCACCGCGCAGTACCTCTCGCCCGAGCAGGCGCGCGGTGAGACCGTGGACGCGCGCTCGGATGTGTACTCGGTGGGCTGTGTGCTCTTCGAGATCCTCACCGGGCAGCCGCCGTTCATCGGTGACTCGCCGCTCGCGGTGGCGTATCAGCACGTCAAGGAGGACCCGCCGCTGCCGTCGTCGGTGAATCCCGGCGTGCCGCGCGAACTCGACTCGGTGATCCTCAAGGCGATGGCCAAGAACCCGGCCAACCGCTACCAGACGGCCGCGGAGATGCGCGCCGATCTGATCCGGGTGCTCGGCGGGCAGAAGCCGAGCGCGCCGATGGTGATGAACGACGAAGATCGCACCACCATCATGGATTACGAGGACGAGCCCGCCCCGCGCAGCTTCCGTGATCGCCGCGACGACACCTCCGAGCAGGCCGCGGTCGGCCCGCCCGCCGAGGGGCGCAACCGCACCGGTCTGCTGGCGCTCGGCGTGGCCGCGGCGCTGGCGGTGGCGTTCGGCCTGTTCTGGGTGCTGCTCGGGCCGGGCAGCAAGCCCGACCAGGTCGCGGTGCCCGATGTGTCGGGCCAGTCCAAGCAGCAGGCGCAGACAGCGCTGGTCAAAGCTGGTTTCCAGGTGGCGACCGAGGACAAGCCGGACAGCCGGGTGATGCCGGGCAATGTCATCGCGACCCAGCCGCTGGGTGGTTCACGCATCGACGAGGGCAGCACCGTCACGGTGCAGGTCTCGACCGGTCCGGCGCAGGTCCAGGTGCCCAAGGTCGAGGGCATGTCGCAGGCCGACGCCGAGCAGGCGCTCAACGCGATCGGCCTGAGCATCGACCCGCAGGTGCGCAAGAAAGCCTCCAGCATCGCCGAGACCGACAAGGTCGTCGAGACCGAGCCGCGGCTCGGCACCTGGGTGAGCATCGATCTGCCGATCACCTTGATCATCGGCAGCGGTCCCGAGCAGGTCAGGGTGCCCGACGTGGTCGGCCAGGACATCTCGGTCGCGCAGCCGAACCTGGTGGACGGCGCCGGTTTCAAGGTGACGATCCAGAACGTCAAGTCCGCGCAGCCCAAGGGCACGGTCCTGTCGACCAGCCCGTCCGGCGGCAGCAATGCCGACAAGGGCTCGACGATCACCGTCCAGGTCTCCGACGGCGACCGGATCGATGTCCCCGACCTGAGCGGGCTCACCCCGGTGCAGGCGCAGGAGAAGCTGCGCGCGCTGGGCTGGTCCGGTCAGCTGAGCCAGACCACGGTGATCACCCTCGACGGCAACGCCTCGGGCAAGATCGTCGGGCAGAGTCCGGCCCCGGGCGGCACCGTCACGGTCAACGGCAATGTCGTGCTGCAGGTGGGTGCGTCACCGATCCCGCGCTAGCGAGGTCTCGATTGCGTGGAGAATCTGTCTGCCGCGCCGCGGCGAGCGCAGAATGAGGCTGCTTCATCCGACCCAGCAACGCTGACTCAGGAGGGTAGCTTTATGACCACAGCCAGGGACATCATGAAGCCGGGCGCGCAGTGGATCACTCGTGGCGACACCGTGGCAACCGCGGCGGCGGCGATGGCCGATCTCGGTGTCGGCTCGCTGGTCGTCGCCGACGACAACGAGCGCATGTGCGGCATCATCACCGACCGCGACATCGTCGTGAAGTGCGTCGCGCTCGGGTTGTCCCCCGAGACCACGACCGCGGCCGAGCTCTGCGAGTCGACCCCGCGCTGGGTCAGCGCGGACGCCGATGTGGAGGAAGTGCTCGACCAGATGGAAGGGCACCGGGTCAAGCGGATGCCGGTGATCGAGGACAAGCGGCTGGTCGGGATGATCAGCGAGGCCGATCTGGCCCGCCACCTCGACGACAACCAGCTCGGCGAGTTCGTGACCGCCATCTACGGGCGGCCCTGAGCCTCAGCTCAGATCGAGGTGGGAGTTCATCGACTTGGCCGCCGCGGCCAGGTCGGTCAACTCCACCACCCGCACACCGTGCGCGCGGAGTTTGTCCACACCCTCGCAGGCCGCGACGAACAGGCTCGGTTCGCGCCAGGCGATGACCACGGTGGGGATGCCCGCGGCCAGGATCCGGTCGGTGCAGGGCGGCCGGGTCGCGGTGGCGCGCGTCGAGCACGGTTCGAGCGTGCTGTAGATCGTCGCCCTGGTCAGCCGGGGGTCGTCGGGGTCCAGCTTGTTCAGTGCCGACTCCTCGGCGTGTACCTTCTCGTCGGTCTCGCGTGAGTAGCCGGTGGCGATCTCCACCCCGTCGGCGACGATGACCGCGCCCACCGAATAGGCCGTCGAGCTGGGCGGGCATTCGCGCGCGAGGTCGATCGCCCTGTGCATGAATCGGTGGTCGGTGTCGGTCGCGTCGCCATCGCTCATTCGAAATCCCCTGGTGTCGAAGTTATCCACAGCTTTCGCCCGTTGTGGAGTCTGTCATGTTCAGGTGTGCAGCGATTTCGCGGACAATGTGTGAACAGCCACATATTCGCAGGTCGGAGCAGGTATTTCGCACACAGGGGCGGTTAGCGGATCGCGTTGTCCCCAGGGTTGACCAGGTAGTTCAGCACGGCGACATCCCCAAGTTGTTCCACACCCGTCAACAGCAGTCTGCGCTGTGCGCCACCAGGGAACAGCGCTGGGCCGACGAAGCGTGGCGCCGCCGGGTCACCGACCAGGATCGGCGCGATCGCCAGCCGGATCTCGTCCACCAGATCGGCGGCCAGGAAGCCGGTGTGCATCCCGGTACCGCCCTCGACCATCAACCTGTGGATACCGCGGGCGCCGAGATCGTCGAGGAGAGCGGGCAGCGTGGGTCGGTCACCGAGCGCGATCACCTCGGCCAGGCCGGCCAGCCGGCCACCGAGCCGCGCCGCGCTCGCAGCGCCGGTGTAGACCAGTTTCGCGCCGCCGGTGTGCCAGAACCGCAGTTCCGGATCGAGATCGCCGGACTCGGTGACGGTCACCTTCACCGGATACTCCGGCTTGCCCGCCGCCACCCGCGCGGCCCGGCGCTCGGCACTGTTCACCAGCAGGCGCGGATTGTCCGTCCGCAAGGTCTGCGCGCCCACCAGGATGGCGTCGGATTCGGCCCGCACCTGATCGACCGCGTCGAAGTCCGCGCTGTTGGACAACAGCAGCCGCTGCGCGCTCGCGTCGTCGATATAGCCGTCGAGACTGGCGGCCACCGATAGCCGCACCCGGGGCCTGCTCACTCGCTGCGCTCCTTCTCGGTGTCAGTCCAGTATCGCGGCGGCCGCTGCTCGGACATCAGCGGCCGGCGCACACGTCGCGGCCCGGTGAGCCGCTACATCGTCACCAGCGCGGCCACTTCGGCCTCGAGCGCCGAGACCAGCGCCTCGGACGGTCGTTCACCGCAGACCTCGAGCCAGTTGGCCAGCATCCGGTGCCCGCCCTGGGTGAGCACCGACTCCGGGTGGAACTGCACGCCGTGGATCGGCAGCGTGCGGTGACGCATCGCCATCACGATGCCGCTCTCGGTGTGGCCGACCACCTCGAGTTCGGCGGGCATGGTCTCCGGGAGCACGGTCAGCGAGTGGTAGCGGGTGGCGGTGAACGGGTCGGGCAGGCCGGCCAGGACGCCGGAGCCCAGGTGATAGACCGAGCTGGTCTTGCCGTGCAGCAGTTCCGGGGCCCGGTCGACGGTGCCGCCGAAGGCCTCGCCGATGGCCTGGTGCCCCAGGCACACACCGAGCAGCGGGGTGCCGTGCCCGGCGGCGGCGCGCACCAGTGGAATGCTCGCGCCCGCACGATCGGGACTGCCGGGACCGGGGCTGACCAACACGCCGTCGAACGAACCGCCTTCGTCGCCGCGGGTGAGCAGGGTGTCCAGGTCGTCGAGGCGGGGATCGTCGTTACGCCAGACCACGGCCTCGGCACCAAGCTGGCCCAGGTACTGCACCAGGTTGAACACGAAGCTGTCGTAGTTGTCGACGACCAATACACGCATGCGTCGAGGGTACGTGCCGACCCCGTAGGTCGTCGCATCCATTACCTGGTGGGATAGCCTAGAGGTTACTTATACGCCGAATTCGAGGACGTCATGCCCAAGTCCAAGGTCCGCAAGAAGGCCGATTACACCCCGAGCCCCGCCAGCCGCACGCCGGTGAAGGTGAAAGCGGTGGGTCCCTCCCCGGTCTGGTACGTCGCGATCATGCTCGGCTTCATGCTCGCCGGCCTGGCCTGGCTCATCGTCTACTACCTGGCACAGGAGCACATCGGCTGGATGTACGACCTGGGCGCCTGGAACTTCCTGGTCGGCTTCGGTCTGATGGTCATCGGCCTGATCATGACCATGCGGTGGCGCTGATCATCCCCCGCGATGTGGATTACACCTGTGTAATTCATGCACACCTGTGGATGAAGCTGTGGACAACTCGAGGAGCAAGGGGGGAACACACCGCGTGAGCGCAGGTCAATCCACCGAGGGCACCTCGTGGACCACTCCCCTGGCGGGACTGCTCGTGGTGACCGGCGGCGGCCTGGTGCTGGTGGTGGCCGCGATCCTGGCCTCCGACGGCCCCAGCCGGCTGCTCATCGGCCTGGCCGCGGTCGCCATGCTCGGCATGGCGGTACTCGGCATCCGGCAGCGACCCCGCCTGACCATGGTCCCGGGCCCCGCACCCCGCCTGGTGGTCGGCACCCTCACCGGCCCGCAGGCCTATCCGCTCGACCGGATCGACCGCATCCGGATGGTGTCCTACCGCCGCCTCGGCCGCAAGAGCGCGATGCTCGAGGTCGACGTCCGGCACAACGACACCGAGCGCCTGCTGATCTTCGGCCGCTGGGACCTCGGCACCAACCCCCACGACGTCTACGACGCCCTGGTGGTCAACGGCTTCGCGTCAGTATCGGACTAGCGCAACGTTTCACGTGAAGCATTCGCCGCTCCGCACTCCCAGCCCCGCACATCCCGACCTCGAGGAGGGATCGCCGCGCAGCGGCGGTTCGCGGCCGGGTCACCGGTCAGCCGCCGTTTCGTAGGCGACGAAGGAGCAAGAAACGGTGGCTGACCGGTGGCCCGTGGTGGCCGCGAACTCGAGCGCGCCAGCGCTCAGACAAGCACGGTGACCGAAGAGATCACCACGGGATCTTCGGGGCGATCGTTGCGGTCGGTCTTCACCTCGGCGATCGCGTCCACGACCTTGCGCGAATCCGGATCGACCACCTCGCCGAAAATGGTGTGCTTGCGGTTCAGATGCGGCTGCGCGCTGGCCGTGATGAAGAACTGCGAGCCGTTGGTGGCTGGCCCGCCGTTGGCCATCGCGACCAGATAGCCCCGGTCGAAGCGCAGGTCCGGATGGAACTCGTCACCGAACTCGTAGCCGGGCCCGCCGCGTCCGGTACCGGTCGGGTCGCCGCCCTGGATCATGAAGCCCGGCATCACCCGATGGAACAGAGCGCCATCGTAGAACGGACCCGATCCCGTACCACCGGCATTGACGGTGGTGTAGGGCGCGGTGCCGTCGACGAGACCGACGAAATTGCGCACCGTCTTGGGTGCGTGATTACCGAAGAGCGCGATCCTGATATCGCCGTGGTTGGTGTGCAGCGTCGCCACGGCCGTCTGGTTGGGTGAGGTCACGCAGTTATGGTGCCACGCAGGCGGCGTGAGGCCAGGGACCTCGCTGGAGCGTCTCGTACAGTGGTCGCATGAAGCTTCGTAACCCGCTCATCGCCTCGCTCGCGATCGCCAGCGCGGGCGCGCTGGCCTGGGTCGCCCGCAGCAAGCGTCCCCAGTTGCCCGAGCCCGCCGCCGAGCCGCCGCGCCTGGGCTATTCGCGCAACGGCTCGGCGCCCGCCGCTGCGGAGACCGGCGCGCACTGACCCGTCAGCGGCTCACCGACTTCTTGTACTGCATCTGCGCCAGCGGCACGAACACCACCAGGATCACCACGATCCAGACCAGTGAGGTGATCACCGGGTGCTGCATCGGCCAGGCCTGCGAGGGCGGTGCCAGCGGACTGGTGTTGCCGAACAGGTCACGCACCGCCTGGGTGAGCGCCGACATGGGGTTCCATTCGGCGAACACCCGCAGCGGGCCGGGCAGATCGTCCATCGGGACGAAGGCGTTGGACAAGAACGTCAGCGGGAAGATCACCATGAAGCTGGCGTTGTTGAACACCTCCGGCGCCCGGACCAGCAGCCCGACCACCGCCATCATCCAGGACAGCGCGTAGGCGAACAGCAGCATGAGCAGGTAGGCCAGCACCGCGTCGACGAACGAGCCGCGGATACGCCAGCCGACGACAAGGCCGGTCAGCGACATCACCACCAGGCTCACCACATTGATCACCACATCGCTGATCGTGCGGCCGACCAGCACCGCCGAGGGCGCCATCGGCAGCGAGCGGAACCGGTCGATGATGCCCTTCTGCATGTCCTCGGCCAGGCCGGCACCGGTGAACGAGGCGCCGAACACCACGGTCTGCACGAAGATGCCCGCGATCAGGAATTCGCGGTAGCCGCCCTCCATGCCGGGGATCTTGATCGCCGTGCCGAAGACGTAGGCGAACAGCAGCACGAACATGATCGGCGACAACGTGGTGAAGATCAGCACGTCGGGCACGCGCTTGATCTTGATGACATTGCGCTTGGCGATCGTCACGCTGTCGCTGACAACCATCCGCAGCCGCTCCCCCAACCCGGGCGCGGCGGGCTGGACGGTCTCGATCGTGGCACTCATCGGTTCTTCCCTTCCATGGCGCCCGCGGGCTCGACCTCGGCGTTACCACCGACCAGTTCCTCGGCCTCGTGTCCGGTGAGGGTGAGGAAGACATCGTCGAGCGAGGGACGGCGCAGGGCGACGTCGTTGATGGTCACCTTGTGCTCGGTGAGCCTGCCGATCGCGGTGACCAGGTCCTGGGATCCTTCGGCCACCGGGACGGTGAGCCTGCGCAGGCCGGGTTCGAGGTGGATCTCGCCGTCGGCCAGGCCGGTCAGCACCTGCTGGGCGGCGGCCAGTTCGTCGACGTGGGCGACGGTGAGTTCGATCCGGTCGCCGCCGACGAGGGCCTTGAGTTCGTCGGCGGTTCCGCGGGCGATCACCGTGCCGTGGTCGATCACCGCGATGGAGTCGGCGAGCCGGTCGGCCTCGTCCATGTACTGGGTGGTGAGCAGCAGGGTGGTGCCGCCGGCCACCAGCTCCTCGATGACGTCCCACAGGTCGAGCCGGGCACGCGGGTCGAGCCCGGTGGTCGGCTCGTCGAGGAACAGCACCGGCGGATTGGCGACCAGCGCGCCCGCGAGGTCCAGGCGCCTGCGCATGCCGCCGGAGTAGCCCTTGACCGGCCGGTCGGCGGCATCGCTGAGCCGGAACCGGTCGAGCAGTTCACGCGCGCGTTCTTTACTGCGCTGCGTGCCGAGGTGATAGAGCCTGCCGACCATCTCGAGGTTCTCGAAGCCGGTGAGGTACTCGTCGACCGCGGCGTACTGCCCGGAGGCGCCGATATGGGAGCGCAGCGCCTGTGGATTGTTGATGACATCGATCCCGGCGACGGTGGCGCGGCCTTCGTCGGGGACCAGCAGGGTGGTGAGTACGCGAACGGTCGTGGTCTTCCCCGCGCCGTTCGGGCCGAGCAGCGCGGTGACGGTACCTTCGGGCACGGACAGGTCGAGTCCGTCCAGGGCGATCAGTTGCCCGTACCGTTTGACCAGACCCTCGGCGACGATTGCGTCGGGCATGATTCTCCTGGTGTCGTAGGGGTTCGCATGCTGTTCGCCCCAGTATTGCGGTACCCACCGACAAGTCGCATCCGAAATTCCGGCGCGCCACCACGGCAGACGTACACCGATGTTCGACATGCCGAGCGCTCGCGACACGCGGCGAATCGGACTGATTTTTCCGGGGCGAAGGCCGGCTGTGCGCTACCGCGTCGCCCGGCGCGACCACCCGGCAAACAAGAACCCGTTCACCGCGTTCGGCCCGTAAAACCTTGCGTACCAGCCAATTCGGGTGCCGATAACACAATCGCAGGACGACCGGCGAAACCTACTGCCGAGTACCCAGCGCCCGTCCGGCACTCACCGCACCGGCCTGCGCCGAAAAATATCGGAAACTCCTCCGTTGCGCGTACGCGAATTCCGCACATATCGCGTAGGATCGTTCACGTCGGCCCCTCCCCCCCGGGCCGACCCTACGCGGGCCTCGGCTAACTCCCCCCCTTCGCCGAGGCCCGCTCCCCATTTTCCGGCAAGGTTGCAGCTCGGCCATTCGGCTACGGCGCACCGGCGCACCCACCGTCACAGTCCAGCGACGATCCCGCGATCGGCGGGCAACCGGGACTATCGTCGCCCCATGGTGCCTGCCCGGGGTGCGATCGCGGCGGTCGTCGTCTCGATGACGATCCTGGTGGGCTGCGCCGATTCCGACGACGACCACGCCGCCACGACCACCAGCACCGCCGCGCTCCCGCCGAACCAGGTCGCCGGCATCCCGCTGCCCGACGACGCGGTCGACAACGCCGTCGGCGAACTCGACGAGCTGGTCGAGTCGATCATGGACAGCACCCACATCCCCGGCATGGCCGTGGCCGTCGTGCACGGTGGAAAGACCGTGTACGCCAAGGGCTTCGGCGTGCGGCAGGCGGGTACCGACGACAAGGTCGACACCGACACCGTCTTCCAGCTGGCCTCGGTGTCGAAGTCGGTGGCCGCGACCGTCGTCGCCAGCCAGGTCGGCGCTGGCCGGGTCGACTGGACCACCCCTGTGGTCACCCACCTGCCGGATTTCGCGCTGGCCGACCCCGCGACCACCGCCGAACTCACGGTCGGCGATCTGCTCGCGCACCGCAGCGGCCTGCCCGATCACGCCGGCGACCGGCTAGAGGACATCGGCTTCGACCAGGCCGCGATCCTGGAGAAACTGCGCCTGGAACCCCTTTCCCCGTTCCGGATCACCTACGAGTACACCAACTTCGGGTTCACCGCTGGCGCGGAGGCAGTGGCCGCCGCGGCGGGCAAGGACTGGGCCCAGCTCTCGGCCGACGCGCTCTACACCCCGCTGGGCATGGGATCGACCAGCTCCCGCTTCGACGACTTCCTGGCCAGGCCCGATCGCGCGGTCGGCCACGTGAACATCGACGGCCGCTGGGTGGCGCGCTCGGTCCGCAATCCCGACGCCCAGTCCCCCGCGGGCGGGGTGAGCTCCTCGGTCGACGACATGGCCCGCTGGCTGACGATGCTGCTCGCCGACGGCGCGCCGATCGCCCCCGCCGAGGCCCTGCTGCCCGCGATCACCCCGCAGATCATCTCGGCGCCCGCAGCCACGCCGGATGCCCGCGCGGGCGCCTACGGATTCGGCTTCAACTCCTCGACCGCGGCGTCGGGCCGCACCGCCTACAGCCATTCCGGCGGGTTCACCCTCGGCGCGGCCACCAACTTCCTGGTCATCCCGTCCGCCGACGTGGCCATCGTCGCGCTCACCAACGCGGCCCCGATCGGCGTCCCGGAGACGATCACCGCCGAGTTCGCCGACCTGGTCCAGTTCGGTGAGATCCGCGAGGACTGGCGCGGCCTGTTCCGCGACGCGCTGAGCTCACTGTCCGATCCGGAAGGCGACCTGTCCGGCCAGGCCCCGCCACCGAATCCGGCGCCCGCCCAGCCGCTCGCGAGCTACGTCGGCACCTACGCCAACGAGTACTGGGGTCCGGCGCGGATCACCGAAACCCCGACCGGCCTCGAACTCGCCATCGGCCCGGCCACCGAGCACTACCCGCTGCGGCACTGGGACGGCGACACCTTCGCCTTCGAACCCAGCGGCGAGAACGCCCCGCCCGGCAGCGTCTCCTCGGCGACCTTCACCGGCGGCGAACTCACCCTGAACTACTTCGACGAGAACGGCCTGGGCACCTTCACCAGGTGATCACGCCAGCGAATTCCAGGCGGCCGCCAGGCGCGCGGCCCGCACCTTGCCCGCGACCCCGAGCAGCGGCAGGTCCCGCTCCCAGCGCTGCCTGATCTCCGGGTCGACCCGCGCCCACAGCGGTTCCTGGTCGGCGCACAGCCGCGCCAGCCGGTCGAAGACGCCGCCCAGCGCGATGTGCACGCCCACCGAACCCGGGTCCTCGGCACCGAGGCCACGCACCGCCGCAAACAGCGCCAGCAGCTGTTCTACGGCCTCGGCGGGCCATTGTCCTTGCCGGGCCACCCGCACGAGCTGTCCGAGCAGAGCGGCGAGCACGTGGACGTCCTCGACGGTCCGGAAGGGCTTGAGGAAATCGGTGTAGCCGTCGCCGGGCAGCATGTCGCCGGGCGCGGCGTCGAACACCACGCTCGCGTGCGGGATCTCCGGCGCGAACGGCAGTTCGGGCAACGGTGTCACCACGGCGGCCGGACCGGCGGGTACCAGCACCGCGCGCAGCGCCGGCCTGCCGTCGGGCTGCTCGCCCGCGCGCGCGATCACCAGATACCGGGTGGCGAAGGTGCCGAGCGTGACGAAGGATTTGGTGCCGGTGACGTGCCCGTCCGCGGTGACGGTGGTGGCGATCGCCGAGGGCCGCCCACCGCCTGCTTCGGTGGCGCACATCGAGACGAGATCGGTGGGGGCGAGCGCGGGAACCAGCGCGCGCAATGCTTCGTGGTAGCCGGCGAGGAAGGCCGATCCTGTTCCCGCGCTGTCGAATCCACCGATCGCGGCACGATCGAGCGAACTCGGGAAATCAGCGGACAGTGCCCGATGCCGGGCCAGACCCGCCGGCGCGTCGACCGCGGCGGAATCGCCGGGGACGGCGGTGAGCAGGAAATCGAAAACCATGGAATTCACAGAAGTGGAGCCTAGGGGAATCGAACCCCTAACCCCTGCCTTGCAAAGGCAGTGCTCTGCCAATTGAGCTAAGGCCCCTTGCTGGCGTCAAACCAGTTGGCACACCCGAATCAGCGGGTGGTGACCTCTTTCCAGAGGTCAGCGTCATCGCGCTTGCGGAATTTGGTGATACCGATGAGAACCGCGATCACAACACCGACCGTGAGGACAATCTTCATGATTCCCACCCTACTGTGATGTTCGGGAGTGGGCCTAGGAGGACTTGAACCTCCGACCTCTTCGTTATCAGCGAAGCGCTCTAACCGCCTGAGCTATAGGCCCGAATGCATTCCGATCCCCTGCCGGAGCAGTGAACCGCAACGAGAAACGAGATTACCCCACCGCACCACGGAGTACCAAAACGGCCGGTCAAACCCGTTTTCCGGGTTCGACCGGCCGTGGCACGGCAGTGACTTTCCTAGTCCGGATCGGCCAGGGTCACCTGGATACCGCCGACCAGATCGCAGCACTGGTTGTAGATGAACACCCCGACCGTCGCCAGCGCGGTGAACAGCACCACATTGATCAGACCGATCACACCGGCATAGCCGAAGATCGTGCCCGCATCGATCAGGCTCGACGAGCTGCCCTCCTGGTTGAGCATCTCACCCAGCGAGTTGTCCAGGTTGTCCCACACACCCATGCCGGCCAGCACGATGTAGAGCAGGCCGACGGCCACCATCCACACGAAGAACAACGCCACACTGATCACCAGGGTGATCTTCAGCGTCGACCACGGGTCGATCCGGCGGATCTGCACCGTCGCGCGCAGCGGCTCACCCGTCGCGGCGGCCGCGATGGCCACCGGAACCGCGGGCGAGACCGACGGCGCCGCCACGGCCCTGGCGCTCGGTCCGGGATGCGACGGCACCTGGGCCATCGGTAGCCCAGGGGGCGCCGCAGGCGGCGCGTCCGGCGTGGGATGACGGACCTCGGACAGATCGGGCATGTCCTTGACCAGCTCCGGCCGCGCGATGCTGCGGGTCGGCCCGTCGATACCGACGGACTTCACCATCGCCGCTTCCTTGCGGGCCGCCTTGGCCGCGAGGTCGGCCGTGGTGCGGGCGTTGGACGCGCCGCTGCCCTTGAGCCCACCACCGCCGCCACCGGCCGGGGCGGGCGAGGACGGCCTGCCCTGGCTCGGCGACTCGCCGGGCCGGTACAGGTTCGACTGCGGCTCACGCTGCGGCAGCTGCGCCCACCCGTCCTGGTAGGGCGATTTGCCGCCCTTCCCGTTGTCGAACGATTCGCCGCCCGCGGCACCGGATTCCGGCGCCGGGGCACCTTCACCCTGGGCGCCCTGGCGTGGGATCGGTCGCGGCTGGATCGGAGACGCGGCGATCCGCTCGGTGACGCCGTTGGTCTGGTTCCGATCGTCGTTCGACTGATTCGGTGTGGTCAATGGAATCCTCAGATCCGTTCGTTGCCGCCGCTGGTTGGGTTATTGCTCCGAAGCCGCGTCGCCGGTGAGCTGATCGGGATCGGGCTCGTCGGCGTTGCGCGCGATCGCTAGCAAGGTATCGCCATCCGCGAGGTTCATCAATCGCACGCCCTTGGTCTGGCGTCCGGCCTTGCGAACTTGCTTGGCAGCGGTGCGGATGACGCCACCACTGGAAGTGATCGCGTACAACTCGTCCTCGTCGTCGACGATGAGCGCTCCGACCAGGCTGCCACGTTTCGGATCGTATTGGATTGTCAATACGCCCTTTCCGCCACGACCCTGCGCGGTGTACTCCTCGATCGCCGTACGTTTCGCATACCCACCGGCGGTCGCCACCAAAAGGTAGGTCTCGGCGCGCACCACATTGAGCGAGAGCAGTTCGTCGTCGGCGTTGAACCGCATGCCCTGCACACCGGAGGTGGCGCGGCCCATCGGGCGCAGCGCCTCGTCGGTGGCGGCGAACCGGATCGACTGGCCGTGCGCCGAGACCAGCAGCAGATCGTCGTCGGCCGAGCACAGCACGGCGCCGACCAGCTCGTCGTCGTCACGCAGGTTCACCGCGACGATGCCGCCGGAACGGTTGGAGTCGAAATCGGTGAGCTTGGACTTCTTCACCAGGCCCGCCCGGGTGGCCAGCACCAGGTACGGCGCGTCCTCGTAGGTCTTGAGCTGGATGATCTGGGCGATCTTCTCGTCCGGCTGGAAGGCCAGCAGGTTGGCCACGTGCTGACCACGCGCGGTCCGGTTGGCCTCGGGCAGCTCGTAGGCCTTGGCCCGGTAGACCCGGCCCTTGTTGGTGAAGAACAGCAGCCAGTCGTGGGTAGAGGAGACGAAGAAGTGCTTGACGATGTCGTCCTGCTTGAGGCCGGCGCCCTGCACGCCCTTGCCGCCGCGCTTCTGCGAGCGGTACAGGTCGGTCTTGGTGCGCTTGGCGTAACCGGTCTCGGTGATCGTGACGACCACGTCCTCGCGGGCGATCAGATCCTCGTCGGCGACGTCACCGTCATTGGCGATGATCCTGGTCCGGCGGTCGTCACCATACTTCTCGACGATCTCGGCCAGCTCGTCGCGCACGATGGCGCGCTGCCGCTCGGGCTTTTCCAGGATGTCCTTGTAGTCGGCGATCTCGAGCTCGATCTTGGCCAGATCGTCGACGATCTTCTGCCGCTCCAGGGCCGAGAGGCGGCGCAGCTGCATGTCCAGGATCGCGGTCGACTGGATCTCGTCGATGTCGAGCAGCTGCATCAGGCCGGTGCGCGCGGTGTCGGTGTTGGCCGAACGCCGGATCAGCGCGATGACCTCGTCGAGCAGGTCGAGCGCCTTGACCAGGCCGCGCAGGATGTGGGCCCGCTCCTCGGCCTTGCGCAGCAGGTAACGGGTGCGCCGGACGATCACTTCCAGCTGGTGATTGGTGTAGTACCGGATCATCTGATCCAGGCGCAGCGTGCGCGGCACCCCGTCGACGATCGAGAGCATGTTCGCGCCGAAGCTGGTCTGCAGCTGGGTGTGCTTGTACAGGTTGTTCAGCACGACCTTGGCGACCGCGTCCCGCTTGACCGTCACCACGATCCGCATCCCGGCGCGATCGGAGGACTCGTCGTGGATATCGGAGATGCCGGCGATCTTGCCGTCCTTCACCTGCTCCGCGATGGAGTTGATGAAGTTGTCGGTGTTGACCTGGTACGGCAGCTCGGTGATGACGATCTGGGTCTGCCCGCGGCTGCCCTCCTCGATCTCCACCACACCGCGCATCCGGATGGAACCGCGCCCGGTGGTGTAGGCGTCGTGGATGCCCTGACCGCCCACGATCAGGCCGTGCGTCGGGAAGTCAGGGCCCTTGACCCGCTCCATGCAGGCGGCGAGGGTGGATTCCTCGTCGGCGTCGAAGTTCTCCAGCGCCCAGTAGATGGCCTCGGCCAGCTCGTTGAGGTTGTGCGGCGGGATATTGGTCGCCATACCGACCGCGATGCCGTTGCTGCCGTTCATCAGCAGGGCGGGCACGCGCGCGGGCAGCACGGTCGGCTCCTGCGAGCGACCGTCGTAGTTGGGCACGAAATCGACCGTCTCGTGGTCGATCTCGCGCAGCATCTCCATGGCCAGCGGCGTCAGGCGGCACTCGGTGTAACGCATGGCGGCCGCGCCGTCGTTGCCGCGCGAACCGAAATTGCCCTGGCCGTCGACCAGCGGATAGCGCAGCGACCAGGGCTGGGCCATGCGCACGAGGGTGTCGTAGATCGACGAATCGCCGTGCGGGTGGTAGTTACCCATGGTCTCGGCGACCGGACGCGCGGACTTCACATAGCCGCGGTCGGGGCGGTAGCCGTTGTCGTACATCGCGTAGAGCACGCGGCGGTGCACCGGCTTGAGGCCATCGCGCACATCGGGCAGCGCGCGGCCGACGATCACGCTCATCGCGTAGTCGATGTAGCTGGACTGCATTTCGTTCTGGATGTCGACCGGTTCGATCCGGTCGCCCGCACCGCCGTTGGGGGGCAGCGTGGTCTCAGTCATCAAATCTCCTTCGAGGGCACGGCGTGGGGACGGGCGCGCGGGTCACCGCGCTGCGCCGGCTACACGTCGAGGAAGCGGACGTCCTTGGCATTGCGGGTGATGAAGCTGCGACGCGCCTCCACGTCCTCGCCCATCAGCACCGAGAACAGCTCGTCGGCCGCGGCCGCGTCGTCGAGCGTCACCTGACGAAGCACCCGCACCGACGGATCCATGGTGGTTTCCCACAGCTCCTTGGCGTTCATCTCGCCCAGACCCTTGTAGCGCTGGACGCCATCGTCCTTGTTGATCTTCTTGCCCGCGGCCAGACCGGCCTCGAGCAGACCGTCGCGCTCCCGGTCGGAGTAGGCGAACTCGGGATCGCTGCGCTGCCACTTGAGCTTGTACAGCGGCGGCTGGGCCAGGTACACGTGCCCGTGCTCGATCAGCGGGCGCATGAAGCGGAACAGCAGGGTGAGCAGCAGCGTCGAGATGTGCTGGCCGTCGACGTCGGCGTCGGCCATCAGCACGATCTTGTGATAGCGCAGCTTGGCGATGTCGAACTCGTCGTGGATGCCGGTGCCGAAGGCGGTGATGATCGACTGGACCTCGTTGTTCTTGAGGACGCGGTCGATGCGGGCCTTCTCGACATTGATGATCTTGCCGCGCAACGGCAGGATCGCCTGGTACATCGAGTCGCGGCCGGACTTGGCCGAGCCGCCGGCGGAGTCGCCCTCCACGATGTAGATCTCGGACTTGCTCGGGTCCTTGGACCGGCAGTCGGCCAGCTTGCCGGGCAGCCCGCCCAGATCGGTGGCCGACTTGCGGCGCACCAGCTCACGCGCCTTGCGCGCGGCGACGCGGGCCTGCGCCGAGGAGACCGCCTTCTGCACGATGGTCTTGGCGTCGGCCGGGTTGGCCTCGAACCAGTGCGTCAGGTGCTCGTTGCAGGCACGCTGCACGAACGACTTGACCTCGGTATTGCCCAGCTTGGTCTTGGTCTGGCCCTCGAACTGCGGCTCGCCGACCTTGACGCTCACGATGGCGGCCAGGCCCTCGCGGATGTCGTCACCGGTGAGGTTGCCGTCCTTCTCCTTGAGGAGCTTCTTCTCCTTGGCGTACTTGTTGACCACCGTGGTCAGCGCCGCGCGGAAGCCCTCTTCGTGGGTGCCGCCCTCGTGGGTGTTGATGGTGTTGGCGAAGGTGTGCACGGACTCGGAGTAGCCCGAGTTCCACTGCATCGCGACCTCGAGCTCGTGGCCGGTGCCCTTGCCGGTGAAGCCCACCACCGAGTTGTGGATGGCGGTCTTGGTGCGGTTGATGTGGCGCACGAAGTCGACCAGGCCGCCCGGGTAGTGGTAGGTGCGGGTCTTGACCTTGGGCTCGGCCGGGGCCTCGGCACCGTCCTCGGCATGCTTGGGCGCCTCGGCGGTCTCGCTGACGACCTCGTCGGTGACGTCGGATTCGCTGACCCGCTCGTCGGTCAGGGTGATGGTCAGGCCCTTGTTCAGGAAGGCCATCTCCTGCAGGCGGCGCGAAACCGTCTCGAAGTTGTAGGTGGTGGTCTCGAAGATGTCCGGGTCGGCCCAGAACCGGATCGTGGTGCCGGTGCGCTTGGTCGCCTCGCCCTGGATCAGCTTGCCCGGCTTGGCGTCCTTGTAGGTCTGGGTCCAGTGGTAGCCGTCGTTGTCGATCTCGGCTTCCAGCTTGCTCGACAGCGCGTTGACCACCGAGATGCCGACACCGTGCAGACCACCGGAGACGGCGTAGGAGTCGGAGTCGAACTTGCCGCCCGCGTGCAGCTGGGTCATGACGACCTCGACGGTCGGCACCCCCTGCGCGTGCATGGCGGTGGGGATGCCACGGCCGTCGTCGATGACCTCGACGCCGCCGTCGGCCAGCAGCGTGACATCGACACGGGAGGCGTAACCGGCCATCGCCTCGTCGACCGAGTTGTCCACAACCTCCCAGATGAGGTGGTGCAGACCGCGTTCACCGGTCGAGCCGATGTACATGCCGGGGCGTTTGCGGACCGCCTCCAGCCCTTCGAGGACCGTGATGGAGGAGGCACCGTAGCCCTGCTTGTTGCCCGATGCGTTGGAATCGTTGGCAGCCACTTGTCGGTAGCTCTCCTTACTTGCTGATCCCTGGCGCCGGACAGCTCGCGAACGGCTGCACAGCACGCGCCGAGGGTTCGCCGCTGGTTACGTCACCATCCTACTGGTAAGCCCAACTTACAGTGCACCTACGACACCCCTGGCGCCGCCGTGAATGCAAGAAATCGATCCACGGCGAGATGTTTCCGCCACGCAGAGAATTTTGCCGGTCGTAGACGCGAATAGGCTCGCGTCCGGGCCGGTGGTCGCCGGCGCACTGCCCACCAGCGGTTTATCCACTACCCGTAGGTGTCGCGCGGGCCACGGCCCTTGATGTGCCGTTCACCCTTGCGCCAGCTCGGGGCGGCGGGGCCGGTGATCCGCAGCTGGGTGACCACACCGTGGCCGACCGCCGCGTTGATCTTGGCCAGAAGCTGGCTCTGCAGCATGCGCAGCTGGGTGGCCCAGGCGGTGGACTCGGCCGCGATCTTGAGCACGCCGCCCTCGAGCGTCACCGGGGTGGCGTGCGCGGCGATGTCCTCGCCGACCACGCCGGCCCAGCGCCCGAACACCATGCCCTCGGCCACCTTGCCCGACCAGCCACGACTCTTCGCGATCGAACCGGTCAGCGCCGACAGCAACTGGGGATCGCGCGCGTCGGGACCGGCGCCGGACCAGCCGCTACGGCGGCGGCCACCGGCGCGCAGCTTGCGGACCGGGGAGGCCCTGCCCTGCCCGACCGACTTGCCACTGGCCTTGGCCGCGGCCCGCGCCTCCTCCAGCGCACGGCGGGCCAGATCGATCCCGCGCAGCTCCGGTGCCGGTTCGTCCTGCACGGGTGTTCCGCCTTCCGGGTCGCTGGGGGCTGAGTGTGCACAGAGTCTACGCCGGGGCACCGACAGCGCCGCGATGCGCCGAACCGGGATATGTCCAGCATGTTGCCGGTTTTCCACAGGTGCTGTTGATAACTATCGCTACCTGTGCATATCTTCGGCCGGCTCGGGCACGATCCGCGACACCCGCTGATCGGCCTCGCCGGTGGTCTGCACCCGCAACGGCTCGGCGGCCAGCTCCGGCGGCACATCCTCGGCAACCGCCGCGGTGATCAGCACCTGCTCGGCACCGGCGGCGAACTCGGCCAGCGCGGTCCGCCTGCGCCGGTCGAGTTCGGCGAACACGTCGTCGAGCAGCAGCACCGGCTCGGTGCCCGCGCTGCGCAGCAACTCGAACGAGGCCAGCCGCAGCGCCAGCGCGAACGACCAGGATTCGCCGTGGCTGGCGAATCCCTTGGCAGGCGCGCTGCCGAGCATCAGGTCCAGGTCGTCACGGTGCGGGCCGACCAGACACACCCCGCGATCGAGTTCGCGCCCCCGCGCGGCCGCCAGCTCACGCAACACGATCGCGTGCAGCTGCTCGGTGTCGTCGGCCGCGGGCGCCCTGGCCGGGTCGAGGAACTCCGGCGGCAGATAACCCGACCGGTAAGCGATTGCGGCAGGCCGTGATTCGGGCGCGATCGACCGATACGACTGTGCCAGAAAGGGATACAGGTCGTGGACCAGCCGCAGCCGCTGCGCCAGCAACACCGCGGCATGCTCGGCCAGATGCCCGTCCCACACGTCGAGGGTGCTCAGATCGGTCCGCGAACGCACCTGCCGCCCAGCGGTTTTCAACAGGGCCGAGCGCTGCCGCAACACCTTGTCGTAGTCGGCGCGCACCCCGGCCAGCCTGGGCAGGCGGGCTGTGCACAACTCGTCGAGGAACCGGCGCCGCTCCCCCGGGTCGCCACGCACCAGCGCCAGATCCTCCGGGGCGAACAGCACCGTCTGCAGAATGCCGAGGATCTCCCTGGACCGGCGTACCGGTGAACGGTTGATCTGCGCGCGATTGGCGCTGCCCGCCCGCAACTCGACATCGACTCGCAGCTCGCGGCCGGTGTTGACCACACTGGCCCCGATCCGCGCCTGGGTGGCACCCATCCGGATCAGCGGCGCGTCGGCGGAGACCCGGTGCGAGCCGAGCGTCGACAGGTAACCGACCGCTTCGAGCAGATTGGTCTTGCCGTTGCCGTTGGACCCCAGCAACACCGTGCGGCCTGGGGACAACTCCAGCTCGGCGTGTTCCCACGACCGGAAATCACGGACCGACAGCGCACGGATGAACATGCCGGACTACCCGCGCGGGCCGGCTCAGCCGGGCAGCCGGACCGGCATCAGCAGGTAGATGTACTGGCTCTCCAGCGCCGCGAACGCACCGGACTCCAGCACCTTGGGCTCCTCGTCGGAGGCGGGCAGCAGCACCGCGGGGCGGCTGGGCGTGGTGAATCCGAAGGTGACCCGGTCCGCGTGCAGCGCCGACAGGCCCTCGGTCAGGTAGCCGGGATTGAACGCGATGGTCAGCGCTTCGCCACGGAAGTCGGCCTCGAGCCATTCCTCGGCCCGGCCCGCGTCGTCCCCACCCGCCGACAGCAGCACGCCGTCGGTGGAGAACTCCAGGCGCACCTGGGCGCCGCGCTCGGCCACCAGGGCCACCCGCTTGATGGCCTCGGACAGGGCCGACACGGGCAGCGTGGCGATGGAAGTGTGCTCCTTGGGGAGCAACTGGCGGAACTTGGGGAATTCGGCGTCCAGCAGGCGCGTGGTGGTCCGGCGGCCCGCGTTGACGATGCCGAGCAGGCCGTCGGCCCCGCCACCACTGCCCAGCGAGAGCTGCACGGGCGCGTCGGTGGCGCCGAGGGTCTTCGCGGACTCCGACAGTGTGCGCGCGGGGATGAGCACCGCGGTCTCCATGTCGGGGCGGGTGGGCTGCCACTGCAGGTGCCGCACGGCCAGCCGGAACCGGTCGGTGGCCGCGAGCACCACGTCGTTGCCCTCGATCTCCACCCGGATACCGGTGAGCATGGGCAGGGTGTCGTCCCGGCCAGCGGCGACGGCGACCTGGCCGACCGCCTCGGCGAAAACATCCACACTCAGTTCACCGGTCTGCTGGGGAACCTCGGGCAGCTGGGGATAATCCTCGACCGGCATGGTCGGCAGCGAGAACTTGGCGCTGCCACAGGCGATGAGCACGCGGGTGCCGTCGACGGAGACGTCCACCGGCTTGTTCGACAGCGCCTTGGTGATGTCGGCGAGCAGCCGGCCCGAGACCAGCACCTGGCCCGCACCGGCGACCTCGGCCGCGACGCGCATCTGCGCGGAGACCTCGTAGTCGAACCCGGAGACCGTCAGGCCGTTCTCGTCGGCCACCAGCAGCACACCGCCCAGGACGGGCACGGGCGGGCGGGACGGGAGACTACGGGCCACCCAGGCCACCGACTCGGCGAAATCCTCCCGGGCGACCCGAAACTTCATGCTCGCAAGCTCCATCGCCCGATTTGTCCTCTCACCGAGTCTCGCACACCTGTCGACAACCAAACGGTACCCGGATTACCCGCGAACCCCACATCGACCCTCCCGGCGGATCCACACGTGCTCGACGGTCCCCCTCTCCTCCTTGCTGCCTGTGAGTGAACGAGCAACCGAGCCGAGCGTCCCGATCCGACTTTCCACACACCCTGTTTTCAAGAGATCTCTCCAAGAATGAGAACTGAAGTAGTAGTAGGCACTGTGGAATCTGTGGACTTCGCCCGAATCCCCAGGTCAGCGGGCATGTCGGCTTGGGGATGGCCGTGGAGTGACTCGAGGATGAATCGGAGCCGTCTGGGGACGGACGAAGTTGTCCCAGATCCATCCTCGAGTTGTCCTCGAGTTGTTCCACCGGATTCACCCTGTTGTTCACATGCGGGGGCACCCTGGTAGCAACCCCGTGGATTCCTCGAGGACTCCACACGAATTCCTCGAGGAATCCACAGGGCGATTTCGGCAGCGGCGCAGGTCAGCGAGCCTGTCTGCCTGTGAGCGGAGCAGCCTGTGGAAGATGTGGACAACTCCCTGTGGGTAGATTCTCCCCACTCGCTCCCCAGCCCCTGTGCGCAAACCGGTGGACAACCGGTGGATTCCTCGAGGATTCCACAGGGATTCCTCGAGGAATCCACAGGGCGAAAAAGAACACCGCCCCAGGTCAGGGCGGTGTTCGGGGCTGTGGATGAAATCAGCGCGAGCGCTGTTTGATTCGGGCTGTGAGTTCTTGAACCTGGTCGTACACGCGCCGGCGCTCGGTCATCTCCTTGCGCACCTTCTTCTCCGCGTACATCACCGTGGTGTGGTCGCGGCCGAAGGCCTGGCCGATCTTGGGCAGCGACAGATCGGTGAGCTCACGGCACAGGTACATGGCGATCTGGCGGGCCTGCGCGAGCGGGCGCGCCTTGCCGGGACCGGTGAGCTCCTCGAGGGTGGTGTTGAAGTACTCCGCCGTCACCGCCATGATCGTCGCGGCATTGATCTCCAGCGCCGCGGTGTCGGGCATCAGATCACGCAGCACCACCTCGGCCAGCGACAGATCCAGCGGCTGCCCGTTGAGCGAGGCGAAGGCCGTCACCCGGATCAGCGCGCCCTCGAGTTCCCGGATATTGCGTTCCACCCGGCTGGCGATCAGTTCCAGCACGTCGTGCGGCACGTCGAGCCGGTCCATCCGCGCCTTCTTCCGCAGAATCGCGATGCGGGTCTCGAGCTCGGGCGGCTGCACATCGGTGATCAGGCCCCACTCGAAGCGGGTCCGCAGCCGCTCCTCCAGCGTCGCCAGCTGCTTGGGCGGGCGATCCGAGGACACCACGATCTGCTTGTTCGCGTTGTGCAGGGTGTTGAAGGTGTGGAAGAACTCCTCCTGGATACCTTCCTTACCCTCGATGAACTGGATGTCGTCGACGAGCAGGATGTCGGTCTCGCGGTAACGGCGCTTGAACGCGACCTTGCGGTCGTCGCGCAGGCTGTTGATGAAGTCGTTGGTGAACTCCTCGGTGGACACGTACTTCACCCGCATCCCCGGAAACAGCCGCTGGGCGTAGTGACCCGCCGCGTGCAACAGGTGCGTCTTGCCCAAACCCGAGGCGCCCCAGACGAACAGCGGATTGTAGGCGCGCGCAGGTGCTTCGGCGATGGCCACCGCGGCGGCGTGCGCGAAGCGGTTGGACGCGCCGATGACGAAGGTCTCGAAGGTGTACTTGGCGTTCAGGCTCGCCGAGGACGACTGGTGGGGCGGCGCCTCGGGCGACTTGCTGAAATAGGTCGGCCAGTTGTTGCGCGCGTCGACCACGGGCTCGTCGTCGGTGGACTCGGCGCCGGGCTGGCCGGGGAACGGCCCCTCCGCGGCGGCCTCGGCCGGTGCTTCCTCGACCCGCGCGGCGATCGGCTCCTCGGCCTGCGGTCGCGGCCTGCCCGGCGCGCGCTGCGGCGGCGGATCGGGCGTGAACAACGATTCCTGACCGGGTGGGATGTGCTCGCGCCGCGGCGAACCACCCTGCTCGCGCCGCGACGGCGGGGCCGTCTCGGGTGCGCGCTGCTCGGGCCTGCCACCACGGAACTCACCGCGGCCACCGAACTCGCCACCGGCGAAGTCGGACACGGGGTACGCGGCGGTCGGCTCGTAGTCGGCACCGGGGAACTCGCCACGCTCGCCCGGGTACTCCTGGCTCTTGTACTCGGCGGCCTGCTGGAAGTCCGGCTGCTGTTGGTAATCGGACTGCTGCTGGTAGTCCGACTGTTGATAGTCGGCCTGGCTGTGCAGCTGATCTTCCCGTCGCTGCTGGTATTCGGGCTGCTGGTACTCCGATTCGGCCGGGTACTCCCGGTGCGCGGCGTAGTCGGGGCGCTCGCCGTACTCGCCGCGGCCGCCGTAGCCGTTGGCGTACTCCCCGCCGCCCGGATATTCCGGTGCGGACTGGTACTCGAACTCGCCGGTGCCGTAGCGCGGCCTGCCGTACTCCCCGCGCGCGGCGTAGTCGGGGACGCTGAAATCGGGACCGGGGTAGCCGGCCGGCGGGCGCGTCTGTTCGCGCGGGCGCTCGGGCCTGCTGGTCATCCTGGCGTGCCGGGGCGAACTACCGGCCCGCTCCCCCGCGGCCGGGACCGGCGCGGCGATGCGCACGCCGAGTCCTTCGACCTGCGGGCCGAGCCTGCGGCCCAGCGAACGCAGAATCGGTTCGCGCAGATCGCGCTCGATCGCTTCCTGTGCCAGGGAGGAGGGAACGGACAGCAACGCGAAGCCCTGCGCGACGGTCAGCGGTTTGACCAGTTTCAGCCACGCCTGCTGGGCGCGGCTGACCGCGGGAATGGCGCCGTCGGCCGAACCGGTGGTGAGTTCGGCAACAACTTCCGGCCATACCGTGGCCAACACGTTCTGCTCGTCATCCATGCAGAGTCCTCCCCGGACCGGTTCGTTGGAGCACCGAATATGCCACTCCGGCCGTTTGTCCACACAATTATCCACAGATGTGGACAAACCTGGGGATAGAGGAATTCTGCCAGCGTGTGGCAGTGAATGGGGCTGGTACCTGCGGTTCTGCAGCAATCCCCCGGCTACAGAGGCTAGCTGGCCGGGCCGCAGAAGGCCAGAGGTGTGGAAGAACTCACGAAAAGAGCCCCGGATAGGCCCCTGGCGCCGGGCGTGTCGAGCGACGCAGCGCCGGTTATGCCGGACTTCGTACCCGCTGCGCGGAGCTGGGGGCCGAGTTTGACCCTGTCCAGCGGTATCAGTACCCTCAGACAGTCACCCCTTGGCGCGGTGGCGGCTGTGTGCTGCACGTCGATCGCCAAGGCAATCTGCGCGTAGACCGCGGTCCGCTGCGCAGACATCCGAATCACCGAAAACTTCGGGCACCTCACCGGTGCCCACCAACTCGAGGAGTGTTGACCGTGGCCAAGGGCAAGCGGACGTTCCAGCCGAACAACCGTCGTCGGGCGCGCGTGCACGGCTTCCGCCTCCGGATGCGCACCCGTGCGGGTCGCGCCATCGTTTCGGCGCGCCGCCGTAAGGGCCGTGCCGAACTGACTGCCTGATCGCGCGTAGTCGGACGCTCGGGTGTTGCCTGAGCCGTATCGGTTGCACCACCGTGCCGAATTCTCCCGCACGGTGCGCCGCGGTCAGCGAATCGGGAGGCGAGATCTCGTCGTACACGCGTTCACGCACGCGTACGACGATGTCGCCGACGGCGATTCGCTGGTTCGCGTAGGCGGTCCGCGGTTCGGGCTGATTGTCAGCAAGGCGGTGGGTAACGCGGTGGTTCGCCACCGGGTGGCCCGCCGCCTGCGTCATATGTGCGGCCAGGTGGTCGACGAAGTACCCATCGGCACCGATGTCGTGATCCGGGCGCTGCCCGGCGCGGCGACCGCCGATTCCGCCGAATTGCTGCGCCAGCTGCGCACCGGACTGCGCAAGCTGGGCTTGCATCAGGCTCCGGAGCCCGCGCTCGGTCGCACCTCGGCCGGTGCCCCCTGATGCGGACCCTCACCCGACTCCCCGCGAACGCGCTGATCTTCCTGATCGAGCTGTACCGGACCTATGTCTCCCCCACCCGGATGCCGATCTGCCGGTTCACCCCCACCTGTAGTGAGTACGCGGTGACCGCGCTGCGGACGCGCGGCCTGCTGGTCGGGTCGGTACTGACGGTCGTGCGCCTGGCCAAATGCGCGCCCTGGCACCCTGGGGGGTGGGATCCCGTGCCGGAGCGCGGGTCGAATGCCTTCACAAAGTCATCGCCCGCGCTGATCGGCGATACGAACGACGGGAGTACCTAGAGCCGTGCTCGACATCATCTATTGGCCGGTATCCGCGATTCTGTGGTTCTGGCACAAGGCCTTCGGCTTTGTGTTCGGAGCTGACAGTGGGCTCGCCTGGAGCCTCGCCATCGTCTTCCTGGTCTTCACGCTGCGGCTCGTGCTGTACAAGCCGTTCGTGAAGCAGGTCCGCACGACCAAGCAGATGCAGGAGCTGCAGCCCCAGATCAAGGAGCTGCAGAAGAAGTACAAGAACGACCGCGAGACCATGGCGCGGGAGATGCAGAAGCTGCAGAAGGACCACGGCTTCAATCCCCTGATGGGCTGTCTGCCGGTCCTGGTGCAGGTGCCCGTCTTCCTCGGTCTGTTCCATGTGCTGCGCTCGTTCAACCGCACCGGCCACGGCTTCGGCCAGTTGGGTCTGACGCCCGAAGAGAACGCCAATATCGGCAACTACATCTTCTCGGCGGCCGACGTCCAGTCGTTCCTGAGCGCCCGCATCTTCGGTGCGCCGATCGCCGCCTTCATCACCGCGCCGCAGAACGAGCTCGAAGGCTTCGCCGACTGGGGCGGCACGCCGACCCGGTTGACCATCGCCCTGGTGGCGATTCCGCTGATGGTGATCGCCGGTGTCGCGACCCACTTCAACGCCCGCGCCTCGGTGCAGCGGCAGACGCCGGAAGCCGCGGCCAACCCGCAGGCCGCGATCATGAACAAGCTGTCGCTGTGGGTCTTCCCGCTCGGTGTGATGGTCGGTGGCCCCTTCCTGATGATCGGCATCCTGCTCTACTGGGTGGCCAACAACATCTGGACCTACGGACAGCAGCACCTGGTGTTCGGCCGGATGGAGAAGGAAGAAGAAGAGAAGAAGGCCAAGAAGCTGGAGCAGCGCGCGCAGAACGCGCCGAAGCCCGGCGTCAAACCGGTCGACGTCCGCAAGAAGCAGGACGCTCCGGCCGCCGACGGGTCTTCCTCGAACGGCACCGCCGCGAGCAACGGCACCCCCAAGCAGTCGGCCAAGCAGGGCGGCAAGCGCCGGCCCGGCGGGCAGCAACGGCCGGGAAACCGTGGCCGTGCGAACCAGAAGCGTAAGCGCTGAGACGCGACCGGATAGAGGGAATCCAATGACTGTTGAGACCGAGACCGACGGAGGGGACGCCACTGTGGCGACGACTGTTGACGTCGTGAACGACGCCGAGGAAGCGTTGATCGAAGAGGGCGAGATCGCGGGCGACTACCTCGAGCAGCTGCTGGATGTGCTCGACTTCGACGGCGATATCGACCTCGATGTCGAGGGTGATCGCGCCATCGTGAGCATCGACGGCGGCCGCGATCTGACCAAGCTGGTCGGCCGCAACGGCGAAGTCCTCGACGCGCTGCAGGAGCTGACCCGCCTGGCCGTGCAGCAGGCGACCGGTGTGCGCAGCCGCCTGATGCTCGATGTGGCCGGCTGGCGCGCGCAGCGCCGCGCGGATCTGAGCGAGCTCGGCGTGGCCGCGGCCAAGCGGGTGCTGGAGTCGGGCAAGCCCGAGGCGCTGTCGGCGATGACGCCGTTCGAGCGCAAGATCGTTCACGACGCGGTCGCCGATATCGAGGGCGTCGCGAGCGAGAGCGAAGGCGTGGAGCCGAATCGTCATGTGGTGGTCGTGCCCGAGTAGGCTGATTTCGCCGCTACCACGATTGCTTGTGGATAGGCCTCCGGTCGCGGACCGGGGGCCTTATTCATGCCCGATGATGCGAACGATCTCCACTCGGAAGGATGTTTCACGTGGAACGAGAACTGGGTGCGCTGTCCGCCGAGCTCGAACCGCCCGCCGCTGCCGCGCGGGTTTTCGGCGACCGCCTGGACCTCGCCCGCCGCTACTGCGCGGCACTGGCGACCGCCGGCGTGGAACGTGGTCTCATCGGTCCCCGTGAGGTGCCCCGGCTATGGGAGCGGCACATCCTCAACTGTGCGGTCATCGGTGAGCTGATCGAGGAGGGCGCCTCGGTCGTCGACATCGGCAGTGGCGCCGGGCTCCCCGGCATTCCGTTGGCCATCGCGCGACCGGATCTGCGCATCACTCTCGTGGAGCCGTTGCTGCGCCGCACGGTGTTCCTCAGCGAGTTCATCGAGGAGGCGGGTCTCGAGGTGCGGGTGGTCCGCGGCCGGGCCGAGCAGTCGGGAGTCATCAAGGAAGCGGGCGGCGCGGATGTCGTCACCTCGCGTGCGGTCGCCCCGCTCGCCAAGCTGGCGCACTGGTCGCTTCCCCTGCTGCGCGACCACGGCCGGATGCTCGCACTCAAGGGCACCAGTGCCGCCGAGGAACTCGAACGCGATGGCGCCGAGCTGATTCGCGATGGCGCCACCGATCTTCGCGTCGTCGGCTGCGGTGCGGGGATCGTCGAAATTCCGACGCTGGTGATCAGCGCGGAACTGCTCCCCCGGGCCGAGCGTCCGACGCGTCGCGCGGGACGCAAGGCCGCGGGTGCGGAGAAGAAGGCGCGCAAGCGCCGGTAGCCCTGACCTGATCCTTGCGGGAGCGGGTTTCCGCTTACGTAACGTGACGAAAGTGTCCGAGGGTGGTTGCCTAGGGTGCCCCACTTGCCAAATCCGGTTGCTCCGACGGAGAGTCGGAAACAGGCTCCGAGAAGCCTGCTGCACGAGCTGATTCGGTCAACCCGGCGCGTGTTTCACGTGGAACGCGGGCGGGCGCGCTGCGATGATTCGGCACCGCCCCTCCCCCGGTGTTTCCCGTGAAACAACTTCGCCGGGGGCGGAATTCGACACAGTCGGGCGTGTCCTCGCCGCCGTGCCGCGATTCAGCTTTCCTAACTGTCGTAGTGCTGGCAAGCTGTTCACAGTCGGGCGTGTGCCTCTGAACCACGGTGATGTGGATGATGCCACGCCGCACTGATATGCGATGACACGGCGCCGACGCTCGGTCGGGTACGTGATCTGAAGTTTCTCGGGTTAGGAGCAGTCTATGTCGAGCGGTCCGGCGAATGTTTCACGGGAAACAGCGTCGCGGGTCCCGGGGATGCTGGATTCCAGCAACTTCGACGCGGAGACGTTCGGGAATACTCCTTTCGGGCACATCTCCCCGGCCGAGACCCCGATCGCGGCGGAAGCGCAACGCGCCAGCCAGATTCTGCATCCAGGAAAGGTCACTGTGCCGAAACCCCGCGAGCAACGGATCATCACCATCGCCAACCAGAAGGGCGGCGTCGGTAAGACGACGACCACGGTCAATCTCGCTGCTGCGCTAGCGCATCAGGGCATGACGGTGCTCGTCGTCGATCTCGATCCGCAGGGCAACGCGAGTACCGCGCTGGGCGTCGCGCACCACTCCGGGGTGCCGTCCAGCTACGAGCTGCTGATCGGTGAGGTCGCGGTCAAAGATGCGATCCAGCAGAGCCCGCACAGCGAACGGCTGCTGTGCGTGCCGGCCACCATCGACCTCGCCGGCGCGGAGATCGAACTGGTGTCGATGGTCGCCCGCGAGGGTCGGCTGAAGACGGCGATCCACGAGGCGGCCATCGCCGGTTACGACATCGATTACGTCCTCATCGACTGCCCGCCCTCCCTCGGCCTGCTCACCGTCAACGCACTCGTGGCGGCCAAGGAGGTGCTGATCCCGATCCAGTGCGAGTACTACGCGCTCGAGGGCGTCGGCCAGTTGATCCGCAATATCGGCCTGGTGCAGTCGCATCTCAATCCCGAACTCCACGTGTCGACCGTGCTGCTGACGATGTACGACGGCCGCACCAAGCTGGCCGACCAGGTCGCCGAAGAGGTGCGCAACCACTTCGGCGATGTTGTGCTGAAGTCGATGATCCCGCGCAGTGTGAAGGTTTCGGAGGCGCCGGGCTACGGGATGACCGTGCTCGATTACGATCCGGGTTCCCGTGGCGCGATGAGCTACATGGACGCCGGCCGGGAACTGGCGAGTCGCGCTCAGCTGAAGCAAGACGCGTCGTAGTGGTGTGTTGGAACGAGGAAGGGATCGGTAGCCGATGAGTCAGGCGAAAAAGGGCGGTCTCGGTCGCGGATTGGCCGCGTTGATCCCGACGGGTCCGGCGGCGACGCCGGGTCTCAGCAGTGCCGCGGCGAGCGTGATCGGCATCAATCCGATCGGGCCGCAGCCGGCCGAGGCGTTCCTGCATCGCGTTCCGGATGCCGAACCGGAGCCGGAGCCGGCCGCCGAGCTGGTGTCCCCCGGCGACGCGGTGTACCGCGAGATCCCGGCGGATCAGATCGAGCCGAACCCGAAGCAGCCGCGTTCGGTCTTCGAGGAAGAGGCGCTGGCCGAGCTGGTGCACTCGATCCGCGAGTTCGGTTTGATGCAGCCGATCGTCGTGCGTCGCGTCGCGCCGGGGGCCGACAAGTTCCAGTTGGTCATGGGCGAGCGCCGGTGGCGCGCGTGCCAGGAAGCCGGACTGGCCACCATTCCGGCGATCATCCGCGATACCGCCGACGGCTCGATGCTGCGCGACGCGCTGCTGGAGAACATCCATCGCGTCCAGCTGAACCCGCTCGAAGAGGCGGCCGCCTATCAGCAGCTGCTCGAAGAGTTCGATGTCACGCACGAGGAATTGGCTACCCGAATCGGGCGGTCCCGACCCGTCGTGACGAATATGATCCGATTGCTGAAGTTGCCGATTCCCGTGCAGCGTCGGGTGGCGGCCGGAGTTCTCTCGGCCGGCCATGCCAGGGCGCTGCTCGGTCTGGATGCCGGGGCGGACGCACAGGAAGTGTTGGCGGCGCGGATCGTCGCCGAGGGACTATCGGTGCGAGCCACCGAAGAAGCGGTGACGCTCGCCAATCGCAACCCCTCGGAGGTCGCTCCCCCGGCGCCGAAGCGCAAGCCGATTCACATGCCGGGTCTGCAGGAAGTGGCCGAGCGGCTGTCGGGTTCTTACGACACTCGCGTCACGGTCAGCCTCGGTAAACGTAAGGGCAAGATCGTAGTGGAGTTCGGCTCCGTCGAAGATCTCGAGCGCATTGTGGCGCTGATGGAGCAAGCAGGCCCTGAAACGTCACTGTGACGGGGACCTCCCAGCCTAATTGAAAGAGGCGGCATTACTGTGGATAGTGATGTGGCGTGAGCGTGGATGAATCGGATAGCTGGAGGCTGAGCAGAGCAGTGTCGACCAGCGTCACGGCATTGACCCTCGACGGACTCGATCGGCTTCCGGCGCACACCCGGCGGTGTGTGTTCTGGGAGCTCGATCCGGCCGTCGCTGCCGACTCACACGCTTTCAGTGATCCGGTTTTCGAAAAGGAAGCCTGGCTCTCGACCGTGATGCTCGAATGGGGTTCGTGCGGTCAGGTGGCTCAGGTCGACAACAATATCGCCGGCTGCGCCCTGTACTCGCCCCCGAGTGCGGTGCCGCGGTCGTCGCTGTTCCCCACCTCCCCCGTGAGCCCGGACGCGGTCCTGCTGACCACGCTGCAGGCCGAATTCCCCTACGACGAGGCCGATGTAGCCCACCGGCTCGTGCAGGCGGTGGTGGCCGATCTGGTGCGTCGTGGCGTGCGCGCGCTGGAGGCGTTCGGCATTCGCAACGGACCGCCGACCAGCGCCCTGGCCGACCGTGGCCTCGGTTCGTCGATGCGGCTGATGGAACGGATCGCGGCTCCGCTGCGTGATCCGGCGGCGGCCACTCAGTGCACGCCCGAAACCTGCATGATCGACGCCGATTTCCTCACCGACGTCGGTTTCGAAGTGGTGGCCCCGCATCACCGCTTCCCCCGGCTGCGCCTGGAGCTCGACTCCGATCACGGCTGGAAGGAAGACGTCGAACACGCCCTCGACCAACTCCTCGCGCAGGCGCAGCTGCGATTGGTGACCACCGGCCAGGTCTGACGACAAACGGCCCCTGGAAAACCAGGGGCCGTTTTCGTAGGAATCCTCAGACGCGCGGGGCGGGGACGCTACCTGACTCCGCGGCGGCGAGTTCTTCGGCGAGGAGTTCGGCGAAGGTGTAGGTGCCGGTGGGCTGGTCGTCCTGGCCGAGGAGGTAGAGCCGCTTCACCGAGATGAGGATGGCTTCGGCGATCACATCGCGCATGCGCGGATTGGTCAGCACCGAGGCGTCGTAGTCGTTGGTGAGGTAGCCGAGGTCGACCTGCACGGTCGGCATCTTGGTGAGCCGCAACAGATCCCAGGTGCGCTGGTGGGTCCGGCAGTCCTGCACCGAGGTGCGGGCGACGACCTCGCGCTGGATGAACCCGGCCAGCACCTGCCCGATCATCGACACCGAGCCGTGCGAGTTGCCGAAGTAGAAGCCGGCCACGCCCTTGGCGGACGGGTTGTCGCTGGTGGCGCAGCGCAGCGAGATCATCAGGTCGGCGTCGAAGTCGTTGGAGGTTTCCGCGCGTTCGGCATCGGTGGGGTTGGCGCCCCACGGCCGCGACAGGAAGGTCTCCATGCCGGTGGCGGCCATCCGGCCCTCGAGCCGGGAGGCCAGATCCCACAGGATCTCCGACTCGAAGACGTCACCGAACTCGGTCGGCACCGCGAAACCCTTGTCCGGGCCGCCGAATCCGGGATCGATCACGATCCGCTTGCCGGTGAGCTGCGGGCCCGCCCGGTGCACCACCTCTTCCTCGGCGATGCGGTGCGGGTTGCCGCCGGTGACGCGGGCGCCGAGCAGATCCAGCGAGCGCAACGTGTCCGGACCGCAGATACCGTCGGCGGACAGGCCGATCTCGCGCTGGAAGGCGCTGAGTCCCTCGTGGGTGTGCGGGCCGAAATAGCCGTCGACGCGGTACACGTAGAAGCCGAGGTCCTGCAGCTTGCGCTGCAGGGTGGCCACGTCGTCACCGTAGAGCGGGGCGGACAGTTGATAGATCAGCGTGCGAGCACCCAGGCGGTAGGAAGCTTCCTTCAGCGCGCGATAGGTGGCCGGACCGACCACCCCGTCGACGAGCAGTCCGCGTTGCTGCTGGAACGCCCGCACCGACGAATCGAGCGGACGATCGAACACCGCGTCGGTGTCCTTCCAGGAGTCACCGTGCGGCGAATGCAGGAAACCGAGGCTGGCGAGGGTGCTCCGAACCTCTGCTACGGCTGGTCCTGAATCGCCGTGACGAAGTCGGTGCATGCGTGAGAGCCCTTTCCTTCGGCCGGAGCGTCCGTCGATTGTCTCAGACCCGGGCCGTATTGCGGGAATCCCGGGTGCAGGCATCCTACGGCGCGTCGGCCGGTAGGAGGCGCTTTTGTCAGATGCCGTCCGGCCCTAGATGAGGCCGTCCAGCTCGCGCAGCAGCGCCGCCTTACCCTTGGCGCCCACGATCTGCTTCACCGGCTTGCCCCCCTGGAACAGGATCATGGTCGGCAGCGACAGGATCTGGTAGTCGCGGGCAATGCCGGGGTTGGCCTCGGTGTCGAGCTTGGCGATCGTCAGCTTCTCGGCGTGGGTGCCCGCGATCTCCTCCAGCACGGGGGCGACCATCTTGCACGGGCCGCACCAATCGGCCCAGAAGTCGACCAGCACCGGCTTTTCGCTGAGCAGGACGTCGTCGGCGAAGGACTGATCGGTGACGGTGATGGTGTTGGCGCTGTCGGCCATGGGGTGTCTCCTAGCGAGGGGTGGAACTAGTTGGCGGAGCCGTCGGCGTTGGCAAGGGTGTTGGCGGTGATGTCGCCCTGCTCGGCGAGCCAGCGCTCGGCGTCGATCGCGGCGCGGCAGCCGGTGCCCGCGGCGGTGATCGCCTGCCGGTAGGTGTGGTCGACCAGGTCGCCCGCGGCGAAGACGCCGGCGACCTCGGTGGCGGTGCCCGGATCATTCACCTGCACATAGCCTTCCGCGTCGAGCGCGACCTGGCCCTTGACCAGTTCGCTGCGCGGGTCGTGGCCGATGGCGACGAACAGGCCGGTCGCGGCCAGCTCGGACTCCTCGCCGGTGCGGGTGTCGCGCAGGGTCAGGCTGCTGACGCTGTTCTCGCCGTTGACCTTCGCGACCTCGGCGTTGAGCACGAACTTGATCTTCTCGTTGGCCTTGGCCCGCTCGAGCATGATCCGCGACGCGCGGAACTCCTCGCGACGGTGCACCACGGTGACGCTCGAAGCGAACTTGGTGAGGAAGGTGGCCTCCTCCATGGCGGAGTCGCCGCCGCCGACCACCACGATGTCCTGGCCCTTGAAGAAGAAGCCGTCGCAGGTGGCGCAGGCGCTCACGCCGCGGCCGAGCAGGTCTTGCTCCCCCGGCACGTTCAGGTAGCGCGCGGCCGAACCCATGGCCAGGATGATCGCGTAGGCCTCGTAGGTCTCCTCGCCCACGGTGACCTTCTTGATCGGGCCGGACAGGTCGATCGCGTCGACGTCCTCGGTGCGCAGGTCGGCGCCGAAACGCTTGGCCTGCTCACGCATCTGCTCCATCAGATCCGGGCCCATGATGCCTTCGCGGAAGCCCGGGAAGTTCTCCACCTCGGTGGTGGTCATCAGGGCGCCACCGAACTGGGTGCCCTCGAAGACCAGGGGCGACAATTCGGCGCGGGCGGCGTAGACGGCGGCCGTGTAGCCGGCGGGTCCCGATCCGACGATGATCAGGTCGCGAACTGGCGTGCTCATGGGGGCCTTCCGAAAGACGAGCTGGGACGTGTCGGTCAACAACAGCCTAAACGGTGTTGTTCCCGGTGCGACGCTGCTCCCGCGACAGGTCGGCTCAGCCGATGTCGCGCAGCGCGAGCTGCTGCGGCGCACCGGTGGTGCAACCCGGGCCGACGACCAGCGCGGTAATGGTCGGCACGGCCGGCCCCTGCACCAGCACCAGCACCGCGTCGTCACCGCGGAAGGTGATGCTCGACGCACCGAGCACGCCGCGGTCGATGCCGTTGGCCTGCACACAGCGGGTGAGCGCCGTCTCGTCGGACAGTGGGCCGCGCACCTCCCGTTTGCCGAGCGCGCTGAGCGCGGCGGCGGTGGTGAGTTCGTCACCGGACGGGTCGGGGGCCGGGGCGGCGGTCGGGGTGCCCGCGGTGGTGTCCAGGGTGGTGATCACCGCGCCCGCCCCGGCCAAGACGACGACAGCGGCGGCGGCCGCGGCCAGCAGACCCATCCGGCGCCGGGAGCGGGATCGGTAGGCGTCCAGCGAGATCGGCGCCGGGCTCGGCGGCGCGGTGCCGAGTCGCTCGGTGGGACCGTCGTTTAGTGCGGTGGACAGCCGTTCGGTTGGCCCGTCGTCGAGTTCGGCGGCGGGTGCGGTGGTGAGCCGTTCGGTTGGCCCGTCCCCCGCGTCGAGTTCGGCGACGAAGCGGAACATGCGGTCGGCCACGTCGTCGGGCATGCGGTGCACGACGCGGTCGTCGGTGCCCAAGGCGCGTAGGTGTGCGTTGACTTCGTCGAGTTGGTTCAGGTAGCGCAGCGCGTCGGGGTCGGTGCTGACCTGGGGCCACAATTGCTCGCTGAGTTCGGGCGCGAGATTGTCGGCGTGCAGATCGGCCAGCAGTTCCGACGGGAACGGCGGCTGCGGCACGGATCGGGCCACCCTCGCACCTCCCCTGTTCTGTCGATATCGGATCGCAGGATTTACATCGCTGACTTGTTCGTCACTGTTAATGACGCATCCCGACTAGATCCGGTTCCCTGGATCCCGGAAAAATTCCAAACGTTCTTGCAAACGTACGCGCGCCCGGGAGCAACGGCTCTTGATCGTGCCCTCCGCCACGCCGAGCGCGGCGGCGGTCTCGGCCACGCTGCGGCCTTCCATCTCGGTCATCACCAGGGCCAACCGCTGATCCTCGGGCAGCGTGAACAACGCCTCCGCCACCACCGTCGACAACTCGTACTCGGCGAACTCGTCGCGCGGCTCGACCGCCTCGGGCATGGTGTCGGGTGTGATCGAGATCGCCCGGCGGGTCTTGTTGCGCCGGATCCGGTCCAGGCAGGCGTTGACGACGATGGCGTGCAACCAGCTGCGCACCTCGGCCTCGGCGCGGAACGAGCTCGCGGTGCGGTGCGCCGAGAGCAGCGCGTCCTGCAGCGAATCGGCGGCGTCCTCGCGGCTGTAGGAGGTACGCAGCGCCGTCTGCCACAGATGGTCCTGGTGCCTGCGCAGCAGTTCGGCGAACGCGTGCGGCGGCGCACCGCGCACATGGGCGGCCAGTAACTGCTTATCGCTGCTGTTCTCGAGAAACGAACGATCATGGGCCGCGTTCGGCCGAGTTGTCCCCCCACGGACTTGCTCGTTGACTTCCGGCGACAACACCTGACCCCTTGGACAGCGCTCATTACGGCGACAACACGTCGGCGAACGAGGCCGAACCATCACCTGACTACACGCGGCGTCCAGGACCGACGTCGACAGATCCTGGGTAGCTCCCTGCCGGGAGCGCGGCTGTGATCATATCGCCGATAACAATCGTGCACCAACCGGACCGCGGTTCGGTGAACAGCGGCTCTCGATCCGGAAACAGGCGTCGACCAGCGCTGATGGCGGTGGGAGGAGGTGCGGCGCGGGGCTAGGGCGCGGCGTCGAAGCGGACCTCGGCGATCGAGGTCTGGAACTGACCGCCCGAATTGGCCAGTCCGGTGATCCACACGAGCACGAAACGAGCTGCCTGATCGGTCTGCACGGCGATATCGGTGACACCCTCACCGAGTTCCGCCGAACCGATCAGCTGGGTCTGGTCGAGCGTGGGCGTCTCGGTCGGCGAGGTGCGGATCTCGACCTTGCTGCCCGCGCTGGGCGAGTCGATCGAGACATTGGTCAGCTTCGCCGGCGTGGGCAGGGTGGCCAGCAGGCCGACGCCCTTCTTGAGCGCCGGGAACTGCTGGAAGTACTGATCGGTGCGCCACAGCGTGGTCGGGTTCTGATCCAGGATCGCGCCTGCCGACTCCGCCCCGTCCGGGGTGCCCTCCGGGGAGAACACCGCGGCGCCGGTGACCGGCACCGGCACACTCGTCGACGACGGCTTCGGTTCCTCGGCGGGCGGCGCCGACGCGGCAGGCGGCGGCGCCACACTCGAGGTGAGCCCGATATTGATCTGCTGGTCCAGTGGCTTGTCCGAGGCCCCGGGCGCGAAGATGCTGACCATCCACCAGATCAGGATGCCGACCACCAGCGCGGCCAGCACACCGAGCCCGACCATGATCCACATCATCCGCTTGGAGCGTTCCCGCTCGGCGGCGAGCAGTTCCGGATCGGCCAGCGAATCGGGACCACTGGCCACCGCCCGCTGACCCAGCCGCAGCACCGGGATGAAATCGGTCTTCTGATCGACGACCGAGGCCTGCTCGAGCACGTGCTGCACAGTCGCCGCCGTGCGCACGCCCTTGTTCGACTCCAGCGAGCGGACCGCGACGGCCGAGATCTCGAACGGCACCTCGGGCCGGATCTGACGCGGCTCCACCGGCGTGCCGTCGGGGCCGAAATCGGCCAGGTGCAGGCCGCCGATGGTGGCCGCGCTGCCGGTGACGCCACCGACCCGGATCGGCCAGCGCGCGGTGATCAGCGCGTAGAGCATGGCGCCGAGACCGCGCACATCGGACTGCGCGTCGGAATCGCCGAGCGTGCCGGGGAAGGCCAGCACGGCGTCGCCGGAGGCGCTGATCCGGATGCGGTCGGGGTGATCGATCGACAGCGAGCCGCCGCCGCGATGAGCGAGTTCGGCCGCCGAGGCCAGCGCGCGGATGGCCCTGGCCGCGCCGATCGGCGATGGCACCGTCTCGGCCATCTCCCGCAGCGACCGGCCCGGGGTCCACTCGGCGACCACGATGCCGCCGGAGCTGCCACGCACCACGTCGAGGACCCTTGCCAGACCGGGCGAGTTGATCCGGCCGAGGCGCAGCGTGCGCGACAGGATGGCCTGCGGGCCGTCGTGGCCGGAGTTCTCGCCGGACTTCTGGTCGGCGTCGACGAAAGTCAGCGCGACCTCGCGGTCGAGCTTGATGTCGAGCGCCTGCCAGAACCGCAGCCCGCGCGCGCCGCCGTGTCCGGCCAGCAGCCGGTACCGGCCGCCGGCGACGGAGGCACCGGGGATCAGCTTGGGGCCGCGCTGGGACCGGCGAGCGTCGGCCGGCGGTACCGGGATCGGCAGCATGCCGGTGTCGTAGGCCGGATCGTGTGGCGGCATGGCCTGGGAATTCGCCGCTTTGTTATGCGGCGATTCGGCGTCGTCGGGCGTGTCGGCATGGTCGGATCCCATGGCGCCGGACGCGGCAGGATCGACATCGGTGGACATTCCTCCTGCTGCGCGCGCCGCAGAATCAGCGGCCGGGTCGCCGCCCACCGCGTCATCGCTCACCCTCGGTCCTCCTTCGAGCTGATCTTTCGAGGTTATGGCGAATTCGCCACCCGTGTCGGTCTGCCGAACAGCGTACGGGAACTGGGCCTGACCGGTGATGTCAACAGAGCCCGGCCGGATGATGGGCAGCACCATCGTCTGGGTGTCCAGCGAATGCTCGTAGGACGGGAACGCGTAGGTGTCGGGCCTGCGCAACACGGTGGTCGCGTAGATGTCGTCGGACGGCGTGTCGTCGAGACCCAGATCCGGCGCCGGGTCGGTGATGCCGAGCCGGCGCGAGATCGCCACCGTGATCGCCACGACCTCGGGAATCCCGGCCAGCCGCATCAGCGCGAACGCCACCGAGAACATCACCAGCGCGCCGACGAAGACCCGCAGCAGCGAGGCGAGGCCGCCGTCGAGCTGGTTCATCCGGGTCACGGTGTCGACGATGAGCATCACCGCGCCACCCGCGATCGAGGCCAGCAGCACCCGGGTGACGGTCCGGCCGACATTGGCCATCCGCAGATCACCGAGGCTGCGGTGCAGCAGCATGCCGCCGATCACCGCGCCCGCGGTGAAGCCGAGGCCGGTGGCGACGCCGAGGATGATCACCACGTCGTCGCTGTTGCGGGCCAGGATCGGCGCCAGCGAGGAGAACAGGATCTTGATCGCGGTGATGCCGAGGATGATCCAGGTCGGGGTCCAGGCCTGTTCGCGGGCGTAGAACACGCGCAGATGGATGAGCACCAGCGAGTACGGGATCAGCGAGAACGCCGACCAGCTCACCGCGGCGCCCAGGCGTTCGGCGTCGCCGGCGAAACGGGCGTAACCGTAGAGTGCCTCGCCGACCTGCGGTCCGGCCAGTGTCAGGAAGGTGACGACCGGGATCAGCGCGATCATCGTCAGCCGGGTCGCGACCGAGAGATCGTCGACCACGGCCGGGGTGTCGTCGGCGGCGGCGTTACGGCTCAGGCGCGGCATGATCGCGGTCAGCAGGGTCACCCCGAGCACGCCGTAGGGCAGCTGCAGCAGCAGCCAGGCGTTCTGGAAGATCGCCGGGCCCGCTTCGTCGGCCGAGGACGCGATGTGGTTCGCGACGACCAGGCCGACCTGGCTGATCAGCACGTACAGGATGATCGCGCCACCCATCCGGCCGAACTGCTTGAGCCGGGCGTCCACGCCCCACAGCGGCCGCAGATTGATCCCGTGCCTGCGGATCGCGGGTAGCAGGCTCAGCGCCTGGGTGGCGACACCGGCGGTGATGCCGATGCCGAGAACCAGCAGTTTCGGATCGCCCATCTTGACCGGATCGAGGCTGATCTCGCCCGGTGTGAGCGCGTAGACGGCCAGCACGACCAGCACGACGACGTTGTTCAGCACCGGTGCCCACGCACCCGGTTTGAACGCCTGTCTGGTGTTGAGAATGGCCGTGAACAGCGCGGACATGCCGTAGAACAGGATCGCGGGCACCAGCAGATAGGTGAGCGCGGTGGTGAGCTCGGTGTTCACCTTGCCGTCGGCGGCGACGAACACATGGGTGGCCAGGATCGGGGTCGCGGCCAAGGTCAGCACGGTGGCGGCGAAGAGCACGGTGAACGCCGCGGTCACCAGGCGGCGCACGAAGGCGGCGCCGTTGTCGGCGTCCTCCTGTTCGGCGCGGATGAGTGTGGGCACCACGATCGCGGTGAGCACGGCGCCGAGCACCAGTTCGGCGATCATGTTCGGGATCAGGTTCGCCGAGGTGAACGCCGAGGCGATGGCCGGGCCGAGCACGGTCAGTAACAGCAGCTGCTTGGCGAACCCGGTGATCCGGCTGATGAGTGTCGCGACCGCGATCGACCCGGAATCCTTGAGCAGCTTCGCGTTGGCGCTCTGCGCGGTCTCCGGCTTGTCGGCCTCGACCTTCTTCGGCCGCGCGATCCGCTGCGTCTTCGCCGAGGCGTTGTCCTCGACGGGCTGCCGATCGCGCCCGCGCTCGCCGCCGCGACGTGGGCGCTCGGACTCGGCGCCGAACGGTGTGCCCGGCATACCCGGATACGACGGCGGCGGCACCGTCCTGCGACCCTGCGGACGTCCCGGCGCATCGGGACGGCGATCACCGTGCCCGGCTCCCTGCTCAGGGCGCCGCTGCCGAGGAATGGCTCCGGACTGCGCTCCCCTGGCCGCAACACCGGGCTGACTCTGCTGCGCAGGGACGCTCGACTGCGCGCCACGAGCCGCCGGCTCACCCGGCCGATCGGCAGGACCGCGCCGGCCCGGTGGCTGCTGCGGGGAATCGCCCGGCTGCGCGCTGTAGGCCAACGGCGCACCGGGCACTTGCCCATCGCCACGGCCAGTCCCTGGCTGCTGCGGGAATTCGCCCGATTGCGGGCCGCGCGGCGGTGCCTCACCGGGGTACTGGCGACCATCGCGCCGGGGAGGCTCGCCGGAAGGGCCGCGGCCGCCGTATTGCTGGGGGAATTCGCCTGATTGCGGGTCGCGTGGGCGAACCTCGTCCGGGTTTCGTCGGCGAGGTTCACCCGGGAGGTCGCGAGGACCGAATCGCGGCGGCGGGAACTCGCCGGCTGGCCCGCGCTGGGGTGCCTCGGCGGGGTGGTTCTGGTCGGCAGGTTGCGCCGAATCGCCGGCGCGACTGTCCAGGCCGGGACGTTGTCCTGCTCGTGGGTGCTGCGCCTCGGGGCCACCGGGGCGGTGCCCGCCGCGAGGATCGGGACCACCAAGACGCTGCTGCGGTCCGCCGGGCTGAGGTTGCAGGGGGAACTCGCCCGATCGTGGGCCGAGCGGTTGCCCGGGGCCACGGTGCGACGGTTCGCCAGAGCGTGCGGCCTGGCCGGGGCGCTGCTGTTGCGCAGCGCCGGGGCGGTCGGTGAATCCGGCGCGGTTCGGGTACTCCGGTTCGCCGGGGCGTGCGGCCGGGCCTGGCCGATGCGGGGGTTCGCCGGGCCTGCCGGCGCCTGGCCGCTGACCTTGTTCGCGGTCGGCGGGTCCCAGACGACGGGTCCGCTCGGCCTCGTCGTAGCCCGGAGACTGCGGGGGCATACCGGGTCGGCCGGTCGCCGGGCGCTGCTGCGGGAACTCATCGGCCGGTGCGCCGGAGATGCGGGGCATCTCGCCGGAGCGGTTGGCCGGGCCAGGTGGCTGATGCTGCCGCGGATTCGGTTCGCCCGGCGGCTGGCGGAACTCATCGGCCGGTGCGCCGGGGACGCGGGGCATTTCACCAGAGCGGCCCGCGGGGCCCGGTTGTTGCGGCCGGTTCGGATCGCTCTGCGGCGGGCGCGGCTGGTTCCGGTAGGCCGACGGCGGTTGCGGCGCGCCGGGGTCGGCGGAACCGGGCCGGTATCCGGCTGCGCGCGGGTCATCGGCGTCGGCCGGGCCATAGGCGTAACCGGATCGAGGGGGCCGACCGGCCGGGTCCACCGAGCCGGGTCGTGTGGCCGACGCAGCGGGGTCCGCATCGCCGGAGTGGTAGCTGGGTCGCGCTGACGGGTCAGCTGAGCCGGGGTATTGGCCGGGTCGTGCGCCCGGGTCGGTCGAGCCGGGGTGGGATGTGGGACCTGGTGTGCCGTGGCCGCGGCCGGGCAGGTCGGGGGCGGGGCGGCGGCTGACGGGGGGTTGTTCGGTGGGGTCGTAGCCGGGGTGGTCCTGGTGGGGACGTGGGCCGGGGTCGGGTGGGTAGCGGCGGTCGGCCGGGTGGTCGACGCGGGGCAGGATGCCTGCGGATTCGTCGTGATCGCTGCCGGTCATGCCACGCTCCCACGGCGCGGCCGCCGCGCGGCGGGGTGCCTGCGGGTCGTCGCGTCGGTCGTCGTGGTCGTGCCGATGAGCGGATTCATCGTCGCCCATCATGCCTCCTGTACCCGGCGCGACCCGCGAATCCCGCCGGTCCGATGAGCGTTTCGCTCACCCGTGCCACTCTCGTCGTTTCACTGTCCCTGCAGCCGCTGTCGCGCGCGGCGCAGCCGACCGGCCCGTTCCACCGTCTCGGGAGAGAATCCCTCGTCGGCGGGATCGGGCTGTCCGCGGAATCGCCGCAGCAGCCGGCGCCCGGCCAGCAGCAGCAGCAATATCGCGGCACATCCGGTAATTATGGCCAAGGCCTGACCGTAGGCATTCGAGCGCACCGACACCGAGGTCGCCTCGCCTAGCGCGATTCCGTCCGGCGTGGTAAGCGCAATCGGAATGACCAGGCTACGGCTGTCGCTCACCTCGGTCGGAATCTGGAACGACCGGGTCCCGAACGGCGGAAGCAGCTGTTCGCCGATATCGGTGATGTTCGTCTCGGCCGGCGCCTCGATCCGGAACATCACCCGGATCGCGACCGGGAGTTCATTGCGCGCGACCAGCAACAACGGACTCTGCTCGGAGGCGAGGGTGTACACCCCGCCCGGCGGCAGCACCGACACCGACGCGAACATCGTGTCCAGTTCCTCGGTGGCCTGTTCCACCCGCCGCTGCGCGTATTGATCGGCCAGAGTGGTGTCGTCGTCGCGGCGATCCGACAGGCTCAGCACGCGCAGCAGATCCTCGCGCACCGGCGTCATGAAGGCATGCGGGGTGAGCTCGGACTCGGGCAGTTCGACCAGCGCCCGCATCAGATCGCTCACCCGCGCACCCTGATCGCGCACCGGCGCGAGGAAATGCTCGGGGACCCCGTCCTGGGCGGCGCGCGGCAGATATTCGAGGGTGAACGGGCGCGGGTCGGGCGCCTGGTTCACCAGTTCGGTGAATCCGCGCAGGCTCGCGAGATTATTGCTGACCAGCAGTTCCATCTGCTCGAGCAGCGCGATGCCCTCTTCCCGGCTGGCGCCCCACTGCTGCGGCGGCATCAGCAGCTGCGAACGCGGCCGCTCCGGATCGGGATTGAGCGCGGTCCAGGCCAGCGCGCCCAGCGCATCCTGCAGGCGTGCGGCCCGCGAGTCGTTGGTGACCTCGAAACGCACCTTCGACGGCGTGAACGAAGGCGTCGGCGGGTTGGAGCCCACCGCGGCCAGGGCGGTCGCGGCCCAGATGTCGTAGGTCGCCACGTGCAGGGCCGGGTCGGCGGCAGGCGCGGCGCCCGGCGCCGGCGCGGTGGCCGGCGGTGGCGTGCTCACCGCGGGCACCCGCACCAGATCCGGCGCGGCGTGCTCACCGCCGACGACCATGTCCGGTTCCTGGGTGACCGGTGCCGAGGTGAGCGTGTCCTCGGCGTCGACGGGCATGCCGTCGGTGGTCACGGCGGTACTGGCCAGCACGGCCGTGGTGTAGCCGTGGCCGCGCAGCAGGTGGCCGGCGGCGTCGTCGATGGTGCCCGAGTCGGGCAGGCCGACACCGCGCACCGAACGGGTCGCCAGAATCGCGTCGACCACGTCGGCCGGGGCGAGCAGCGCCCGCGCCGAGAGCCCCGGATCGTTGACCGCGGCCAGCGCCGACAAGTCGACCTGCGCGTACGGCAACGCCACCGTGCACATCCGGGCCGCCAGCGCCCGCAACCGGTCCAGCCAGGCCTGGGCATTGGCCGCGCCGGTACCCTCCCTGGTCGCGCCACCGGGATCGGACGGACTGGCCAGCACACGGTAGCCGCGCGTCATCGTCTGCACGGTCGACAGCAGGTCCGGATCGATGGCGATACACACCGCGCTCGCGATGCCCTTGTCCTGGCCGGGTTTGGGCGCCACCGTTTCCAGGGCGGCGACCAGCTGTTCGAGCCGTCCGCCCTTGCCGAGCGAGGCCGCGAGTTCGTCGTCGAGCAGTTCGGCCTGCCCGTTCACCGCCCCTGGCCTGCCAGCCACCATGCGCGGCCGGTCGGCCAACGGCCACAGCAGCGTGGTCGCCACCGGTGTGGCCTCCGGCGGCGCGGCGACCGGCAGCGACTCCGGCCCGCTCGTCGCGGTGCCGACCGGCGGCAACCCGAGTACCGGCAGCAGGAAACGCGCGTCGTCGAGGCGGGCCTGCTCGCCGTAGGCCGGCTCACCGTTGACATTGAGCAGCAGCGGATACACGCCCGGATCGGTCAACCCGAGCGAAGCGCCGTCCCCGCCGGCCCGCAGCGCGATCCGCACCGAGAACTGCTTGCGCTGACCGGGGCTCAGCTGTTCGGCGACATCCTCGAACGGCCCGGTGACCTCGTAGTTCACCTGATCCAGCCGCAGCGCGCTGCGCAATCCGCTCGGCGAACTCACCGCCGCGGCCCGCTGGATCCGCACACTGACATCGTCGACCACCCGGTCACCGATATTGGTGACCGTGCCCGAGACCGTCAGGATCGAATCGCTGGCCGTGGTGACCGTCCCCGGCGCCACCGCGTCGAGAGTGAGCTTGAGGAACTTCGGTGTCGCCGACCCGCTCGGCTGCGTGTGCGCGACCGCAGGGAGCAGCGTCACCGAACCCAAGATGGTCAGGACCGCCGTGATCAGCCGGAACAGTCCACCCGTCATCGCTTGCCGGTCTCCATCCGGTCGATCAATCGGTTCGCCACTTCGGCCAGCCGCCGTTCGTCGGCGTAGGCCAATCGGGAATCCAACTCGCTCAACGGGACCCACGCAACCTGGGTCACCTCGACGTCGGCATCGGAGAGTTCACCGCCGAGTGAGCGGAGCAGGAAATGGTGCACAGTCTTGTGTACCCGCCTGCCCTCGGTCACGAACCAATAATCGATACTGCCCAGTTCGGCGACCACTTCGCCGATGATCCCGGTCTCCTCGGCGACCTCCCGCATGGCGGTCTGCTCGGAGGTCTCGCCCTGCTCGATATGCCCTTTGGGTAGCGACCACAGCAGCCTGCCCCGCCGGTCGGTCCGCCCGATCAGCGCGGCGCAGCGCAGCTCACGCGGCCCGTCGAGCCCGTCGACGACGAGCCCACCGGCCGAGGTCTCACGCACCGTCCGCATGCGCGGCTTGCCGGCATTGCCCGCCGACCCGCGACGCCGCGGCTGGCGGCGTCGACTGTTCGCGCGATCGGCCGGAGGAGACACCCGCCCAGCTTAGCTGTGTCGGTTGGAGCGCTGGCGCGCTCGAGGTTCGCGGCCCCTTGGGTCCCGTCGATCAGGCACCGTTGCTTGCTCCTTCGTCGCCTACGCAACGGCACCTGATCGACGGGACGGCCGCGAACCCGCCGCTGCGCGGCGGATCCCTCCTCGGGGTCGGGATGTGCGGGCTGGGAGTGCTGTCATGCGGACTTCGCGGAAAGTGGTTCGACGGGAACAGTAAGCTTGCTTCTCGTGGTTTCCCCCGACGTTGTCCCCGATGCTGTGGCGGATCGCCGTGCCCGATTGCTGGCCGGTGCGGCGGTGACGTTGGGGCAGTTGGCGGATGTGTTGACACCGCTGGGTGCGATGTTCGCCGAGCGGGGGCATTCCCTTTATCTTGTCGGTGGCAGTGTGCGGGACGCGGTGCTCGGGCGGTTGGGCAACGATCTGGATTTCACCACCGATGCGCGGCCGGAGGTCGTGCAGGAGCTGTTGCGCGGGTGGGCTGATCATCTGTGGGACACCGGTGGTCTGGTGTTCGGGACGGTGTCGGCGGCCAAGGACGATCAGCAGCTCGAGATCACCACCTTCCGGGCCGACACCTATGACCGGGTCTCGCGCAATCCAGAGGTCAGCTTCGGTGATTCGCTCGACGGTGACCTGGTGCGCCGCGATTTCACCGTCAATGCGATGGCCGTGAAGATCGCCGCCGACGGGTCGCTGGAGTTCGTCGACCCGCTCAACGGCCTGGACGCGCTGCTCGACGGCGTCCTCGATACCCCGGCGCTGCCGCGGGATTCGTTCGACGACGACCCGCTGCGCATGCTGCGCGCGGCCCGGTTCGTCGCCCAGCTCGGTTTCGAGGTGGCCCCGCGGGTGCGCACGGCGATCGTGGAGATGGCCGAGCAGATCGACCGGATCACCGCTGAACGGGTGCGCACCGAACTCGACAAACTGATCGGCGCCGACCATCCGATCGACGGCATCAACCTCATGTGCGACACCGGGCTGGCCCAGCGGGTGCTGCCCGAGGTGCCCGCGATGAAGCTCGAGATCGACGAGCACCACCAGCACAAGGACGTCTACCAGCATTCGCTGACCGTGCTCGCGCAGGCCATCGACCAGGAGGAAGGCGACCCCGACCTGGTGCTGCGCTGGGCGGCGCTGCTGCACGACATCGGCAAACCCGACACCAAGCGCAACGAACCCGGCGGCGGCGTGAGCTTCCATCACCACGAGGTGGTCGGCGCGAAGATGGTGCGCAAGCGCATGCGCGCGCTGAAGTACCCGAAGGCGTTCACTGAAGAGGTTGCGCGCCTGGTGTTCCTGCACCTGCGTTTCCACGGCTACGGAAAGGGCCAGTGGACCGATTCGGCGGTGCGCCGCTACGTCACCGACGCCGACGACCTGCTCGATCGCCTGCACAAACTCGTCCGCGCCGACTGCACCACCCGCAACAAGCGGCGCGCGGCCGCGCTGCGCTCCACCTACGACGAGCTCGAAGACCGCATCGCCACGCTGCGCGCGCAGGAGGACCTGGCGCGGGTGCGTCCTGACCTGGACGGCAACGCGATCATGGAACTGCTCGGTCTGCAGCCGGGTCCGCAGGTCGGCAAGGCCTGGAAATACCTCAAGGACCTGCGCCTGGACCGTGGCCCGATGACCCGCGAGGAAGCCGAAGCCGCCCTGCGGGAATGGTGGTCACAGCAGTCCTGATCAGAACACGATCAGTTCGGTCCCCGCGATGATCGCCGAGCGCATCTGCGCCAGGTCGAACGAGCCCGTCGTCTCGGGCAGTTCGATCCGGAACTTCACCACGTCACCGCGCCGGTGCGCGAAGGAGATGCTGGCCCGGTTGGGCAGGTCGTCGAGCAGCAGCGCCGGGGTCTGTACCGCGCGGCGGGGCAGGCGGATGCCGTGCCAGCTGGCCTTGCGGATGTCGATGGTGAGCAGGTTGTCGTAGACCTGCGCGTCCACCACGGCGCTCATCTTGCGGGTGCGGTGCTTGGCCAGGATGTTGCCGTGTTCGTCGAGCCGGACCCGCCATTCCAGGTTCTGCGCGTCCACCCATGCCAGCAGGGCGCCGATCTCGATGGTGCCTTCGATGTCGAGCTGCTGGACCCGGACCTTGGTCGGCACGCCGGGGATCAGCCGCACGCCGTGCGCGATCACCGTCACCGTCTGGAACGGATGCGAGTCCCAGACCAGGTCGGAGAGCACGGTCTTGGACTGGAAGTGGGCGCCGCGTCTGCGCACCTTGAGCACGTCGAGGGTGGCGGTCAGGTCGTGTCCGAGCAGCGTGGCGTTGATCTCCTGGCCGCCGAAGCGGCTGAGGATGCCCTCGCTGAGCACGGTGATCAGCACATCGGGCATGAGTGCGGTGACGGTGCCCGAGCCCAGGTCGGCGACCGGATCGGCCCAGGACGTGGTGAAGCCGAGCCACTGGTCGATCCACGACGGGTCGAGCAGGCGTCTGCCCAGGTCGACGGCGCCCGACAGTGACCAGGACTTCGGATCGAAATACGTGGCCATGATGGGTCTGAGCGTACTTGGCCGGGCCGACGGCGGCTATGGTCGACGCATGCCGCTGGACCTCAACAGTGATCTGGGCGAAGGCTTCGGCCCCTGGCGCATGGGCGACGACGCCGCCGTCCTCGACATCGTGACCAGCGCCAACATCGCCTGCGGCTTCCACGCCGGCGACCCGGCGATCATGCGGCGCACCTGCGAACTCGCGGTGGCCAAGGGGGTGCGGATCGGCGCCCATGTCGGCTATCGGGATCTGGTCGGTTTCGGCCGCCGCGATATCGCCATCGCCCCCGCCGAGTTGCGCGACGAGGTGCTGTATCAGATCGGCGCGCTGGCCGCCTTCGCCCGGGCCGCCGGTGACCGGGTCCACTACGTGAAGCCGCACGGCGCGCTGTATCACGCGGCCGCCAAGGACCGGGTGCTCGCCGATGCGGTGCTGGCCGCGGTGGCCGAGTCCGGGCCGGGGTTGGCGCTGCTCGGCCCGGCCGACACCGAACTGGAACGTGCGGCGAGCCGCCTCGGTGTGCGGTTCGTGGCCGAGGGGTTCGCCGATCGCGCCTACACCACGACCGGCACGCTCGCCCCGCGCGGCGTAGCCGGGGCGGTGCTCGCGCCCGACGAGGCCGTGGCACAGGCTGTTTCTCTTGCACTGTCGGGGACCGCGCGTACCGTAGACGGTCCCGGCACGGTCGCTGTGTCCGTGGCGAGTGTGTGCGTGCACGGCGACTCACCTGCCGCGGTGGAGATGGCCCGCCGGATCCGCGGGGCGCTCGACGAGGCGGGGGTACCGGTGGAGCCGTTCAGCTGAGGGTGGGAGGCAGGATGGACGACTGGAACGCGCGGATCCGCCCCGCGGGCGATCGCGCCATGCTCATCACCCTCGACGATCCGCGCCCGGTGCAGCGGCTGGCCTCTGCCCTGCGGGTGCATGCCATAGCCGGTGTCCAGGATGTGCTGCCCGCGGCGGAAACCGTGCTGGTCACCATGCATGCGGTGAGCTACGGCGTGCAGGTCCGCCGGGAACTGGTCGCGCTGCTCGAACGGCTGGATCAGGAACCACCACAGCCGGATTCGCCCGATGTTTCCCGTGGAACAGTGCCGGGCAACGACATTGCCGAGGACATCGTGGAGATCCCGGTCCGCTACGACGGCGCCGATCTGCCCGAGGTCGCCCGGCTGCTCGATATGTCGGTGGCGGAGGTGATCGCCGCGCACACGGGCACCGTCTGGCGCTGCGCCTTCGTCGGTTTCGCCCCCGGTTTCGGCTACCTGACCTCCCCCGACGGCCGGTTGACGGTGCCGCGCCGCGATCGCGCCCGCACCGCCATCCCGCCCGGCGCGGTGGCACTGGCGGGCGGCTATTCGGCGGTGTATCCGCGGGGTACACCGGGTGGCTGGCAGCTGATCGGACGGACCGATCTGCGGATGTGGGTGGTCGAGCGTGACCCGCCCGCGCTGGTGCGAGCGGGCTCGGCGATTCGCTTCGTCGAGACCGCGACCGAGGAATAACCCCAAGGCTGCTCAACGACGCGCCGCCGCGACAGCGAATCGGGGAGTGACGAGCATGCTGATCTTCATCGAGCGGGTGGGGCCGCTCGCGACGATCCAGGACCTGGGCAGGCCCGGGTGGTTCGATTCCGGCGTCGGCCAGGCGGGCGCCGCCGATCGCGCCGCGCTCCGGCTGGCGAACCGGCTGGTCGGCAACCCGGAAGACCTGGCCGGCATCGAGGTGCTGCTGGGCGGGCTGGCGCTGCGCGCCGACGGGCACCTGACCGTCGCGGTGACCGGCGCGCCGGTGCCTGCGAGTGTGAACGGCACCCCGGTCGGCCATGCCAGCGTCCTCGAACTCGACGAGGGCAAGGTGCTGCGATTAGGCCTGGCCGATTCCGGCCTGCGCAGCTATGTCGCCGTGCGCGGCGGCATCGATGTGCCGAAGGTGCTCGGTTCCCGCAGCCGCGACACCCTGTCCGGGATCGGCCCAGCGCCACTGCGGGTGGGTACTCAGCTGCCGGTCGGTCACCCGCCGCGTTCGCTGCCGACGGTCGAGTTCGCGCCGGTCCCGGTGCCGCCCGAGGTGCTGGCGGTGCGCGCGGTGCCCGGTCCGCGGGCCGACTGGTTCACCGAACCGGACCGGTTGTTCGCCGGTTCCTGGGTGGTCTCGCCCGATACCGACCGCGTCGGCGTGCGCCTGGATCGCCTGCACGGTCCGCCCCTGGTCCGCGCGATCGGCGGGGAACTGCCCGCCGAGGGTGTCGCGCTCGGGTCGGTGCAGGTGCCGCCGAGCGGGCAGCCGGTCGTCTTCCTCGCCGATCACCCGATCACCGGCGGTTATCCGGTGATCGCGGTGGTGCTCGACGCCGATGTCGACCGGGTGGCCCAGGCCAGGCCCGGTGACCGGTTGCGGTTCGTCCCGGTGCGGTGAGGACTCAGCGCAGCCGCGCGTGCATGAGATAGACGTTGTAGCTGTCCCACGCCGACATCGTGAAATACAGATCGCGCCCGGTCGACCACGGATGGATAAAGCCGCCGTAGGCCTTCGGATAGTCCTCGGTGGACAGCAGCGGCACCGCGACGGTCCAGGCGCCCTGTGGCTCGGCGGCCGTGCGCAGCACGATCTTGCCCGCGACCGAGTCCAGGTAGATCATCTGCCACTGCCCGCTGTCGGCGTCGAAGCGCACCGACAGTTCGCTGGCGGTGCCGAGTGCCAGCGGCGTCGCCGAATTCTCCGCCGCCGGCGCCCAATTGCCGTCCACCCAATACTGGTAGGCGGTCTTGTTGAGCACGTCGTCCTTACGCACCCTGGCCAGGCCGATCATCCCGACCCGCCCGTTGGGCGTGCCGAACATGTAGACGTAGTCGCCGTGCGGCACCATCGCCGCGACCTGGAACTTGCCGAGCCCGAACAGGTTCTCCCAGCGCGCGTGCTGATCCTTGGTCCAGGTCTGGCCGCCGTCGTCGGAGTAGGCGAGGCCGCCGTAGTTGGTCAGCCACATGCCCGGGATCCGCGACCAGTGGTTGACCGACATGTAGCTCATGAACTGCCGCTCGCCCAGGGCGAAGCCCGAGGTGGGGATGGTGGTGGTCTCCCAGTTCTTGATCTTGCGGCTGCCCAGCAGTTCGGCGGCGTGACAGGGCTTGTCCTGCACCATCGCATCGATGCGCAGGCCGTCGGCCAGGTCGCGGTCGGAGCTGTAGGCGAGCACGTTGGAGCGCCAGTCGGCGGTGTCGGCGCCCGCGCCGCCGTAGACCCAGCCGTCGCCGAAGGTGTCACCGAAGACCATGGCGACCTTGCCCGGTTCGGTCTCCCAGAACAGGCCGAGGTCGGTGCCGTTGACCTGCCAGCGCTTGTCGGTCCGGTTGGCCGAGCCGTGCCCGGTGACCTGCTCGACCAGCCGCACCGACTCCACCACCGAGGGCATGACCGGTGCGGCGGCCGGTCCCGGCTCGATCGGGCGGATCACGGTCTCGGGTGCGGGCTGGGCTGGTTCGCCGTCCTCGCCGGGTACCGGGATCGGGATGGGCTCGATCTCCGGCTTTATCCGGATCCGCGGCAGGAAATCGGCGGAACCGGTGGACGTCTCGGTCGACTCGGCCGCCGGCTGCGGGACGTCGGTGACCTCGGGGCACGGGTTCTGGCACGGGTCGCTCGGCAGCGGTGCCTGTGCGACGCGGGTCTTGTCCTGGGGCGGATCGGGTACCGGCACCGGCGTCAGCTGCGGGACCGGGACCGGGATGTCGAAACTCGGGGGCAGCGCGGGGGCGGGCGGCGCCGACGGATCGGGCAACCGGTTGAGCGGGTCGAATCCCGTTTCGCCGCACACATTCACCGGTGGCGGCGCCCACGGCTGTGGCGCGGCCTGGGCGGGCACGACCAGCAGGGCGGCGAGTGCCACCCCCAATGCCGCTGATCCAGGCGGTGTGGTGCGCACATGTGCTCCTCGAAACGGTGTCCCGGCGAACACCTCTGCTGCGCGGAGAACTTACCGGAACCGAACGCCGTTGCCGTGCGTCCAAACAGATGTGAACGAAATCGGGTACGACTTCGGAACCGGGATCGACGACCATTGGGCCGGTCAGACAGACCTAGTACTGGCCGACACCGCGAGCGCCGACACCCTGTGGCAAGGGTTCGACGGCGGATCCGCCGAGTGGGAGTGCGAACCACTCCCCTTACCCGAGTGCGACATTCCGGTCGACACCCTGGCGGCGGCGGTCGAGCTGTTCCCGGACATCCCGGTCGGTGTCGACCACCGGTCGGTCCTCGCCCAGGAGCCCGCCGAGCCGGTCAGCCGGCCGCCCTGGCTCGCCGGGAGTTGACCGCGACGGCCAGGATGCCGAGCGCGTAGACCCCGGCCCCGGCCAGCACGACGCCCAGCGACCGGCCGTCCTCGGGGATCACCAGCGCGGCCACCGCGATCGCCAGCACGAAGGTGATGTTGAAAACGGTGTCCTGCAGGGCGAACACCTGGCCGCGCTGGTCGTCGTCGATGTCGATCTGCATGCTTGCGTCGCCGGTCAGCTTGATTGTCTGCCCGGCGAGGCCGAGGCCGAACGCCCCGGCCAGCAGCAGCCGGTGCGCGTGGTCGTTGCCCGCGGCGGCCACCGCGATCGGGGTCACCAGCGTCAGCTGCACCGCGATCGCGGTCACCAGGCCGACCAGCACGGTGCGCGGCCTGCCCAGCCGGGGGACCAGGATCGGCGTGAGAATCGCCGCGAGCAGCATGCCGGCCGCGGCGAAGCCGATCGCGACGCCGAAACCGACCAGCCCGCCGGTCATCTGGGTCTCCCCGGTCGGCTGACGCAGCACCAGCACCATGATCAGCGTGTTCATCCCGAACACGATGCGATGCGCGCCGATGCCGATCATCGCGGTCGTCACCTGCACCGATGCCCAGACCGCCCGCGCACCCGTGCGCAGTCCGGTCGCGATGGCGTGCACCGTGCTCTGCGAACCGGCCGAACCACTTTCGGGCCCGAGCACCAGCGCGGGGAACCCGATGGCGAGTACCGCCCCGATCACCGAGCCGACGCCACTGAGCGTCACCGCCACCGCCGAGGCGCTGTCACCGGCCCCGAGTATCGCGATCACCGCCACCGCGGCCGCGGCGCCGATCCCAGCGCAGGCCGAGGCCACCGTCGCCAGCAGCGAGTTCATCGGCACCAGCCACCGCTGTTCGAGTACGCGCGGCAGCGCCGCCGACACCCCGGCCAGCACGAACCGGCTCACACCCACCGTCGCCAGCGCCAGCAGCAACAGCGCCGACTCCCCCACCCCGGCGAACAGGCACAGCGCGGTCGCCGCGATCAGCAGCGCCCTGGCCACACTGGCGACCAGCAGCACGGTCCGCCGATCCCAGCGGTCCAGCAGCGCGCCCGCGTACGGTCCGAGCACCGAATACGGCAGCAGCAGCACCGCGAAACCGGCGGCGATGGCCAGCGGATCGGTCTCGCGTTCGGGGTTGAACAGGATCGCGCCCGACAGCGCCGCCTGGAACATGCCGTCACCGAACTGGGCCGCCAACCGCAGCACCGCCAGCCGCGGCATCTGCGGATTGCGGCGGATCAGCGGGCGTGGGTCGCGGAGCAGATCGCGGATCGGGATCGGCCGCTCACTCCCCGATTCGGAGCCGTCAGGGCGATGAGTCGACACCTCTGGAGGATAGTGGTGCCAGAATTGAGGGGTGATGCCCACACCGACGACACCCCGGATCGAGCTGCATCGCGGTGGCGACCGGCTGAAGACGCGCATCTCCTGGCTCGATTCCAAGCATTCGTTCTCCTTCGGCGAGCACTACGACCCCGACAACACCCACCACGGCCTGCTGCTGGTGAACAACGAGGACGTGGTGCTGCCCGGCGAGGGCTTCGACACCCACCCGCACCGGGACATGGAGATCGTCACCTGGGTACTCGGTGGCAGCCTGGTGCACCAGGATTCGCTCGGCCACAACGGCGTCATCTATCCCGGTCTGGCCCAGCGGATGAGCGCGGGCACCGGCATCCTGCACTCGGAGAAGAACGATTCCTGGCGACTCGACGCCGCGCAGCCCGAACACGACGAGCCGGTGCATTTCGTCCAGATGTGGGTGGTGCCCGACGAACCGGGCGTCGACCCGGGCTATCAGCAGCTCGAGATCGATGCCGAACTCGCGCGCGGCGAGCTGATCACCGTGGCGTCGGGCCTGCCCCGCTACCGCGACCGCACCGCCATCGCGATCAACTCCTCGCATGCGGCGATGCACGCGGCCAGAATGCCCGCCGGCAGTGCCGGAATCACCCTGCCCGATGCTCCCTACCTGCATGTTTTCGTCGCGCGCGGTGAGGTCGAGCTGGAAGGTGCCGGTACCTTGGCCCAGGGTGACGCGGTGCGGATGACCCGCACCGGCGGCCAGCGCGTGCGCCCGCGCGGTGACGCCGAGATCCTGGTGTGGGAGATGCACGCCCGGCTGGGTGACAGTTCGCGCGGCTGACGGCCGCGCCGAAGAGAGGGGAAGCAGATGTCGTATCCACCACTGGGAGGCCAGTACCCACCGCCGGGCGGCCAGTATCCGCCACCGGGCGGGCAATACCAGCGTCCGCCGGGTAAGGGCCTGGCGATCACCGCGCTGGTCCTCGGCATCATCGCGTTGCTGTCGTCGTGGACGGTGTTCGGCGGCATCGGTTTCGGTGTGCTCGCGGTGATCTTCGGGCTGATCGCGCTGATCAAGGCGCGCTCGGGGACCGCGGGCGGTGGCGTGATGGCCGGCTTCGGCCTGGTGCTCGGCCTGCTCTCGATCGTGATCGGCGTGCTGGTCGGCGTTTTCGCCTGGAAGGTCGTCGAGGAGACCGGCGGCGCCGACTACGTCAGCTGCCTGAACAAGGCGGGCAACGACCAGACCGCGATCCAGAAGTGCCTCGACGATTTCTCCACCACGCTGGAGAGCAAGTTCCCGACTACGCCGAGCCCGGCTCGCTGAGCAGTGCGGCCGACCGGGCATTGGTCCTGGTCGCGGCGACTATCTGGGCGAAATCCGGCCGATAGTCGCCGTCGGGCCCCTGCACCCACCGGCGGTAGCCGCTGCGTTCGTCGGCCGGGGAGGGCAGCACGATCTCGCTGCCGGGCAGGGCTACCGAGGCGCACACCCGGAACAGCTCGGCGAACAGCACGGTGTCGAGGTAGGAGTTGTCGGTGGGGCCGGTCAGGAAGGTCCAGCGCCCGGAGCGCGGATGGGCGATGATCGGCCCGCACCGCAGGCCACGGCCGGTGAGCAGCCCGCGGACCCGTTCGCCCAGGGTCGATGGCATGACCACGGCGCCGACCGCGCCGATTTCGAGCATGATCCGCCCCAGTGTGGAGTCGACAATGCCGTAGAGCCCGTTGTGCTTGCGGTAGTGGCGACACCGTGCCAGCGCGTCCTGCGTCGCCGTGTATTCCTCGGCGACGGTATATCCGCCCTTGTCTTCAGTGCGCGACGTGCTCATCAGACCTCGTCTCTGTCGACGGTGTACTCGATGTAGCTGTTGGTTCGCTGGATTCGGAAGAACCGTTGCATCACGACCGGGTGGATCGGGAAACTTTTCCATAACGGCTGGACGCGAGAGAAAATTGACGCTTATAGCAGCCTAGTGCCGCACAACCCGCCTGACAATAGTCAATAGCTGGTGTGTCGATCGGCGTACGATGTGGCCGCATGGCTCCCGTTTCGCCGACGGCCGCGCGCTGGGAACTGGTGCTGCGCCTGCGTGAGCTGCGCGAGCAGCGTGGGTTCGACTCGGCCGGTTTCGCCCGCCGCGTCGGCTTCACGCCCGCGAACTGGTCGCATGTGGAGAAGGGCAGGCGGGTGCTCACCCGCACCACCATCGAGCCGGTTCTCGATGTCCTCGATGTCACCGCCGAGGAGCGCCGCGAACTGCTCGCCCTGCTCGAGGTCAGCAAGCAGCGCGGGTGGTGGTCGACCGCCTCGGCCCTGATCGGCCCCGAGCTGCAGCGGCTCTACGGCATGGAGGCCGGCGCGCTCAGCATCCGCAGCTACGACAGTCTGCTGGTGCCCGGTCTGCTCCAGACCGAGGCGTATGCGCGTGCGCTGATCAGCGCCGATGTGATGATCCGGCCGGTCCAGGTCGACCAGCTGGTGGCGATCCGGCTGCGCCGCCAGCAGCGGCTGCGTGGCCCGGATCCGCTCGAGCTCACCGCCGTCCTGTCCGAGGCCACGCTGCGGCAGCAGACCGGCGGGGCCGAGGTGCTGCGCGGTCAGTTGCGGCACCTGGCCCAGCTGGTGCGCGAACTGGACACCGTCGACGTGCGGGTCATCCCGTTCAGCGCGCCCGAAGGTGCGGTGCTGGGCGGTTCCAGCTTCCATCTGCTCGATTTCGCAAGCGATCAGCTACCTACCTTCGCCTGGGCCGAGAGCGCGGTCTTCGGTGGTCCGGTCGAGGACGTCGAGCAGGTCCGCGATCTCGGCTTCGCCTACCTGCGGGCCCGCGAGCAATCCCTGTCCCGCACCGAATCTCTCGCGCTGATCAGCGAGTATGCGAGCGTGTAGGATTCGGGGTATGTCCACCACCGCTCGACGCCGCCCGGCCGAACACGGCTGGTTCACCTCGTCACGCTCCAATAACGGCAACCAATGTGTCGAGGTCCGCTTCGATGGCGACACCATCCAGATACGCGACAGCAAATTCCGTCGCAACCCCCGCAACATCGGTTCGGACGAGCCCATCATCACCGTCGACACCACCCTGTGGACAGCCTTCTTACACTGCCTGCTCACCCACCGCCGCCACCCCGACCTCGTCGCCCACGTCAGCCTCGACGGCTCAGCCACCCTCCGCCACGAAGACACCCTCCTCCACTTCACCGCCCCCGAATGGGAAGCCTTCACCGCCGGCGTCCGCGACGACGAATTCGTCTGTGCCTAGGATCGCTTCCGCCACTCGGTCGAGAATGCTCGTCGCCGGAGCGATCGCTGCGGCGCTGAGCGCCGGTGTGCTCAGCTGTTCGGCCGAGGAGGCCGCCGGACCGGGTACGCGGACGGTCACGACCCCCGCGCCGAATTCCGAAGCCACACCTTCTCAGGGCCCTGAGGCGTCGTGGGCCCTGGTGGCGGTTCCAGCGCCGCGCGATTCGAAAGGCGAGCCGCTCCTGCTGGCAAGATCTGCCGACCTCGACCATGTCCAGGTGATGACGTTCGAGTCATACGACGTGGATGACGGCGATACGAAGCTGGCGGTGCATCTTCCGTTCGAACTTCGGGACTGTCCGAGCTACGGTTACGACGTCAGCGCTGTCGAAACGCCTGGATCGGTCGATGTCACCCTTTCCCGTGGACTGCGCAAAGGGATGGAGCCGTGTCAGCAGGAACCGCTGACAGGGCAACGTGGCTTCCTCATTGTCGATCTGGAACGGCCGTTGGGTGACCGGATTGTCCGCAGCATGGACCGCAAATGACCGAGCGAGACGGCGAGGAACGTACGGGCGTTGAGTGAAATTTGGGCCGAGCTCGCCGCAGAGGACCCTGATCTCGGGAACGGCCGAACACCCGACGCATACGTGCAAGAACCAGCCAACTCCGTAGTCAGTCGAGCACGGCGTATGCCTCGACCTCGACGAGAACGTCGGGCTCGAACAGGTAGTCGACGCCGATCGCCGACAGGGGCGGCAGCGGCTGCGGTAGTTCGAGTTCGTCTGCGACGCGCTCGATTCCCGCGATGAAGTCGTGGTACTTGTCCGGGGTCCAGTGCGTGACGAAGAAGCGCAGCCGCACCACGTCGGCGAAGCTCGCCCCGGCGCCGGCGAGGCCCAGTGCGGTGTTGCGCAGTGCGTGCGCGACCTGACCGGTGAGGTCGCCTGTCGCGACGGGATTGCCGTCGGCGTCGCGCGCGATCTGGCCGGCCACGTGTACGTGACGAGTACCCGTGCTGATCGAAACATGGTGGTACGGAACAGGACTGAACATGCCCTCCGGGGTGAGCAGCTGTACTGCCATGGTGTTCCTTTCGCTGTTGGTGTTGGTATCTGATGTATACCTGGTACTCAAAGGGAACTTCAACGAAACTAGGTGTCATGCCGGAAACCGCTCCACCCCATTCGGTCAGCCCTCAGCTCACCGAGCAACACCGCGAACTGCTCGACCACGTGCTCGACAAGTGGTCACTTCAGGTCCTCGACACACTGTGCGAACACGGGTCCCTGCGCTTCAACGAACTGCGTCGAACGATCCCCGCCGTGACGCAGAAGTCACTCACCGCCGCACTCCGCCGCTTGGAGCGCAACGGGATGGTCGAGCGCGTGGTCACAAGTACGCGACCCGTCGCCGTCGAGTACCGGCTCACCTCCCTCGGCCGGTCGTTGCAAGACCTCATCGACGCCCTCCTGCGCTGGGTCACGACCACGCTGCCCGAGGTCGAGCGCGCCCGCGAGCGCTTCGACGACCAGGCTCGAACTGAAGAAATGTCATCGCTTCGAGGCCCGGCAGCCTCCGCCTGATCGTCAACTTAGGGTTGACGATTGCAGCATCGTCAACTTAGGGTTGACGGCATGGTGATGAAAGATGGATCGGGTAGGCGGGCGACGGTCGTCGGCGCCGGTATCGCGGGGTTGGCCGCCGCGTTGCGGCTGCGTCGGCAGGGGTGGGACGTGGTCGTGATCGAACGCGCGCCGAGCCGTCGTAGCAGCGGATATCTGGTGAACCTGCACGGACCCGGGTACGACGCCGCCGAACGGCTCGGGCTCGTCCCGGCGTTGGCGGCGCGCGATATCGGGTTCTTCACCTCCGTCCTCGTGCACGCGGACGGAAGGGAGAAGTTCCGGGTTCCGGCCGCGGTGGCCGAGGCGGCGGTCGGGAACCGGGCATTGAGCGTGTTCCGGGGCGATCTGGAGGCGGCGCTGTACAGCGCGGTCGCCGACCTGGTCGACATCCGGTTCGGTACCACGGTGCAGACCGTCGCCCAGACCGCGGAGGAAGTCGTGGTCACCCTCAGCGATGGCGCCCTTCTGCACGCCGACCTCCTCGTCGGGGCCGATGGCGTGCACTCCCGGGTCCGCGAACTCGTCTTCGGCGCCGAGCGCGACTACTTCGTCGACCTGGGCCACATGGTCGGCGCGTTCCCGCTGGAAACGGTTCCCGAGCACGTCCCGGAGGGTGCGGGCACCACCTTCATCGGACCCGGACGCACGGCCGCGGTGATGAATCTCGGACCCGAACGGTCCTCGGCGTTCTTCGCCTACCGCTGCCCTGACCCGGGCGTCGACCTGGCGCTCGGCGCCGCACCGGCGCTCGCCCGGGCGTTCGGGGACCTCGGCGGGGGCGTCGTCGATGCTGTCCGCCAGCTCGACGTCGATCCCGCCCCCGCCTACTTCGACACGGTGGGCCAGATCGTGCTGGATCGCTGGAGTCACGGCCGGGTCGTCCTGCTCGGCGACGCGGCCTGGTGCGTCACGGTCTTCGCCGGTTACGGCGCCGCCCTTGCCCTCGACGGCGCCGACCGTCTCGGCGACGCGCTGGCGACAGCCGGCGACGACATCCCGGCCGCACTCGACACCTGGGAGACCTCGTTGCGCCCGGAAGTGCGCAAACGACAGGCCCTGGCCCGCAAAGGAATCAGCCGCTTCGCCCCATCGTCACGCGCACAGGTCGTGGCCGGGGAACTGATGCTGCGCGCCATCGGGCTCCCCGGTATCCGCGGCCTGGTCCGCCGCGCCATCGAGCGCGCCAACAACTAGTCCGGCGCCGCGTTCGCCTTGGTCCGCAGCCTGTGGATCAGTACGCGGGTCAGGTGGTCGTCGTCGGCGCCGCAGCGACAGACCGCCACATCGAGCACGTCGACGACCCTCCGTCGGTGGTACGTCGTCTTCGCGATGCGGGCCGAGATCGCGGCCGCGCTCGGCTTCATCAGCGACCGCACTACTGGACCGCCAGGGCCAGCGCAATGTCGCGGAGACGATCGTCGCCGGCGACGAGGACGGCCGCCACCGCCACAGTGCGCGCGGACGCGGGCACGACCGACTTGCTGCTCGGCCTCGGCGGTGACGACGTCGAGCAGGCGCTGAAACATCGCCGGGGAACCGGCCCGCTCCGGGCAAGGACCCGAGCCGGGAACCCAGCGGCGCCGACCGCCGTGTCCCTGCATACTGGAGCGCGTGACCTCCGATCTGAGCAGCCCCTCCGGTATCGATCTGTCCTTCCGTGATCACGATGTGCGGGTGCAGGACGATCTGTTCGCGCATGTCAACGGGCAGTGGCTGGCCGGGTACGAGATCCCGGCCGACCGCGCGGTCGACGGTGCCTTCCGCACCCTCTACGACCAGGCCGAACTCGATGTGCAGGCGATCATCCAGGACAGTGCGGCGGGTGCGGGCGGCGACGCCGACGCCCGCAAGATCGGCGATCTGTACGCGAGTTTCATGAACACCGAGGCCGTCGCCGCGGCCGGTTTCACCCCGATCGCGGCCGAGTTGCGCGCCATCGCCGAGGTTGCCGACTCGCGCGCGTTCGCCGCGCTGCTGGGCAGCCTGCAACGCACGGGTGTGCGTGGCGCGCTCGGCTACTACGTCGACACCGACGACAAGAATTCCACCCGCTACCTGGTGCACGCGACCCAGTCCGGCATCGGCCTGCCGGACGAGTCGTACTACCGGTCCGAGGAGTTCGCCGAGATCCGCGACGCCTACCGCGCGCACATCGCCAAGATGTTCACCCTCGCCGCCGCCGATCCGGCGCTGGCCGGCCTGCTCCCCGCCGATCCGGCCGACGCCGCCCGCCGCGTCTTCGACCTGGAACACACACTCGCCGCGGGACATTGGGACGTGGTCCGCCGCCGCGATGCCGAGAAGAGCTACAACCTCACCACCTTCGCCGACCTGGTCGCCGAGCATCCCGAATTCGACTGGGCCGCCTGGGTAACCGCGATCGCCACCGGCCTGGACCGCGACGGCGCCGAGCTGTTCGCCGAACTGGTCGTGCGCCAGCCCGACTATGTCACCGCCTTCGCCAACGCCTGGACTGAACTGCCGCAACGGGATTGGCAGGACTGGGCGGCCTGGCAGGTACTGCACGCGCGTGCGGCCTTCCTCACCGACGAGATCGTCGAGGAGAATTTCGACTTCTACGGCCGCACCCTCACCGGCGCCCAGGAGAACCGGGAGCGCTGGAAGCGCGGGGTGTCGCTGGTGCAAGAGCTGCTCGGCGAGGCTGTCGGCAAACTGTATGTGGCCCGGCACTTCCCGCCGCAGGCCAAGGCCCGCATGGTCGAGCTGGTGGCCAATCTGCAGGAGGCCTATCGCCGCAATATCGCCGAGCTGGAGTGGATGGGTCCCGACACCCGCGCGGCCGCGCTGACCAAACTGGAGAAGTTCACCCCCAAGATCGGCTACCCCGACACCTGGCGCGACTACTCCGCCGTCGAGATCGACGCCGCCGACCTGGTCGGCAACTACCGCCGGGGCTACGCCGCCGACCACGACCGTGACCTGGGCAAACTGGGTGGCGAGGTCGATCGTGGCGAATGGTTCATGACCCCGCAGACGGTGAACGCCTACTACAACCCCGGCATGAACGAGATCGTCTTCCCGGCCGCGATCCTGCAACCGCCGTTCTTCGACTCCAACGCCGACGACGCCGCCAACTACGGCGGTATCGGCGCGGTGATCGGCCACGAGATCGGCCACGGTTTCGACGATCAGGGCGCCAAATACGACGGCGACGGCAATATGAAGGACTGGTGGACCGACGCCGACCGCGCCGAATTCGGCAAGCGCACCAAGGCGCTGATCGACCAGTACGACGTGCTCTCCCCCGCCGATCTCGACGACGAGCACACCGTCAACGGCCAGTTCACCATCGGCGAGAACATCGGCGACCTGGGCGGCCTGTCCATCGCCCTGGCCGCCTACATGATCTCCCTCGACGGCACCGAACCCCCGATCATCGACGGCCTCACCGGCCTGCAACGCGTCTTCTACGGCTGGGCCCAGGTCTGGCGCACCAAGGCCCGCCAGGAAGAAGCCATCCGCCGCCTCGCCGTCGACCCCCATTCCCCGCCGGAGTTCCGCTGCAACGCGGTGGTCCGCAATATCGACAGCTTCTACGAGGCTTTCGACGTCACCGACACCGACAACCTCTACCTGGCTCCGGCGGAGCGCGTCACGATCTGGTAGCCGAACTGGTGCGGAGCATGAACATGCCATGAGCATGCTATCCTGAGGTATGACTATCGCGATCCAGATCAAGGGTGTGCCCGAAGAGGTCCGCGATGTGCTTGCCAAGCGTGCCGCGGAGCGTGGGCAGTCCACCCAGCAGTACCTGCGCGGACTCCTGGAACGCGAGTACCGCCGTGAGCGGAACAAGCGACTGTTCGAGGATATGCACATCCAGCGAGGTACGACGATGCCCGCAGACGAGATGGTGGAGTTCATCCGGAGCGGACGGGACTAGCTCGTGCTCGTTGTCGATGCGTCCGCGATGTGCGCGGCGTTGTTGTGGCAGGACGAGTTCGGGCAGCGCGCGAGGCTCGAACTCGGCAAAGATATCGACTGGGTTGCCCCGTCCCACATGCCGCTCGAGGTTATCCGCACGCTCCGCAAGGCGGTCCTCTCCCGGCACACCGATCAGGATGACGCGAACGAGGCGTTCCGCGCACTCGCGTACTCCGGCATCGAGTACGTCGACGTGGACAGCTCGCTTCTGGAGCGAGTGTGGGCGCTGAGCCACAACGTCTCGTCCTACGACGCGGCGTACCTGGTGGTGGCCGCCGAGAACGAATCACCACTGGTGACCTGCGACGCGCGGCTCGCCAAAGCCGCCGAACAAGCCAGGATGGATGTCGAGATTCTCCTCGTCCGCTAGTCAGGGAGTGACGTCGTGCGGCAACGGGACGAGGAGAGGATTCGATCAGTGCGTTACCAGCAAGTCGCCGACGAGGTGTTCGTCATCCGGGGCACCGATGTGAACATGGTCCTGCTGCGGGACGGGCGTGACCTCACGCTGATCGACGCAGGCTGGCTCGGCGATGCCGGCGTCATCGAGCGGGCGGTGCGGGAACTCGGCCACCGCCCCGAGGACATCGTCGCCATCCTGCTCACGCACGCTCACCTCGATCATGTCGGCGCGCTGAATCACCTGCACCGGCGGTACGGGATTCCCGCGTACACCAGCGCCGTCGAGGTGAAGCATGCGCGTGGGGAGTGTCATGAGTCGGCCACTCCGCTGGATGTGATCAAGCGGCTCACCGATCGCAGCACGATCGCTTGGGCCGCCCGGATCACCGCGGCGGGTGGTCTGCGCAAGAACACCGTCGCCCATATCCAACCCTTCCCCACCGAAGGGGCACTGGACTTTCCGGGTAACCCGGTCCCGATCGCCTGCCCCGGCCACACCTCGGGCCACTCCGCCTTCCACCTGCCGGCGGCGGGCGCCATCGCCACCGGTGACACTCTCGTCACGGCCCACCCGACATCGAAAACAATAGGTCCCCAGTTACTTCCGAGCTTCTTCAACCATTCCACTCCCGCCACCCTGGCCGCACTCAGCACGCTCGAGCCGGTAGCCGCCGATATGGTTCTGCCCGGCCACGGCCTCCCCTACCGCAGGGGCATCGCCGAAGCTGTCGCGCGAGCCCGCGAGACGGCCGCCGAGCTCTGAAATGCCAACAGCGAGTAGTCGACTCATTAGTGGCGTTTGTCCCCGAAAACACGAACAGCGGCAGAGCAAGTCGCGTTTCCGATAGTGAAAGTGCAGTACTAGCTCATGGATTGGCCTGCTCATCATGTCGAGCAGCGCTCGTGGACGCCCCTCGACGGATCGCGAGCCGGCTCCGCGCCCGAGTGGATGGCGGTGTCCATCCCGCCATGCATCGCCGACCTCGACTTCGATTCCAGGCGAACCACATCGGCCAGTGAGGCCGCTCTGATCGCGGTGACCCACCTCGAAGCCGGCCAGGGCCAGTATTCGGCGTCACTGCGTGAGTTCCTGTTGCGCGCCGAGGCGGTCGCGTCCTCGCGCATCGAGCACGTCGACGCGGGCTGGCGAGCATTCGGCAAAGCTTTCGGCGGCGCGGCGACACGCGCTGAAGCGGCCGCGCAAGTCAGCGCGGTGCGCAGCCTCACCGACCTGGTCGACGCGGCGGCGACCGGCCGGATCACCGAGGCAGACCTGCTCAGCGCCCACCGGGTGCTGATCGCCCCGGAGTGGGAGAAGGCAGGCCGGTTCCGCACGGTGCAGACCTGGATCGGCGGCAGCGACTACTCCCCGCTCAATGCCCTGTACGTGCCACCGCCGCCGGAACTGGTGCCCGCCTTGGTGGCCGACCTGCTGGCCTTCGTCGCGCGCGACGACCTGCCGATTCTGGTGCAGGCCGCGATCGCGCACGCACAGTTCGTGTCGATCCACCCGTTCGTCAGCGGCAACGGCCGGATCGGCCGGGCACTGATGAGCGCGATCCTGCGCCGGCGCGGCCTGACCGACCGGGTGACAGTCCCCTTCTCCTCGGTCATGCTCGCCGACACCTCCCGCTACTTCGCGCAATTGGACGCCTACCGGGGCGGCGCCGCCGACGAATTCGTCGTGTACCTGGCGCTCGCGGCGGTCTACGCCAGCGAAGCCGCCATCGACTCCGCCCGCGCCCTGGCCACCCTCCCCCAACGCTGGCGTACCCACGCCCGCCCACGCGGCGGCTCCGCCGACGAGACCCTGCTAGCGAGCCTGCTCGAGCACCCGATCCTCACGATCGCGGTAGCCAACAAACTCACCACGACCACAGAATCAGCCACCTACCGCGCCATCGAACGACTCGTCGACTCCGGCATCCTCGAGGTCGTCTCCGACTCCAAACGCAACCGCATCTGGGCCGCCACCGACGTCTTCGCCGAACTCGGCGCCCTCGACGCCGTCATCGGCCGCCGCACCATGGCCGGTCTGTCGTAGCGCCGAACCACACTCCGGTGCCCGGGGCTCGCCAACTCGCGTCCTTCGGTGATTGTCCGCCTTGCACCGCTGGGAGCGTGGAAAGTGGCGGGAGGGCGGGGGTACCCCAGTACCGCGGGTACTGGGTGCGCCCTTGAAGCTGGGGTTTCCGCCGGTCGGCGATCGTTTCGATCGGTTGGTTCGCACAGGACGCCGGGTATTGGTCGGCCGGTCCTCGGGACTGGGGTATTGGGCAGAGTCCAGCTGTCGGACGCAGCGCACGGGGAACCCGGATGTCGTCCGACGGCTCGTCCCGCAACCACGCGGGAGCACTCCGAGTCCGCCTTTACGTGCGGCTCTGCCTCATCGGAACAGGTGCACTTGCCCCTCTGACGGGCGACGACTGCGCGGGTGAGGCGCATCGCCCTGTGTGTTGGCTGGGGCGCGCAGCGGACAAGCGGGAAGGTGGCTGAATTGCCGAATGCGGTAGGCTCCTGGCCTACGGCGTCGGACTGGTCCTATCAGTTCCTCGCCCAGGGCCTCACGGGAGTTGCTACCTCCTGTGGGGCCTGACTTGTGCTGTGAGAGTAACACATTGGTTAACCCGGTGATTTCGGTACGGCTTCCGCTGTGCGCGGGCTACGCCCAGGTCAGCTCGCTGACAGAGCAGCGGAGTTGTCCGGCCAGTGTGGTGGCCGACTCGATGCTGGATCAAGAAGCGACCGCCGGAGTGGGTCGGTCGCCGTAGCTGTCGACGTAATCGGCGAACCCGGCGGCATCGCGTGCGGCATCGGCGCTGACGGGCGAGAACATCGGCCCTGGTCGGAGCCTGGATCGGGCAGGGACGTCATTGCTGTAGTTTTCGGTGCGAAAGTACAGCAATGGCATCGTTGCTGTACTTTCCGAGGCCGGTCTCGCCGTGGTGTCCTAGCGAATCCGCAGGTCGGTATCCGCGTCGAAGAAGAACACCTCGTCGGGTTTCGGCTGAAGGTGGAGGGTTTCGCCGGGGGTGGTGTGGAAGCGGCGGTCTACGCGGACGACGAGTTTGCCGGAGCGGGTGGACCAGTTGGTGCCGGTGCTGTGGGTGTAGACGAAGGATTCGGCGCCGAGTTCTTCGAGGAGTTCGGCGGTGACGGGGATTCCTTCGGTGGTGATCTGCCAGGATTCGGGGCGGATGCCGAGGATTACGCGGGGGCCGGGGACGGTGTGGGGCACGGGGATTCGCAGGTTGTCGAGGACGGCGGCGCCGTCGATGACGGGGGCTTCGAGCAGATTCATGCCGGGTGAGCCGATGAAGCCGGCGACGAAAGTGTTGACCGGGTCGTCGTAGAGCTCGCGGGGTGAGGCGATCTGTTGCAGGGTGCCCTCGCGTAGTACCGCGACGCGGTGGCCCATCGTCATGGCCTCCACCTGGTCGTGAGTGACGTACACCGTGGTGGTACCCAAACGTTGTTGCAGCGCGGCGATTTGGGAGCGCGTGCTCACCCGCAGTTTCGCGTCCAGGTTGGACAGCGGTTCGTCCATGCAGAACACCTGTGGCCTGCGCACGATCGCGCGGCCCATCGCCACTCGCTGACGCTGCCCGCCGGAGAGCTTGGCCGGTTTGCGGTCGAGCAGTGGTTCCAGTTCGAGCATGGCCGCCGCTTCCTTCACCCGAATCAGCGTGTCGGACTTGCTCATTCCCGCGTTGCGCAGCGCGAAGCCCATGTTCTGCGCGACGGTCATATTGGGGTACAGCGCGTAGCTCTGGAACACCATGGCGACATCGCGTGCTCGCGGCGGCAGACCGGTGACATCGCGCTCGCCGATCCGGATCGTGCCCCGCTCCACCGATTCCAGCCCGGCCAGCATCCGCAGACTGGTCGACTTGCCGCAGCCGGACGGCCCGACCAGTACCAGGAATTCGCCGTCGGCGATGTCGAGGTCGAGCGCGTCGACGGCGGGCGCCTCGGTACCGGGGTAGCGGTGCGTCACACCGTCGAACTGCACTGTCGCCATGGTGAATCCGTCCTCTACTTCGGCAGTTTGGGGGTGATCTGCCGGTCGATGATCGCCTGCACGTCGGCGGCGACCTTGGCCAGAACTGTTGCCGGATCGGCGTTCTGGAGCCCGATCTGCTCGTAACCGGTGCCGATGATCTGGTCGGCGCCGGGCACGAACACCCGCGCGTAGTCCTGCGACTTGGTGACGGCCAGCTGGTCGATGGCGACCTTGGAGTTCGGGTTCTTCGCCAGGAAGTCCACCTCGGACGGATCACTGACCGCCGACTTGCGCACCGGCATGTACCCGGTGTTCTGCGAGAAGTACGCGGTGTTGGCCGCGTTGGTGGCGAACTCGATGAACTTGAGCGCGTTGGCTTTCCGTTCGTCGGAGATCCGCGACGGGATCGCCAGGCCCGCGCCGCCGGTGGTCACGCCGGGCCCGTTCGGGTGCGGGAGGAAGGCCGTGCCCACCTCGAACTTGCCGTCGGCGTTCTTCTTGATGCCCTCGAGATCGCCGGTGGAGGCGATGGTGGAGGCCGCGACGCCGGTGCCGAAGTCGACCGCGATCTGCGGCTTGATCGCCGCGTACTTCTTGACATTGATCGAATCGCGCAGGTAGGTGGCCGCGGCGATCGAGCCCGGATCGGTGAAGCGCAACTTCCACTGGTCGGAGTAGGCGCCGCCGAAGGTCCAGTTCGGGCCCTGGAAGGTCCAGGCCAGGTAGTTCTTGGCATCGCCCCAGGCGTGCGCGATCTTGTCGGCGCCGACGATCGACTGCAGCTTCGGGCCCCACTCGTCGAATTCCTGCCAGGAGTTCGGGCCGCGGTCGGGCAGACCGGCCTTGGCCCACACATCCTTGTTGTAGTAGAACAGCGGCGTCGAGCGGGCGTAGGGCAGCGCGTAGTGCTTGCCGTCGAACAGGTAGTCGGCGGCGAGGGAGTCGACATAGTCGTCGAGCTGGACCCCGGCGGCGCCGAACAGGCCGTCGAGCGGTTCGATGGCGCTGCTCAGCGCGTAGTTGAACCACCAGACATCGGAGAGCACGACGACATCGGGCAGCTCGCCGCCGGTCAGCGCGGCATTGAACTTCTGCGCGACCTCCTCGTAGTTCTTGCCGGCGTCGACCAGGTTGACGGTGAGTTCGGGGTACTTCGCCTGGAACCGGTTGATCAGTTCCAGCTCCAGGTCCTTGGAGGTGCCGGGGTGGTTGGACCAGAAGGTGATGGTGTTCGCGTCACCGGAACCGCCGGAGCCGCCGCCGGTGCCCGCGCACGCGGTCAGGGCGAGGCCCGCGGCGACACCGCCGGTCAGACCGAGGAACCCGCGTCGGCTCAGGGCCGGGAATCGTGAAGTGGACACGTGGATCTCCTTGAGAATCAACCCTTGACCGCACCGGAGGTGAGGCCTTTGATCATGTGGCGTTGCAGGGCGAGGAAGACGATGAGGATCGGCAGCATCGTCAGGACGGTGCCCGCCATCACCGGCCCCCAGTTGGTGACCGAGGGGTTCTCGGTGTTCTGCAGCAGCGTCAAGCCGACCGGCAGGGTGGCGACGTCGGCGGAGTCGGCCATCAGGAACGGCCACAGGTACTCGTTCCACTCGTTGACCAGCGTGACCACCGCGAAGGCCACCATGGTCGGACCCGACATCGGTAGCACCACCCTGGTCAGCAGCCGCCACCAGTTGGCGCCGTCCATCCGCGCCGCCTCGATGACCTCACCGGGCAGCGACAGGAAGTGGTTGCGCATGAGGAAGGTGCCGAAGGCGACGCCGCAGAGCGGAATGATGATGCCCTGGAAGGTGTTCCGCCAGCCCAGCTGGGCGATCAGCGCGTAGTTGGAGATCACGGTGATCTGGTTGGGCACCATCAGCGCCGCGATGATCACCAGGAACACGATGTTCTTGCCGGGGAAGCGCAGGAACACCAGGCCGTAGGCACTGAACACGCCGAGCGTGAACTTCACCGCCGACACCACCCCGGTGACGATCAGCGAATTGCGCAGGAAGGTCCAGAACGGGACGGTGGTGGTGGCGTGCGAGTAGTTCTCCGGATGCCAGCTGCGCGGCCAGTACACCGCGGGCTGGGTGTAGATGTCGGGCCGGTCCTTGAACGAGGTGATCAGGATCCAGAACAGCGGCACCCCGACGATGATCAGCACACACGCCATCGCGGCGTAGCCGAGCACGGTGACCGCGCGCTCGCGGCGGCGATACGACAATGTCTGGGGGCCGAGGTGTTTCATCGTTCGCCCCGATCCATCACGCGCACCTGGATCAACGTGACCACCAGCAGTACCGCGAACATGATGGTGGCCACGGTGGCGCCGTAGCCGGCCCGGAAGTTGCGGAAGGATTCCTCGTAGACCTGGAAGACCATGGTGGTCGTGCCGTTGCCCAGCGGACCGCCGCGGGTCATCACATTGATGATGTCGAAGACCTGTAGCGAGTTGAGCAGGACGGTGATCGAGAGGAAGAAGGTCGTCGGACGCAGCTGGGGCAGCAGCACTTTGGTGAAGGTGGTCCAGCGGCTCGCGCCGTCCATCTCGGCGGCCTCCATCAGCTCGGCGCGCACGCCTTGCAGCGCGGCGAGGTAGATGACGAAGGTGTACCCGAGGTTCTTCCAGATGTAGGTGATGGTCACCATGAACAGCGCCCAGTGCGGGTCCTGGTAGAAGTCGGGCACCTGGCTGACGCCGATCCGGTGCAGCAGGTCCTGTACCAGACCGAAACTCGGATCGAAGATGAATTGGAAAGCCACGCCGATCGCCGCGCCGGAAATCACGAATGGCGCGAAGATGGCGGAACGAACGACATTGCGTCCGAGCAATTTTCGATCGAGCAGTAGCGCGAGGGCGAGGCCGAGCGCCATACTCACCACAACGGCGGCTACGGTGAAGATCACCGTATTGCTCACGACTTTCCAGGAGTCGTCGCGCTGCCACCACTCCAGATAATTTGCGAAACCAATTGGTTTCGCAATGGGATCGGCGATGTTCCAGTCGGTGAACGAGAGCCGGATATTGTCGGCCAGCGGCCGATACACGAACAGCGCCAGCAACACCAGATTCGGCACGACCAGCACCAGGAACAGTGCATAGTCCGGCCACGGGCGGTTTCTCAGGCCGCGCCCACGTGGTGCGGGTAGTACCCGCTCTGGACTGGTTCGCACCGCGGCAGCTTTACGGCGCACGGCGAACCGCCGGTTAACCCTGCCCGCCGGCTTCCTGAACATCGGGCGCACACTCCCGAGTACAGCAAAAGCCGAACAACACGACCTGGTTTGATCGTATTGTTCGGCTCTTGTTCAGTAGGTCAGTTCCAGTCGCCCAGACCGTCACCGGCACTGAGGGTTCCGCCCTCGGTGTTGGACACGATGACCGCGTCGCCCCGGTGCGAGTTCTCCAGGAACCACTTGGCGTCGGCGGTGCTCACGTTGAGGCAGCCGTGGCTGGCGTTGGAGTAGCCCTGCTGGCCGACCGACCACGGGGCGGCGTGCACGAAGATGCCGCTGTTGGACAGCCGGGTCGCGTACTCGACCTCGAGCTTGTAGCCCTCGGGATCGGTGACCGGCACGCCGTAGGTCGAGGAGTCCATGGTCATCTTCTCGAGCCGCTCACCCACGATGTAGGTGCCGTTGGGGGTCTCGTAGCCGGGCTTGCCCAGCGAGGTGGGCATTTCCCGGACGACCTCACCGTTGACGGTCACCGTGATCATCTTGGTGTCGTCGTCGACATAGGACACCACCGCGTCACCGATGTGGAACGAGCTGGTGGTGCCGCCTGCGACGACGTTCACGTCGGTGTTGGCGGGCCAGAACTCGGCGGGCTTCCAGCGGACCTGCCTGCTGGAAGTCCAGTAGAAGTAGCCGGCCGGGTTGGTGCTCGAGGTGATCTTGATGTGGCGCTCGGCGGCCGCGCGGTCCTCGACCGGCTCCTTGAAGGTGACGATGATCGGCTGGGCGACGCCGACCGTCTCGCCGTCGGCGATATTGATGTTCGGCGGCGCGAACGGCGCCTGCTCGACGGGCTGGTCGACGGCGGGCTGGGTGGAGCCGGTACCGACGCCCGGGAGGACAGGCTGGGCCTGCGCGGACACGGTGACCAGCGCACCGGTCACCGCGACGGCCGCCGACAGCAGCAGGCCCCGGCGAAGCCAGCGCGCTTGCTGTGTATTTGCCTGGAAGTGCATAGGTTTCTCGTCCATTCCATCTCTCGCCTCCGCGCTGGGCGCGGGCGCGAGATCTTCGTAAGTGACGCGGAGACCGCAACGTGGGGGTCTCCACGGGGTAACGACGCCCCGACCCTGACCGTCCATTCCTACCCGCCCGAGGTCATCGTGTGCCAGCGGCGCGGCCCGGCGATAACAGTCCGGCAACTATGTGTCGTGGGTCACATAACGTGTTGTTATCCATCGGCTTTCGGTAAACGCCGCGCTCACAGCGGTGCGTCGTGGTCGGTGCGCGTCAACAGGGTGGAAGCACACCGGTGTGACTCTCAAACCTGGCGTGAGCGAGATCACTGCGCCGATGTGAACTGGATCGCTCGATCCGGCGCGCTCGCCAGATTGCGCGGCACCGAGCGGGGCCTGCCGCCGAGCGCCAGGCCGGGGACCAGACGTAAGCGGACCGTGGTCAGCACGGTCGCCAGCACGATCCGCAGTTCGTATTCGGCCAGCGTGGCGCCGATACAGCGCCGATGCCCACCGCCGAACGGCGCGTACTCGAACGGTGTGACCTTGCGGTCGAGGAACCGGTCCGGATGGAACAGCCGCGGCGCGGGCCAGCAGGCCGGGCTGCTGTGCAGCACGCCGACGGCCAGCCCGATCGTCTGGCCGGCCGCGAGGTCGACCCCGAGCCAGCGCCACGGCTCGGTCAGGGTGCGCAGCACGATGGGCACCGGCGGGTGCAGGCGCAGGGTCTCCAGGCAGACGGCGTCCAGTAGCGGCAGGCTCGCCTGTTCGGCGGGGTCGTCGCTCGCGCCGGCCAGTTCGGCGGTGGTTCTGGTGAGCAGGCCGGGTTCGCGGTGCAGGTGGTAGAGCGCCCAGGTCAGCGTGGTGGCGGTGGTCTCGTGACCGGCGACGATGAGGGTGCGTAGCTGTTCGCAGAGTTCGGCGTCGGTGAGCGCGGTGCCGTCGTCGTAGCGGATTGCCAGCAGCAGATCGAGCAGGTCGCCGGTGCCGGGACCCTGCGTGCGGCGCCGGGCGATGTCGGCCAGGATCAGCCGGTCCAATTGTGTTCTGGCCGTGACGAACCGGGCCCACGGGTGGTACCCACGACGGCGCAGGGCGGGCGCTGCCAACAGGGGCATGGTGAAGGCGTCGAGGAAGGTGTTGACCGCGCTCGCGTAGTCCGCGTCGCGGCCGTCACCCGGGCCGAACACCGCGGCGAGGATGACCCGCCGGGTGATGGCACGGGCCATGGTGAGCGCGTCGAACGGTGCGGAATCGCCGGGGCGGTACCAGGATTCGAGCTCAGCCAGTGCGGTGTCACGAATCATCGTTCCCAGCGCGCGTACCCGCTGTCCGTGCAGTGCCGGGGCCAGCAGCGCGCGTTCGGTGCGGTGCCGGTCGCCCGCGCTGAGGATGAGCGAGGCGGCCCCGACCATCGGCTCGATCGGATTCGGCCGTGGCGGGGTGACCAGCGGCACCGGCACCCGGAACAACTCGCGCGCCCCCTCGGGCGTCCCGGTGAACAGCACCGGCGGGAATCCCGGGAACCCGACCTGGAAGGGGTCTCCCGTGGCGGCGCGTTTACGCAGGTAGGACTCGAAATCGCGTCCGGCGGCCATGGCATGCAGCAGCGGCCACCGTGGTGCTGCCGGGGCCGGGCGATGCGCGGTCATATCACTGGGTACGACTTGCGACGCCGGTCAGTTCACTGCGCCCGGAGTTTGTGCACCGTGCCCTGGGCGATGGCGGACAGTTTGGCCAGGCGCGCGTCGCCCAGGGCCGTGACCGCATTGCCCAGCCGGTTGGTGACGAACGCGATCGACATTCGCAGGTCCGGGTCGGCGTAGGCGCCCGAACCGCCGATTCCGTAGTGGCCGAAGGCGTGTCGCGGTTGCTGTTTGGTCATCAGGACCGGGCGGTGATAGCCGAGGGTGAAGCGCAGCGGCAATCCCAGGACGTAGTCGCGGCTGTCGGTGCGCTGGGTCCGGTTGATCGTCTCGATGGTCTCGGCCTTCAGGAAGTGCAGCGGGTCCTCGCCCACGTAGACCACCCCTTCGTTGGCGAGCGCGCCGTACATCCTGGCCAGCGCCCGCGCCGAGAACACCCCGTTCCAGCCCGGCATCACCGCGTCGTGCACCCGCGGATCGCGCACCAGTTCGTCGAAGCTCTCCGGCATGCCCGCCTCGGCCAGCCCGCGCGCCGGACGCACCCACGACAGCACCGAGGACGCGGTGTTCCAGCGAATCCCCGGCGGCGCGAGATGCGGGAAGATCTTCGCGATCCGATGCCGGTGCGCCGCGGGCACTTTGAACCAGAATTCCTCGATGCCGAGCGGGCGCGCGATCTCCCGGTGCAGCACCGCGGTGAACGGTTCCCCGGTCACCCGCTGCACGATCTCGGCGACCAGCCAGCCGAAAGTGATCGCGTGATAGCCCGAAGTGCGGATGCGGCGCGGGTCGGCGGGGCTCTCCGCCAGCGCGGTCACCACCGCGTCGTAGTCGAGAATCCCCTCGCGACCGGGCACCAGGCCGCGTACCCGGTGCAGGCCGGCGCGATGCGACAGCACATCACGCACGGTGATCTCGGCCTTGCCGTGCGCGGCGAACTCGGGCCAGTACTGGGCGACCGGTGCCTCGTAGTCGATCAGGCCGCGTTCGGCGAGCCGATGCACCACCGTCGCGGCCACACCCTTGCCGGTGGAGAAGGTGAGCGCCACGTTCTCGCCGTTCCAGCGCTGATCCTTGGCCGCCCACCCGGCCCAGATGTCGACCACCGGTTCGCCGTCCAGATAGATGGCCAGTGCGCCGCCACCCCGGCTGGGCTGGGCGAACATGCCGAAGAAGTGGTCGGCCAGGCGGATGAAGCGTGGATCGATGAGCATCTGCCGCGGTGCGGCGACGGTCTGGCGACCGGGACGAACTGCCACCATCGGATTCACCTCCTGATGCGGGGTCGGCCCGGGAGGCCGGAAAACCCAGGGTAGCCCAGTGACCCGGCTCGAGAGTTGGAGTCGACGCCGGTGGCTCCGGTGGTGTATTCACATTGAGTGTTTGCAGATCTGTCCATCGGCCGGTTCGCCGGCGCCGTCGCCCTCACGGTGACAGCGTTCGTCGCGACCGGGTGCGGTGGCACCATCGACGGCCACGCGCAGCCCGCGATCGACGTCGTCCCCGCGACCAGTGGCACTCCGACTACCACCAAGCCGAGCAAACCGACCACCAGCAAGCCGGCACCGACCTCGAGCCGGGGCGGCGACACCGACTTCGACGCCGAGATCGGCGACTGTGTGCAGCTGGGCGGCACCGTCGACGACGCGACCATCGAGAAGGCGTCGTGCGGTAGCCGCGCGTCGAACTACAAGGTCATCGGCAAGGCCAAGACCAGCGACGGCTGCGTCGGCGACCGCGACAACTTCTACGCCGAGACCCTCAACGGCATCGAGACCGGCGCCCTGTGCCTGGACATCGACTGGGTGGTCGGTGGCTGCATGGATGTCGGCGGCGACGAGCCGAGCCGCATCGAATGCACCGAGTCCGGCATCGAGCCGGTCAAGGTGATCACCGTCATCAACGACACCGTCAGCGTCGACGACTGCCCCGACAGCGCCGACTCGGGCTTCAAATACCCCGAGCGTCGCGTGGTGGTCTGCGTGCAGAGCCTGTAGTTCGCGCCGGGCGGCTAGCGTGGAGTGATGCCAGCGACCCGCACGGTTCGGCTGAACTCGGCGACCGGCCGGTGGATCCTGCTCGCCACCATCCTGGGTTCGTCGATGGCGTCGCTGGATGCCACGGTCGTCTCGGTCGCGCTGCCGCGCATCGGCGAATCACTGCACACCGATGTCGCCGGCTTGCAGTGGACGGTCAACGGCTACACGCTCACCCTGGCCTCGTTCATCCTGCTCGGCGGCTCGCTCGGTGACCGGCTCGGGCGCAGGCGGGTATTCGTCTGGGGCATCACCGGATTCGCGATCACCTCGCTGCTGTGCGCGGCGGCGGTGAATATCGAGATGCTGGTCGCCGCGCGTCTGCTCCAGGGCGTGGCCGGCGCGCTGCTGACACCGGGCAGCCTCGCGCTGATCTCGGCCTCGATCGACGAGCAGGACCAGGGCAGCGCGATCGGTCTGTGGTCCGGGCTGGGCGGGGTGGCGGGCGCGTTCGGGCCGCTGCTCGGCGGTGGGCTGATCGATCTGGTCGGCTGGCGCGCGATCTTCCTGCTCAATGTGCCGCTGGCGGTGCTCGTCGCCCTGGTGGCGACCCGGTGGGTGCCGGAGAGCCGCGATCCCGAGGCGGCCGCGCGGCTGGATGTCCCTGGTGCCGTGATCGTCGCCGTCGGTCTCGGCGCCCTGACAATGGGCCTGATCAACGCCCATCTCGTGCTCACCCTCGCCGGTGTCGCCGCGCTGGCGGTGTTCGTGGGGGTCGAGCTGCGCAGCCCGAATCCGCTGGTCCCGCCCACGCTGTTCCGGTCACGGGTGTTCACCGCCGCGAATCTGGTGACGCTGGTCGTCTACGCCGCGCTCGGCGGCGTGTTCTTCCTGCTGGTGCTGCAATTGCAGCTGGTCGCCGGATATTCGCCGATGGCCTCGGGTGCGGCGAGTCTGCCGGTCACCCTGCTCATGCTGTCGGCGCCCGCCGGGCGGTGGGCGCAACGGCACGGGCCGCGCCTGCCGATGACGCTGGGCCCCCTGCTGGCCGCCGCAGGCGTGTTCGCGCTGCAACGAATCGGGCCGGGCGCGAACTATCTCACCGATGTCCTGCCCGGCGTGTTCGTCTTCGGTCTCGGCCTGTCGGTGCTGGTCGCCCCGCTCACAGGGGCAGTGCTGGCCGCGGTGCGGGCCGGCGAGGCCGGTATCGCCTCCGGGGTGAACAACGCCGTCGCCCGCACCGCCCAGCTACTGGCCGTCGCCGCCCTACCCGGCCTGGCCGGCCTCACCGGCGCGTTCACCGACCCGGCCGCCTTCGCCACCGGTTTCGACACCGCGATGCGCTGGTGCGCGCTGTTGTTGCTGGTCGGCGCGGCATTCGCGGCCGTACTCCTCCGGGTGCCGCGCCAGGCACCCGACCCGGAACGCGTCGACTGCCTACCGCACTGCGCCGGCGCCGACGGCCCCGCACTGGCACCGACGACATCTACCTGACCAACCCGCGGCGCCAGCCGCTGATTACACCGGCTGATAGCCCGCGCCTGGCCCGCCGCGGGCATTGATGTCGTCCATGATCGCGCTCATGTTCGTGCCGACCTCCGGGCCGAAACAGGCCACCGCGAGGTAGGCGTTGACCATGCCGACCAGCGTCGAACCGACGACGACCGGTGCGCCGGAATCGCCTTCGATCACGCACATCTGCGACCAGGTCTCCATCTTGGTCTGGAAGATGTCGCCCCAGGTGATGCCGCAGGTGTTGCCCGTGGTCCGGCCTTCTTTGCACACGATGGTCGGGAACTGGGCAGGCCCGCCGAGGCCGGTGATGGTGACATTGCCGATCCGGTTGACCGGGATGATCCGGCCGGGGGTGAACTCGATGACCGCGTAGTCGAGGTCGGGGTTGGTGTGGACGAACCGGCCGACCTCGCCGTAGCCGCGATCGATCTCGGCCGCGACGGAGGCACCGGTGTCACCGCAGTGGCCCGCGGTTAGACCGATCAGTCGTCCCGCGCCGTCGTAGCCGACCGTGGTCAGGGTGCATTCGAACATATCGTCGATGACGATGCCGGAGCCGCCGCCCAGGACCGGTGGGCCGGGTTGAGCCTGGGCAGCGCCCGCTCCGGTGCCGAGCAGAACTGCACCGAGGGTGACAGCGAAGGCGGCGGTGGCCGCCTTGGCGAGGTTGCTGAACATGTCCCTCCAGACGTCGGAAGCCCGCACGATATCAATTCGGTTTGCCTATCGTGGCTGTATTCGGTCCCGGGCGCGCCCACTGGCCGCGCCGGTCGGCGCACATTCCGCGAACAGTGTGCGGTTGCTGTTCATCGCCGCGGGGGTTCGACACTCCGCGATAGCGAATCCCTATCGCGATTGTGATCTATTGACCGATCGCGAGTCTGGATCGTGATTGTTTCCGATTATTCGGCGCGGCCTTCGTTATGAATGACAGTTCTTCGCGATATTCCCGCCCCGGCAGTGTTGACGCTGGAATCGCTCATCCCGAGCGACATCCCGAGCAATCGACCAAGCGCTGACAATTTGTCACTGTATGGTCCGAGTTGGCAGGTCTCATAGCGGATTCGAACAGTGACCACTGTCTATGACAGCGCTCACATGTTGTTGATGTGTTCTGGGCTACTCCGTAGTAAGGTGCGTCAAGCAAACAAGTCGTCGGGGTAATGATGACCTGGCGTCGAGAGGGGTAGAAGTAGTGCAGTCGACCAAGAGTCCGCCCACACGTTCACGAGTCAGCGACGCTGTCGACTGGACGAAGGGCCTTTGGGACGACCATCCGAAGAAGTCCCTCGAGACCTTCGGTCGACAGATCACGATGGGTTTCGAGGCGATCACGGAGTTGATTGTCGCGATCTTCCGCAGACGCTTCCCCTTCGACGAGTTCGTCCGGCAGTGCGCGTTCATGGCCAATGTGGCCGCCGCACCGACCCTGCTCGTCGCCATCCCGATCGCGGTGATCGTGTCCATCCAGGTCGGCGCCGTCGCCGGTCAGGTCGGCGCGACCTCGTTCATCGGCGCGGCCAACGGCCTCGGCATCATCCAGCAGGGCGCGCCACTGGTCACCTCGATCATGATCGCCGGCGCGGTCGGCTCGGCGGTCTGCGCCGACCTCGGCTCGCGCACCATTCGTGAAGAGATCGACGCCATGAAGGTGATGGGCGTCGACCCGCTGCGCAGGCTGGTGGCCCCCCGGCTCGGCGCGGCGATGCTGGTCAGCTTGCTGCTGTGCGGGTTCGTCGTCTTCGTCGGCTTCATCACCGGCTACATCTTCAACATCTTCGCCCAGGCCGGTACCCCCGGTTCGTACATGAGCACCTTCGCCTCCTTCGCGGTCACCCGCGACCTCGCGGTGGCGCTGCTCAAGTCGGTGATCTTCGGCATCATCGCCGCGGTCATCGCCTGCGACTCGGGCCTCAACGCCCGCGGCGGCCCCGGTGGCGTCGCCAACGCGGTGAACTCGGCGGTGGTGAGCTCGATGGTCATGCTGCTCGGCGTCAATGTCGCGATCACGCAGATCTACGCCGCAGTCTTTCCCCCACAGGTGGTCTGAGAGTCATGTCATCAACCTACGTACCTCCGCTGATGCGGCCGATACGCCAGCTCAAGGCGGTCGGCAAGGCGCCGGTCGACCTGCTCGCCCGCCTCGGTCACCAGGTGTTCTTCTTCCTGCGTTCGGTCGGCTCGATTCCGCTGGCCTTCAAGCAGTACCCGAAGGAGATCTGGCGGCTGCTCTCCGATGTCACCTGGGGCAACGGCAATATCGTCGTCGGTGGCGGCACCATCGGCGTCATTCTGATCATCAGCGCCTTCGGCGGCATGACGGTGGCCATCCAGGGCTACACCTCGCTGAACCTGCTCGGCCTGAGTCCGCTCACCGGCGCCATCTCGGCCTTCGCCACCACCCGTGAGCTCGGTCCGCTGCTGGCGGCACTGGCCTTCGCGGCCCAGGCGGGTTGCCGATTCACCGCCCAGCTCGGCGCGATGCGGATCTCCGAGGAGATCGACGCGCTCGACTCGATCGCCATCCGCCCGCTGCCCTACCTGGTCAGCACCCGGATGATGGCGGCGGTCATGGCCATCGTGCCGCTGTACGCGATCGGTCTGGCCACCGCGTACGTGGCCTGCTCGGTGACGGTCGGGCTGATCGGCGGTACCGCCTCGGGCACGTACTCGCACTACTTCTACCAGTTCCTGGTACCGACCGATGTGCTGTACTCGCTGCTCAAAGCGGTCATCTTCGTCATGATCACGACCTTCATCCAGTGCTACTACGGCTTCTTCGCCTCGGGTGGTCCCGAAGGCGTCGGCGTCGCGGCCGGTCGCGCGATCAAGATGTGCATCATCATGGTCGTGTTCGCCGACCTGTTCATGACATTGGCGATCTGGGGCGTCGACCCCGGCATCAGGATCTCGGGGTAGGGCGCGCGATGATCATCGATCCCAGTGGGCGCGGACCCACGATGAAACAGCTGTACATCGCGGGCTTCTGCGGCCTGGTCGTCTTCGCGGTGATCCTGGCCTTCCTGATGGCCCGCTACCAGGGCTATTTCGTACCGAAGGTCCATGTGGTCGCGAACCTGTCGACCACCGGTGACGGACTGCCGTCCAAGGCTGACGTCAAGTTCCGGGGCGTGCTCGTCGGCGCGGTGAAGAACGTCGACATCGCCGACGGCGGCGCCGAACAGAACGTGAACATCGAACTCAAACCGGAGTTCGCCGACGGCATCCCGAGCAATGTCACCGCTCGCGTCGTGCCCAGCAACCTGTTCGCGGTCACCTCGGTGGAACTGGTCTTCAACGGCCCGTCGAATCAGTATCTGACCGCGGGCGACCAGATTCCCGAGGACCGCAGCAAGGGCACCATCGCGCTGCAGGACACGCTCACCACGGTGAGCGACATCCTCGATCAGATCGACCCGGTGCAGCTGGGGCGGGTGCTCGGCACGCTGACCCAGGCACTCGACGGCAGCGGCCGCGTCCCCGGCTCGACCATCCAGCGCCTGGACCACTGGCTGACCACCGTCGCCGAGGCAGGCCCGAACCTGGGCGGCATGCTCGACGACTTCTCGGCCTCGGCGCACGCGCTCAACGAGTCGGCACCGGAACTGATGAATGTGCTCGGCAGCTCGGTCGAGACAGCGAGCACCATCGCCAGCAAACGCGATCAGCTGATCGCCCTGCTGGCGGGGGCCAGCGCCACCACCGACCAGGTCAACGATCTGTTCGCCAGCAACCCCGATGTCGGCAAGGAGCTGACCGTCGGTCTGAACGCGACGCTGGGCGCACTGGCGTCCGACCCGGGTTCGATCACCAAGACCTTCGAGGTCTTCGGTCCCTCGCTGGCCGCGCTGAACACCACGATGCACGGTGGCCCGTCCAACCAGATGGTCTGGAACGCCGGTCTCACGTTCACCCCGTACAAGCCGAACACCGTCGCGGATTGCCCGCGCTACGGCGACCTGCTCGGACCGAGCTGCTTCACCGCGCCCGCCGAGGTGACGCTGCCGCCGATTCCGGAGAACCTGCGGCCGCGTGCGCTGGAGTCGGCCGCGGGCCTGCCGCCGCTGGAGCTGATCCCGGGCCTGCCCGCGATTCCCGGATTGACCACGCCCGGCCTGCCGGTGGACACCGCAGGCGGCGTCGAGGTGACGCCGTTCGCGGGTACCCCGCTCGAAGGCCTGGTGCCGCCGATCCAGCTTCCGGGCGTGCCCGGCCTGCTGGGCGGAGCGCCCGCCGCGGCCCCGGCCGCCGCGCCGGAGCCCGCCGAGCAGCCCGCGCCGGAGCCGGCGGGCACGCCGATCTCCTACCACGGTGACGAGGCGATATCGAAACTGCTGGGACGTGAACCGAACGTCTCGGAATATCTGCTGCTCGGTTCGATCATGAAGGGCGGAACCCTGCAAGTGTCCGAAAACGGGGGTGGCGCATGAGCATCCGCAAACCGCTGATCGGGTTCAGTGTCTTCGCGATCGTCTCACTGCTGGTGACGGTCGTCGTGTGGAACACCTTGGCCCGCACGGTCGACGGTGACACCCGCAAGTACACCGCGATCTTCACCGATGTCCTCGGCCTTCGCCCCGGCGACGATGTCCGCATGGCGGGCGTGCGCGTCGGCAAGGTCGAGACCATCGAGCTCGACGGCAAACACGACGCCAAGGTGTCGTTCATCGTGCAGAGCGACCAGACGGTCTTCGACGACACCAAAGCCCTTGTCCGCTACCAGAACCTGATCGGTCAGCGCTATGTCGCGCTGACCCCGGGCGAGGAGCCGAACCCCGAGGCGCTCGCGAGCGGGTCGACCATCCCGATCGACCGCACCGAGCCCTCGTTCGACATCTCGGCGCTGCTCAACGGTTTCCAGCCGCTGTTCCAGGCGCTGGAGCCGGCCGAGGTCAACGCGATGTCGCAGACGTTGATCCAAGCGCTGCAGGGCGACGGCGTGTCGCTGTCGGCGTTCATCGTGCAGGCCGCCCAGCTGGCCACCGATTTCCAGCGTCGGGACGCGATCCTGTCCGACGTGATCACCAACCTGTCCGGCGTGATGGCGGGGTTGGCCAAGCGAGGGGATGAATTGGAGACCCTGGTTACCCAGACCCGGGCGTTGATCGGTGGTCTCTACGACCAGGGGCAGTCGCTGCAGGCGTCCACGGTGACGCTGGCGGAGAACACGACGGCCCTGGTCTCGATGATGACCAAGGTCCAGCCCAAGCTGGCGATGGCGCAGAACTCGACCACCGCGGCGCTGAACCTGCTGCTGGCCAACGGCGCCAAGCTCGACCAGGCGGCCATCGACATGCCCGCGATGCTCGCCGACCTCGGTCGAGCGACCTCCGAGGGCACCTACGCCAACTCCTACCTGTGCAGTCTCGACATCTCGCTCTACGGTGTGCTCTTCCCGCGCGGGCTGTTCAGCCAGATCGGTGGCACCGGACACACGGAGGTGTGCCGATGAGCAAGCTGAAGGCCACTTTCCTCGGCAATCGCAATTTCTGGCTCGGCATCATCGGCTCGCTGGTGATCGTGCTGCTGCTGGTCGGTTCGACGGTGTACCAGTTCATCGGACTCGGCAAACAGTCCATCGAGGCGGAGTTCGTCCAGGCCGCGGGCATCAAGGTCGGCGACAAGGTCGCCGTGTCCGGTGTGCAGGTCGGTACGGTCTCGGGCGCGCAGATCGACGGTGATCACGTAGTGGTCACCCTCGATGTGGACAGCTCGCTGAAGTTCGGCCCCGACGCGCACGCCGCGATCAAGATGGCGACTCTGCTCGGCGCGCGGTATGTCGATCTGCGGCCCGGCGACGGCTCCGGCCTGCCCGATGACACCATCCCCCGCACCAATACCGATGTGCCGTACGACATCGCGGATGTGGTGCAGGTCGGCACCCCGAAATTCGAGGCGCTCGACACCGAGCTGCTGGCGCAGTCGCTCACCACCATCGACTCCCAGCTCGGCGATTCGCCCGAGCTGGTCGCGCAGGCGCTCGACAGCGTCGGCGCCGTGGCCAAGGTGATCGACCAGCGCAAGTCCGATGTCGACGGGTTGCTCAAGGACCTCAACCGGGTCACCCAGCTGCTGGCCGACAACCGGAACTCCATTCTGCTGGTGATCACCCAGGGCGAGGCGATCGCCAACCGGGTGATGGAGCGCCAGAGCCTGCTGCGCCAGCTGCTCGACAACATCGCGACGCTGACGCGCCAGCTCGAGGAGATCGGCGCCGAGAACGGCGATCAGATCGGCGGCACGATCAGCCAGCTCAACACCATGGCCGAGGGCCTGCAGAAGAACAAGGACAATATCGACAGGCTGTTGCAGATCGGTCAGCCCACCGCGCGCTACTTCAACAACGCGGTCGGCAACGGCAACTACGCCGAGGTTTCGCTGCCGTGGCTGTTCCCGGACAACTGGTTGTGCTTCGTTCAGGTGGTTCAGGGGTGCGCAGGATGAAACTGACCGACAGATTCCATGGCGCGCGCCTGGTCGCGCGGACGGTGATGATCGGCGCCACCGCGCTGGCACTGGGTAGCTGCTCGCTGCTGCCCAGCCAGTTCGATGACGCGCTCGGCCGCTCGACCAAGATCACCGCCGACTTCCAGAACATCGCGGGCATGTACGAGGGCAACGAGATCATGGTTCTCGGTCTCGCGGTGGGCACAGTCGACAAGGTGGTGCCCAAGGGCACCTATGTCGAGGTCCACATGACCGTCGACGCCGGCGTGAAGATCCCCGCCGACGCCATCGCCGCGATCATCTCGCCGTCGATCGTGACCGACCGCCATATCGAGATCACCCCGCCCTACACCGGTGGTGACAGCTTGGAGTCCGGCGATCACCTGCCCCTCGCGCGGACCAGGACCCCGGTCGAACTGGACACGATGATCAAGACCATCGACCAGTTCGCCGCCGCGCTCAAGCCGCAAGAAGGGCAGCAAGGTCTCGGCCCGCTCTCGGGTCAGGTCCTCTACCCGGTGCTCAACGGCAACGGCCAGAAGATCCGGGAGACCCTCGACGCGCTCTCCGGCGCGCTCAAGGTCGGCATCGACAACAAGGACGCCATCTCCAACATCATCATCAAGCTCAACGAGCTGACGACGATGCTGGCCGACAACGACCAGTCGGTGCGCGATTTCAGCGACCGGGTGACCGCCATGTCGGGGCTGCTCGCGGAACAGGCGCCCGGTCTGCAGGCCACTCTCGACCAGCTCAACGCGTTCCTGGCGAACACCTCGACGACCTTCTCCGAGCACGCCGACGAGCTGTCCGCGTCGCTGACCGGCCTGACCAATGTCAGCGATCAGTTGCGCGCCAACGCGGGCGCCATGATCGAGATCGTCGATGTGGTGCCGCTGCTCATGCAGAACATCGACGGCGCGATCGACAAGGAGCAGCGTTTCGTCCGGCTGCACGCACTGATCGGTACCGCGCTCTCCGGCGAGATCGTCAGCGTGTTCTGTGAACGGATCCAGCTGAGGTCCGATGGTTGCCGCACCGGAAACGTGCAGGATTTCGGTCCCGACTACGGGCTCACCGCCGCACTGCTCGGCCTGACGAAATGAACCGATCTATGACGACGAAACTGCGCCGCGCGCTGCTCTCGGCGACCGCGTTGTCCACCGTGGTGGTCACCACCGGCTGTGGGTTCACCGTGGAGGACCTGCCGCTACCGACGCCGGGGGCCGGTGGCGAGACCTACACGCTGCACGCGGAGTTCGACAACGCGCTGAATCTGCCAGACCAGGCCAAGGTGAAGATCGGCGGCTCCGATGTCGGTGTGGTCACCTCGATCAAGACCAAGGACTTCACCGCGCTGATCGACATGGAGATCAGCACCGACATCACCCTGGCCGAGGGCAGCACCGCGGAGTTGCGTCAGGCCACTCCGCTCGGTGACGTCTTCATCGCGCTGAGCGAACCGAAGGACGCCATGGGCGCTTCCACCCTGACCGACGGCGACACCTTGACGCAGGATTTCACCTCGGCCGGCGCGACCGTGGAAGAGCTGCTGATCTCGGTGTCGATGCTGTTCAACGGCGGCGGTGTCGCCAGTCTGAGCCGCTTGGGAACCGAACTGGGGTCGATCGTCAACGGGCACGGCGGCGAGCTGGCTCACCTGATCACCGAGATGACCGGTGTGGTCGGGGAACTGAACGCCAACAGTGCCCGCATCGATACGGTGCTCACCGAGTTCAACACCTTGGCCAACACCGTCGAGGTGAACAAGGTCCAGCTCGGTCAGGTGGCCGACACCCTGCCCCAGGCGATCGGCGCCATCGCCGAGAACAATCAGGCGATCGGTGATCTGCTCACCAAGCTCGCCACCGCCACCGCGGCGATCGGCGACTACTCCAACACCACCGGTGACCAGCTCGCCGATCTGCTCACCAACCTCGACAATCTGATGGCCGCGCTGGCCGCCAGTGGTGACAGCTTCGGCTATGTGCTCGACCAGTTGCACGCGGTCCGCCCCGGCACCGACGCGACCTTCGAAGGCAAGTCGCTGGCGCCGTACGCGACGATCACCAACCTCGATATCGGATTGCTCACCGATCCGGCGAACAGCAAGTTCCCCGATCTCAAAGACATGAACGACTTCGTCGGCACCTTCATCCAGGTGCTGCAGATCGTCAAGGGCCGAGTGGAGGGCCACCGATGAGCGGCGTCAAGAAGTTCAAGATCAACAAGATTCTGCTGGCGAACGGCGCGCTCGTCGTGGTTCTGCTCGTCGGTGTCGCCTACCTGCTGATCGATGTGATGCGGGTGAATCCGCTGCGGTCCGAGTACGAGGTGACCGTCAACCTGGACAGTTCGGGTGGGTTGCAGCCCGGCAATGATGTGACGTTGCGTGGGCACCGGATCGGCAAGGTCACCTCGATCGAGTTGACCGACCAGGGACAGTCGATCGCCGCCAAAACCCAGATCGACCAGAGCTACAAGATCCCGGTCGACACCGCGATCCAGGTCGCGGCGTTGTCCGCGGCCGGTGAGCAGTACATCGACTTCCGCCCGCGCAGTGATTCCGGTCCGTTCCTGCCGGACGGGGCGGTCATCGAGTTCAACCCGGACCAGATCAAGACCCCGGTGCCGGTGTGGGCGGTGCTCGACGACACCAGCGCGCTGATCTCTCAGGTCGATCCGCAGAAGTTCCAGACCATCCTCAACGAGCTCGACATCGCGCTCGGCGCCGGTCCGGACGCGCTGCGCGGGCTCATCAATGGCATCAGCCTGGCGGTCGCCGGCCTGGACAACCTGCTTCCCCAGACCGTGAACCTGATCGAGAACCTGCGCGTGATCGCCGACACCACCTCGCACGCGCAGCCGGACCTGCAGACGCTGACCAGCAACTCGGGTGCGCTGTTCACCCAGTTCAACAATGCCAACGCCGAGTTGCAGGGCATTCTGGACAACGCCCCGGCCCAGTTCGAAGCGCTCGGCGCGGTGCTGGACAAGACCGCCGATCCGATCACCGCGCTGTCGGCCAACTTCGTCGCGATCACCAGGGCGGCTCAGTTGCGTCAGCCCGCGCTGCGGCTGCTGTTCCCCTCGCTGGCGCAGGGTCTCGGCGCGATCGGTATCCCGGCTCACGACGGTGAGTTCTACGCCGTATTGGATATCTGGCCGCGCCCGACGTGTAATTACGACACCGAGTACCGTCGTAACGAGGAAGTCCAGGACGGATCCATTCCGAAGTGGAACTACTGCACCAACCCGCCCGCCGACCAGCAGATCCGTGGCTCGGCCAACGCCCCGCGGCCGAATGTGCCCAACAATGGCGCGCAGATGCCGCCCGGTGTGGACCCGAACGAGCGGACTCCCCGCCCGGTCAACTGAGAGTTTGCTGCCCGGTCCGGACGCACGGCGACCGGACCGGGCATACTCGCGGGAGAGCATGTGGCCCGGCTCACGAGCCACATGAAGGAAATCGGTGCGATGTAGGTGCCGGGAAAGAGCAGGATTGATTCGATGACCAGCGACGACGCCGAGAGCAAGAAGGACGCTGCCGCGGCGGACAAGCCCGATCTGGCGAAGGCCGAACCGAGCGAGAAGCCGACGGCCGCCCCCGAAGTAGCCGAGCCCACCGTCAAGGTGGTGACCGCGCCCGAGGTGAAGGCTCCGGCCCCCGCCCCGACCGGGAAATCGAGCTCGACCGGCTGGATCGCGGCCGGTGTCGCCGGCGTGGTCGCCATCGGTGCCATCACCGCGGGTGTGGTGTTCTTCCTGCAGAACAGCAGCAAGGCCGACAAGCTCGACGCCATCGCCGATTCGACGAAGGCGGCCTGCGACTACGGCAAGATCCTCGCCAACTACGACTACTCACAGGACCTCGACGCCTACATCGAGTCGATGAAGGCCGGTGCCACCGGTGATTACCTCAAGGAGTTCACCGACGCCAGCGATGCGCTCAAGGGCGCGATGGTGCAGGCCCAGGTGAAGTCGCGGGGCGAGGACGTGCAGTGCGCGTACATCTCGGGCAGCACCGACGACGTCAAGGCCATGGTCACCATGACCCAGTACCGCACCAACTTCACCCAGACCGAACCCGACCGGATGATCTTCGCGATCGAGATGACCCTCGAGCGCAATGGCGACGGCAAGTGGCTGGTCAGCAAGCTGGACTCGCCGCTGCTCAAGGGTGATAGCGGCGCGGCCGGTGGTCAGCCGGCTCCGGCGACGCCCGCTCCGGAGACTCCCGCTCCCGCGCCGGCTCCGGAGACCCCGGCTCCCGCGCCGGCTCCGGGCAACTGATCCACCGCTGAGAACGCCACCGGCGGCCGACCACATGGTCTGCCGCCGGTGGCGTTTCTCGTGCGGATCCACTCCGGTCGCACCCGCTCAGAACAGGGTGAGTGCCCCTGGCGTGGCCGGTGCGACCGGCTTCCCTGTGGTGGTCCGCGGTTCGGTGGTCTTGGTGGCGGGCGTGGTCTTGGTGGCCGGCGCCGGATGCTCGCGGCCGGTCGCGGCGGCTTCGCGCGCGGCCAGCCCGGCCAGCTTGTCGGCCTGCTCGTTGAAGTAGTTGCCCACGTGTCCGCGGACCCACCGGAAGCGCACCGGGCCTTCGCGGGTGGTGATGGCCCGGTCGATCTGCTTGATGATCTCGACGTTCTTCACCGCGCCGCCGGTGGAGGTGCGCCAGCCGTTGCGCCGCCAGCCGGTGATCCATTCGGAGGCGCATTTGATGGCGTAGAGGGAGTCGCTTTCGATGAGCATCGGCTCGGCGCCCGGGTGGGCGAGGATGGCTTCCAGTACCGCGCGTAGCTCGGCGATCTGATTGGTACCGGTGACCGCTCCCCCGCTGGCGGCGGGACCCTGATGATTCACCCAGGCCCAGCCGATCGCCCCGCCCGGATTACGCAGGCAGGACCCGTCGGTGCTCACGATGATCATGACCGCCACCCTAGGCGATCCGGCCGACAAGATCGGTACCGTGGAATGCCTCTATCTCCCTTCGCAACCGCGACTCCGTGCGGCGCAGTGCCGATTTCGCGGCCGCGTCGACGAGGCCGTGGCACAGGCGGCCGAACACACCGCGTGGTGGTGGATAGTCGGCTTCCGACGTCAGGACCGACCGTTCGTAGCCGAGTGGGTCGAACCGTAGTGTCACGGTTCCGTATATCCGCCCACGCAGGGTATACCCGATCACCGCGTTGCGCCGGTATTCGGTGATCTCGCAGGTCGTGCGCACCGGGAGCACGCCGAGGAGACGGAGTTTCACGGTGAAGACCGCGCCGAGGCCGCTGCCGGGTTCGCCGCGGGCCACGATCTGGCTGACGCCGTACATCCAGTCCGGAGCATGCTGGAAGTCCTCGGCGTAGGCGAAGGCCGCTGCGACCGGAGCGCCGACGTCGCTCGCATACCTGATGTGGCCCATCGGCCCTCCCTGATGACGGATGGTGACAAAAGTACTACAAAAGTCCTCTTTATTTCCGGATATGAGGCATTACAGCTGGTCGACGAGGTATTCCGCGATGGGCATCGCCGAGGTCGCGGCCGGTGAGGGCGCGTTGAGGACGTGGATCGAGCGCGGGGTGCGCTCGATCAGGAAGTCGTGCACCAGGGTGCCGTCGCCCAGCACCGCCTGCGCGCGGATGCCCGCCCGATGCGGGAGCAGATCGGCCGGGCCGAGCTCCGGGCAGTACTTGCGGCATTCGGCCAGATAGCCCCGCTTGAACAGCGAATTGCGCAGCTCCCGCGCCCCGGTGCGCAGATGGTCGCGGGCCACCCGGCGCATGCCGGGGAAGCCGAGCACGTCGAGGGCGTCGCGGCGGTTCACGCTGCCCTTGCGATAGCCCTCCCTGGACAGGCCGAGCACCGCGTTCGGGCCGACGGTGAGCTCGCCGTCGATGGTCGGGCTCAGATGCACGCCGAGAAACGGCAGCGCCGGATCGGGCGCCGGATAGATCAGCGTCGAGACGAGGTCCGCACGTTCGGCGGGCAGCCGGTAGTACTCACCGCGGAACGGGACGATCCGGAAATCGGTGCGGATACCGGCCATTCGCGCCATCCGGTCGGCCTGGAGTCCGGCGCAGACCACCAGCGTCCGCGCGGTGATCGAGCCGGTCGGGCCGGAAATGGTGACGGCCGAATCGGATTCGCTGATCGCGGTGATCGGGGCGTCGAGCAGGACCTGCCCACCCAGCTCGGTGACCCGCGCGGCCAACGCGGCGGTGACCAGGGCGTAGTCGATGATTCCGGTGTCGGGGACGAACAGCGCGCTGACACCGGTGATGTGCGGTTCGCGGCGGGCCAGTTCGGCGGCGTCGAGCGCCTCGACGTCGACATTGTTCTGGATCGAGCGCTGATAGAGCACCCACAGCCGTTCGTCCTCGACGGAATCGGTGGCCACCAGCAGTTTTCCGCATTCGCGGAAGGGAATGCCGTTGGCGGCGGCGAACTCCTTGGTCCAGGCCGCACCGGCGCGACACAGCCGAGCCTTCAAACTGCCGGGCGGATAGTAGATCCCGGAGTGGATCACGCCGCTGTTGTGCCCGGTCTGATGCGTGCCGAGAGCGGACTCCTTGTCCACCAGCGCCAGACTCGCGCCGGGGTGGGTGCGCAGCAGCCGATGCGCGGTCGCGACGCCGACGATGCCGCCGCCGAGCACACAGAAGTCGTAGGTCACACGCCGACGGTAGTCGCGTCGTCGGTGGCGGGCGACTGCGCCGCGGGAGCGTCATCGGCGCCCGGTTGCGGTGCGGGAGCCGAATCGGCGGGCGCGACAGTGCCCGGTTGCGGTGCGGGAGCCGGGTCGGCGGGCGCGACGGTGCCCGGCTTCTGGATGCGTTGTACGTGCAAGGTGTGGGTGCCCAGGGTGGGATCGGTCAGCACGAAGACCACTCCGCCACGGCGCGTGTCGAACTCGGTGCGCAGCGCGGTGACCCCGGCCGGATCGGCGGTGATCCCCAGGTATTTCGAGGCGATCGTCCCCAGATTCGTGTCGAGGGTGAAGGCGACGGCGTCCGAGCGCGCGGGCACCACCTGCGCGCCGACATAGGTGTTGCCCACCCGTACCCGGCCGGCCAGCGACGAATAGTCCGGTGTCGCACCGACTCCGGACTGGTGGACGGTGGCCTGCTCGGCGACGCGCTCGGTGCTGAAGGCGGCCAGCTCGACGAGGGCGCCCGTGGCGCGCGGAGCCGGTGTGCCGGCGGGGAGCGGCCTGGCCTGGCCGGGATCGGGGGCCGCGAGCGGTGCGGACTGCTCGCTGCCGCCCGGCGGCGCCAGCGTGGGCATGTTGTTGACGATGTAGGCGCCGGCCGCGAAGGTCAGGCAGAGGCTGGCTGTCCCGGCGACGACGGTCGCGCCCAGCCGGACGAGCTGGGCAGGGCGATGTGCGGCCACGATGCGTTCCTTCCTGTACCTGTGCGTCAACCCGAGGTGGACGGGCCCGCATCGTTGGAAGCCACGCGTTGATTTCCACGGTACGGGTTCACCGCTGCGGTTACCCGCTCCGCATCCTGAGATCAGGCCCACATCTGAAACGCTCGCGTATCAATACAGGTCATCATGGGGTTTCACCCCGCTGACGGGTTTCTCACACCGGATAGCGGGTACTCCGGGAAAGCAGGCGAGCGTCATTCACGACTGCCACGGAGGTCAACCCCCGGCCAACGATGTCCGGGGCAGTCGGCACGAATGGCGCTCGAGTTGGTGGCGCTCGCCTGTTCGTATCCGCCGGTCAGGCGAATTGTCCCTGTTCACGGCCTTCCCCGGGCGGCCCGGCGAAGGCCTGGGCGATGCTGAGCCAGTGTTCGGCGTCGGGGCCCTCGGTACGCAGCGCGGTGTCGGCGCGGTGCCGGCGCTGGGTGGCGACCAGGCAGAAATCCACGGCGGGACCGGTGACGCGCTGAGGTGCGTCCTCGGGGCCCCAGGTCCACAGCGTGCCGTCGGGGGCGGTCAGTTCCACCCGGAATTCCTCGGCGGGGCCGGCTTCGCCGTGCACCGTGTAGGCGAAGTTCCTGGTCCGCACGCTGATATGGGCGACGGTGCGCAGCCGGGCGGTCGGCGTGCGCTCGACCTTCAGCGCGTCGGCCACATCCTGGCCGTGTGCCCAGGTCTCCATGATGCGCGCCGAGATCATCGACGCCGGGCTCATCGGCGGGCCGAACCAGGGCAGCTTGGTGCCGGCGGGGACGGCCGCCAGCGCCGCGATGAGCTGCGCGCGGCCGCTGCGCCAGCGCGGCAGCAGCTCGGCGGGCGGGATCTGGGCGATCTCCTCGGCGCCTTCGTCGACGAAGGTGAACATCTTGGGCGCGGCCTCGGCGAGCAGTTCGGCGAAGCGCGGCTGGTCGGTGACGGCCAGCAGCGATACCTCATCGGTCCAGGTCAGATGCGCGATCTGGGTGGAGATGTCCCAGCGCGGTGACGGGGTCGGCGTCTGCCACTGCGCGGCGGTCAGCGGGGCGAGGAGGTTTTCCAGATCCGCGCATTCGGCGGCGAAATCGTCGAGGAGTGCTGCGAGGTCAGCCATCTGTTCCCTTGCCGAATCGTGGCGCGACCTGGGCCGGGCGCGCCGTCGTCACCAAGAATCGCAGCGGGCCCGAAAAAATGCAAGCATGCGTGCTTGTTCTTGCGGGGCTACCACCCGAAGGTGATCAGGTGGATCGCGCCGACGGCGATACCGAGGACACCGCCGTGCAGGTACAGCAGCCAGGCGTCCTGCTCGACGGCCGCGTAGAACATCTCCATGAACTCGCCGGGCGTGAGTTTCTGCAGCTTGCGGTCGGCGAAGGAATCGATCTTCTCTGCCTGTTCGCGGACGAACTTCTCGTCTTCGACCATGGTCGGCGCCAGGCTCAGCCCGGCTCCGGCGCCCGCGGTCGCCAGGTTCTCGAAGCTCTTCTTGCCGATCGCCGCGCGCACCATGAACGCGGTCGGTCCCAGCTGCTGGTGGATCTCCTCGGCGACCACGCGCTCGATGAGCTGACGGGTCTTGTCGCCGTTGGGGCCATCGAGCAGCTCGTTGGACAGGTTCTCCACGGTCAGCACCTGGTAGGCCAGGATGTGCGCGAGGTCGGTCGCGGCCTGCGGCTGGCGCTTGGCCAGCAGCGCCTGGCGCCACAGGTACTTGTAGCGCGGCTGCGGATCGCCGGGCTCGAACACCATCTTGATCGCGATGACGTTCACCGTCACCCCGATCATCGCCGAGGCGAACAGCACGATCGCCCAGGCCGGGATCGCCGAGATGTAGGGGATCTGCGGGTGCACATGCAGATACAGCGCCAGGATCAGGCCGAACGGCGCGCCGAGCAGGCCGACCCGCGACATGAACTTGAGCTCCGGCGCCGCGATGGTGGTGGTCAGGTCCTTGAGGATGTACGGGTTCTTCTCCAGGTACCGGATGACGAAGTTCTTCACGTCGAGCAGCTGGTCGATATTGTCGCCCAGGTTCTCGAACGCGCGCCGGCTCAACGCGGGCAGCTGCCGGTCCACCCGCTGGTAGACGGCCTGTTTCACCTGCCGCGGCAGCGAGCGCCACAGATCGGGGTTCTCCCGGTACATGATCTCGTCGACGATCGGCTGCACCTGCGGGCGGGCGCGTTCGGCGAGGTAGTCGGCGATGCCGTCGAGGTCGAGTTCGTGGATGAAGTCACGCGGGCTGCCGATCCGCATCAGCGCCTTGTCGACGCAGATGCTGGCCATCTTCTCCGCGCGGGCGGGGATGAAACCCTGGAAGCCGAGCCTGCGTCCGTCGCCGGAGAAGGTCGGCAGTACCTGCACCCGCCGCGGCAGGTACGGGTACAGGATGTGCAGCATCGGCACCCGAAATCCCTTGAACTGCACCGGCCAGAACAGCATCAGCACGCCGGTCCAGTTGGTGAGCCAGCCGGCCAGCGCGCTGAAGATCGGGAAACTCACCAGGTCGACCACGAACTTCGATTGCCCCGTCAGTTCTTCCCAATCGATGAAGAGGCCGGAGGCGAGTGTGGTCATCGAAGAGCCCCCTAGTACTGACGCGCGAAGAACGTAAAACCTCGAGAACGTTGAGGATAAGCCAATCACACTTCTGTCTCGCCGGAACCCGGCCGAACTGGAACAGGTTGCCGTCCGATTGCCCGTGGTGGTGGGCCCCTACTCGCCAGTAGTCGAGCGTCCAGAATATTTTCCGGCGAGCCATCTACCGTCGGTGTCCTGCGGAATCGGTGATCGATGACATTTCCGCAGGTGATGACAGTCTCAGAAATTCAGCCGTTGCGATTTGGGTCACTGTTGTGTAAAACTCTCGGACCACACTGTGGAGCCGACCGGTCTCACAATGTCCGGAAAGGGAGAGGGTTGAGCTTGCAGCACGTGCGCGAAGTTGCCACCCTCCCGTCGGCTGCGCAGAAATCAGTCCGACCCGATCAGCGACAGGGCCGCCCTGGTGAGCAGTTCCACGAGCTCGTCGACCGGCGGACGCGACTCGCGCAGCAACCACTCGTGCGCCATGCCGTTGACCGCGCCGGTGATCAGCGCGGTGGTCAGCTGGGCGTCGCCGCGCAACCGCTGGCCGATGCCGTCGAGTGCCGCCTCGATCAGCGCCGACCAGGCGTGCCTGCGCGTGCGCCTGCGATCCTCCATCCGATCGCTGACCCCGACCACCTCGATCAGCGCCACCTGGGCCCGGTACGGATCCGAACCGAGCGATTCCAGGTAGGCCGCGAAGCCGGTCCGCAGCGCGGTCTCCGGATCGGTCGGCTTGGGCAGCGCGACCAGATCGGCCGCGACCGCGTTCGCCGCGTCGTCCTGGATCCGGTCGTAGGCCGCGAGCAGTACATCCTCGCGGGTCTCGAACTCCTCGTAGAACTGCCGCTTGGACAACCCTGCCGCGGCACACACCTCGGCGAGGGAACACGTGGCGTAGCCGCGTTCGGCGAAGATGCGCGTTGCTGCTTCCAGGAACCGCTGTCGCCGTTCGGCTTTACGCGCGACGACTGTACGACCCCCATACCGTCTGTCCGCTGTAGTCACCTCTCCAAAGTATCTGAAACCCGGGATCACACTGACGTTTCCGGTGTGTTCTATTTATCCCACGAAAAGAAGGACGGCTGACCAGTGTTGCGCACCCGAGGATCGCGGACCGCTCTGTCCGCATTCGTACTAGCGGTGAGTGCGTCACTCGCTGCCCCGACGCCGGCGATGGCTGCCCCGCAGCCCGCCGCGGTCGCGCCGAGCGTTCCGGCGGTCCCGGAGAACGTGTCCGCCGAGGCGCTGGCCGCGCTGGCGCCGACGATGGTGGGCGCCATCTCGGCGCCGGCCCCCATCGCCGGTGGCGCGCAAGCCGCGATCCTGGCGCAGGCGCGTGTGCTGCTGGCCACCCCCGGCATCCCGGAGAAGGTCAAGACCACGCTCGAGAAGGTCATCACCTTCCTCGACGGCAGTGGCGGCGGCGGTCCCGACCTGCCGCCCGCCGACGGCCCGGTGATCTCGCAGTTCCTCTACCCGACCATCGGTAAAGGCTGCATCAGCGATTCCGGCGACTCGGTCGGCACCGCGCTCGCGGTCGCAGGCCCGGCCGAACTGCCGCCGCCGGGACCGCAGGCGGGCCAGACCGGCTTCGTCTTCACCGCGCTGGGCACCGAGACGCCCACCGTCACCCAGGATCCGCCGATGACGGTGCAGTGGATCAACCTCAGCACGGGCCGCACCGGCAACACGCCGCTGACCACCGAGGCCGGCATCAACCCCGACGGCCCGGCCACCCTGTCCGCCGTCGCCGACACCGGTTCAGGCCGGATCGCCGCGGTGATCTCCGGTTCGCTCACCACGACGACCGCCGACGCCGAGGTCCGTACCTGCTCGTTCGCCCCGACTCTGGGGTTCTTCTCCGTCGCCTGAGTCGACACCACGTATTGGAGTTCGATCTTTATGAAGTTCGCCGTTCCCGGCCTGATCAGTGGGCTGGCAGGCGCGGTTCTAGGGGTGATTGTCGTCATCGGCATCACCGCGGCCGCACAACAGAATTCGATACCGGCACCCGAGGCCACCGCTGACCCGGGCTCCTCGCTGCTGGGCGACGTACAGTACGGCAGCCGATGAGCGGCGCGCGCAGGACCATCGCCTGCGTTCTCGTCGGCCTCGGCGCGCTGCTGCTGGCCGCCGCCGTCATGATCCCCACCTACACCGTCGGCAAGGTCGGCAAGACCCCCCTCGACCTGAAGATCACCACCATCGCGCGCAGCGTGCCCGGCGAGGACAGCATGGTGCTGGACTCCAAGTCGCTCACCTCGCCCGAGGGCGCGGCTCGGGTGGAAACCGATGTGCCCCTGTTCTCTCAGCGGTACCTCACCGTGGAAGAGCCCTCCGGTGCCGAGCAGATGACCATCCAGGCCGGTCAGACGCTGAGCCGTACCGACATCGACGGTGCCGCCGGTCTGCTGACCGCCTCCATCGACCGCGTCACCATCGACCGGATCAGCGGCGAACCGATCGATGCCTCGCCCAACGGTTCGATCGCCGTGCTGAACAAGGACGGCACGCCGCTGGCCGATGAGTCGCAGCGGGTCGGCCTGCAGTACCGCTTCCCGATCGGCACCGAGAAGAAGTCCTACCCGTACTTCGACCTCAACGCGCGCGCCACCTACGACATGGAATTCGTCGAGGAGACCGAGATCAACGGGATGCCGGTCTACTACTTCAAGCAGACCGTCCCGGTGACCAACATGTGGGATGTCATCGAGTCCCCGACGCACAAGCTCACCCTGCCCGCCGCCAAATGGGGCCTCGAGGGCGAGGAGCCGGTCACCATGACCCGCTTCTACACCAACACTCGTGACGTGTGGGTCGAGCCGAAGACCGGCACCGTGATCAAGGGCGGCGAGCAGTTGCACCTGTTCTACGGTCGCTCCGCCGACCAGGTCGATGTGACCGCCCTCAAATCGCACCTCGTCTTCGACGAGCCGACCATCGAATCCCAGATGGCGGTCGCCCAGGACAGCATCGACAAGCTGTCGCTGTTCGGTAGCACCCTGCCGATCATCCTCGGCGTCCTCGGTGGCGTCTCGATCATCGCCGGCGTCGTCCTCGGCATCCTGAGCGGCCGTGGCCGTGGCCGTCTGATCGATCCGCCGACCGAGCGCTTCGACCGAAACCTCTAACCCCCTGCAAGAAGAACGCCCCGGCTGCCTGCCCGAACCGCAGGCAGTCCGGGGCGTTCTCCTTTTCGCCCACAGTGAACGGCGCGACCTGGTGGAACAAAGGGCGGAGAGGCCATGTTGAGTCAGCAAAGCTCAACTTTGGAAGGGTCGACATGACTTCAGCTCAGAACCTGCCGGTGCTGTTCCTGACCGATCCGATCGTGCTGCCGGGCATGGTCGTGCCCATCGAACTGGACGAGTCGGCGCAAGCCGCCATCGACGCCGCGCAGGCAGGCAAGACCGGGGCCGTGCTGGTCGCGCCGCGGCTGGACCAGGGCTACGCGTCCTACGGCGTCGTGGCCACCATCGAGCAGGTCGGGCGGATGCGCGGCGGCGCCCCCGCCGCGGTGTTGAAGGCCGAACGCAGGGCGCGCATCGGGCACGGGGTCACCGGGCCGGGCGCGGCGCTGTGGGTGGAGGCCGAACCCGTCGAGGCCGTCGAGCCCGACGAGCGGACCCGCGCGCTCGCCGCCGAATACAAGAAACTCGTCGTCGCGGTACTGCAACGGCGCGAGGCCTGGCAGATCATCGACATCGTCAACCAGCTCGACAGCCCCGACGCCATCGCCGACACCGCAGGCTACGCGCCCTACCTGTCCGACGAGCAGAAGCGCGAACTGCTCGAAACCCCCGACATCGCCACCCGGCTGACCAAGCAGATCGCCTGGATCACCGACCACATCGCCGAGGTCGAGGTCACCGACAAGATCTCCGAGGACGTCCGCGACGGCATGGAGAAGAGCCAGCGCGAATTCCTGCTGCGCCAGCAGCTCAACGCCATCCGCAAGGAACTCGGCGAAGACGAACCCGACGGCGCCGACGACTACCGCACCCGGATCGAAACCGCCGACCTGCCCGAACATGTGCGCGCCGAGGCGCTGCGCGAAGTCGGCAGGCTGGAACGCGCCAGCGACCAGAGCCCGGAATCGGGCTGGATCCGCACCTGGCTCGACACCGTGCTCGACCTGCCCTGGACGGTGAAAACCGAAGACAGCGCCGATGTCCCGGCCGCCCGTGCCGTGCTCGACGCCGATCACCACGGCCTCGACGAGGTGAAGGACCGCATGGTCGAGTACCTGGCGGTGCGTGCGCGCCGGGCCTCGCGTGGTCTGGAGGTCGTCGGTGGGCGCGGCTCCGGCGCGGTGCTGGTGCTGGTCGGCCCGCCCGGTGTCGGCAAGACCTCGCTCGGTGAATCGGTGGCGAAGGCGCTGGGCCGCAAGTTCGTTCGCGTCGCCCTGGGCGGTGTGCGCGACGAGGCGGAGATCCGTGGGCACCGCCGCACCTACGTCGGCGCGCTGCCCGGCCGGATCGTGCGCGCGGTCAAGGAGGCGGGGTCGATGAATCCCGTTGTCCTGCTGGACGAGATCGACAAGGTCGGCTCCGATTTCCGCGGTGATCCGGCGGCGGCGCTGCTCGAGGTCCTCGACCCCGCGCAGAACCACACCTTCCGCGACCACTATCTGGACCTGGACCTCGACCTGTCCGATGTCCTGTTCATCGCGACCGCCAATGTCATGGACACCATCCCCGGCCCCCTGCTGGACCGGATGGAGCTCATCACCGTCGACGGCTACACCGAGGCCGACAAGGTGGCCATCGCCCGCGACTTCCTGGTGCCCCGGCAACTGGAACGCAACGCGCTGACCACCGAAGAAGTCGCGATCACCGACGCGGCCCTGCGCGAAATCGCGGCCAACTACACCCGCGAGGCCGGTGTACGCCAGATGGAACGCCTGGTCGCGAAAGCCCTGCGCAAGGCGGCGACCCAGCTGGTCACCGCCGGTGACTCGCTCGGCTACGACCCGTCGCTCGGGTACGGCAATGTGGTCGACTTCAACGTACCCACCACCCCGGCCCGCCCGGTGGACGCCGACGCGCCCTCCGCGGTGGCGCCAGAGCCGGGTGCGCTGGGAGACGACGATTCTGCCGCCGCGAGGTCGGGTTCGGCGGGTGCTGGCGATTCCGTCGCCGGGGCATCGGAGTCCGGGTCGGCGGACACTGATACGCGCCGGGTGTCGGCCGCCAAGCCGGGTGATGTCGGGTCGCCCGGTGCGGTGCCGACGCTGACCGTCGATGTCGACAACCTCACCGATTACCTCGGCCGTCCCCGCTTCACCCCGGACTCGGTGGAACGCACCGCCGTCCCCGGTGTGGCGACGGGCCTGGCGGTGACCGGGGCCGGCGGCGATGTGCTCTACATCGAAGCCAATGCCGCCGAGGGCGAGCGCTCGCTCACCCTCACCGGTCAGCTGGGCAAGGTCATGAAGGAGTCGGCGCAGATCGCGCTGACCTATGTGCGTTCGCACCTCGAGGAGATCGGTATCGAGCCGAAGGTCCTGGACCGCAATATCCACATCCACTTCCCGGCGGGTGCGGTGCCCAAGGACGGGCCGTCGGCGGGCGTCACCATGGTCACCGCGCTGGTCTCGCTGGCGCTGGGGCGTCAGGTCCGCGGTGATGTGGGGATGACCGGCGAGGTCACCCTCAACGGGCGTGTCCTGCCGATCGGCGGGGTGAAGCAGAAGCTGCTCGCCGCCCAGCGCGCCGGCCTGAAGACGGTCTTCATCCCGGCCCGCAACGAGCCCGACCTCGACGAGGTCCCCGCCGAGGTGTTGGCCGCCCTGGATGTGCGTCCCGTCGCCGATGTGGCCGACATCCTGGCCTACGCGATCGAACCGATCGCCGAGCCGGCGGCGGAGGGCCTGGCCTTCACCGCCTGACCCGAACGAACCGGCGTAATCGTGCAATCTGGCGGCGCTCAGTCAGTTTTCTGACTGTGGCGCGGCGGATTGCACGATTACGCCGGTGTTCTACCGGCTGACGGTGGGCGGCAGCGGCGCAGCCTCCCGCTCGACGACCGGGAGCTGGTCGGTCTCGTAGGTGTCGGGGTCGTCATCGTCGAATTCGTCGTCGAATTCCTGGTCCTCGGCGGCATCGGTGGCCGCCGAGGGTGCGAGGTCCTTCTCCACCCGGCGGGTGGTGCCCTGGGCGACCGCGCACAGGATCGGTTCCTCACCGTCGATCTCGGCGTAGACATCGCAGTGGGTGACGGCCTGGCGCCGGGTCGCGCCGAGCACGGTGGCGTGTACGCGCAGGCGCTCGCCCATGGCCGGGCGCAGGTAGGTGATGGTGAAGCCGCCGGTGAGCACATTGGGGCCGAGGACGGTGCCCGCGGCGAAGGTGAGCGCGTTGTCGGCGGCGTAGGCGAGCACACCGCCGTGCACGAAGCCGAACTGCTGGCCGTGCTCGGGCTGGATCTCGATCACCAGCGTGGCCGCGCCGTCGCCGAATTCGGTGAGTTCGGTGCCGACGAGCCGGGCGAACGGCTGCGCGGCGAGTACCTGGCGCGCCAGGTCGAGGTCGAGGGTGGTGGCTTCGGTCGGCATCGGGGGTGTTCCGTTCTTCGAGCGGGCAGCGATATCGGTTGGCGCGGTACGGATATTGCCATCAAGCCAACGGCGCGGGTACCCGGTGTACCCGGCCCGGCCACGCAGCGCGTGAGCGCCGCCTACTCCCGATTGTCCTACCGTGCGGTAATACTTCATCTGTGCCCCAGTGGCTGCTGCACGTCGATCTCGACCAGTTCCAGGCGGCGGTGGAATTCCGGCGCCGTCCCGAGCTGCGCGGTGAACCGGTGATCGTGGGCGGCGAGGGTGATCCAGCGCAGCCGCGCAAGGTCGTGACCTGCGCGTCCTATCCGGCCAGAGCCTTCGGCGTGCGGGCCGGGATGCCGCTGCGCACGGCCCAGCGCAAGTGTCCGGAGGGGATCTTCCTGCCGGTGGACATGTCCGCCTACGAGGCGGCCTCCACCGAGATCATGGCGACATTGGGCCGGGTGGCGGGCGCGGTCGAGGTGTGGGGCATGGACGAGGCCTTCGTCGCCACCGACGGCGATCCCTGGGCACTGGCCACCGAAATCCGCAGGGCAGTCGGCGAACTCGGCCTCACCTGCTCGGTCGGCATCGGCGACAACAAGCTCACCGCCAAACTGGCCACCGGCTTCGCCAAGTCAGCGGGCAAATCCTCGGCCGAACCCGAGCACGACCCCGGCGCCGCCGCCGGGATCTTCGAACTGACCGCGGCCAACTGGACCGAACTGATGGGTCACCGCCCCACCGACGCCCTGTGGGGTGTCGGTGCCAGGATCGCCAAGCGCATGGCCGCGCTCGGCATCGACACCGTCGCCGACCTGATGGCCGCCGACCGACAGCGCCTGGCCGCAGAATTCGGCCCGAACACCGGTCCCTACCTGTGGGTCCTCGGCCACGGCAAGGGCGACACCGAACTCGCCACCGTCGCGCGGATCCCGGTGGGCCGCAGCAAGTCCGAAACATTCCCGCACGACCTCACCGACCCCGTCGAGATCCGCCGCGAACTCGCCCGCATCGCCACCGAGGTCGCCGACGAGATGCGCGAACACCACCGCATCAGCACCCGCGTCGCGGTCACCGTCCGCACCAAAACCTTCTACACCCGCAGCAAGCAGCAGAAACTCCCCTCCCCCACCGACGACGTCCCCACCCTCGTCGCCACCGCCCTTGCCATCATCGACCGCTTCGACCTCGACCGCCCCATCCGCCTGCTCGGCGTCCGCCTCGAACTCCTCCCGGAGCCGCCGGACAGGTGATCACCACGCTCTGGTGGCGCGGCTCTCGGTCGACGCCGCCGCTGGGGCGGGGTGATCAACTGTCCAGGATCGCGGGTCTGCCGCTGGGGTGGGGTGGGCTCGTATGCTCGGGGTCATGGAATTCTCCGCGATGGTGGCCCGTGAGTCCGATGGTGGGATTGTGCTCGCTCGTGAGCAGGTGGGGGAGGAATTCCTCGGCGTCGGTGAGGTGACCATCAAGGTCCATTACTCGAGCGCCAATTACAAGGATCTGCTGGCGATCACGCCGCGTGGTGGGGTGGTGCGCGACTATCCGATCGTGCCGGGCATCGATCTCACCGGTGAGGTGGTCGCCTCGGAGACCGACGACTTCGCCGTCGGCGATCAGGTGATCGCGCACGGCTACGAACTCGGCGTCTCCCGCAACGGTGGCTTCGCCGAGTTCGCGCGGGTACCGGCCGAATGGGTGGTGCGCCTGGACGGCCTCGACACCCGCGACGCCGCCACCATCGGCACCGCCGGCTTCACCGCGGCCATGAGCGTGCAGGCACTGCTCGACCACGGCCTCACCCCCGACGACGGCGCGGTGCTGGTCACCGGCGCGACCGGCGGTGTCGGCACCGTCGCCATCGACATCCTCTCCGGCCTCGGCTTCGAGGTCATCGCCTCCACCGGCAAGACCGACGCAGGCGATCTGCTCGCCGAACTCGGCGCCAACGAGGTCATCGGCCGGCTCCCGCTCGACCCCGACGCCAAGCCGCGCCCGCTCAACAAGGCAGTGTGGGCCTCGGCGGTCGACAGTGTCGGCGGCGCCTCGCTGGCGCATGTCCTGAGTTCCATCGGCTACGGCGGCGCGGTCGCCGCCAGCGGCCTCACCGGCGGCCCCGAGCTGCCGACCACCGTGCTGCCGTTCATCCTGCGCGGGGTGAGCCTGCTCGGTATCGACTCGGTCTTCCTCCCGATCGAGAAGCGCCGTGCCCTGTGGACCGCGCTGGGCAAACAGCTGCGCCCCCAGCATCTTTCGACGATCGAGTCGTTCGCCCCGATCACCGAGGTCGGCGCCGTGCTGCGGTCGATCAAGGAGGGCACCCATTCCGGGCGCACGGTCATCGGCGTCGCGAACGAGTTTTGACCGACGTCGATACCTCCCAGACCCGGCGGATCTACGACGAGCTGCGGCGCGACATCATCACCGGTGTCTTCCGGGAGGGCGAGAAACTGCCGGAGTCGCGGGTCGCGACCATGCTGGGGTGCTCGCGGTTGCCGGTGCGCGAAGCGCTGGCGCTGCTCGAATTCGACGGCATCGTCAGCGCCCGGCCTCGCCGCAGCGCGGTCGTCCGCCGCTGGGACCGCACGGCAGTGGAGGAACTGTTCGATGTGCGGATCGGCCTGGAACCGCTCGGCGCCCGGCTCGCCGCGGCCCGCATCCGGCAGGGTCAGGACAGCACGCCGTTGCGGGCGGCACTATGCGGGGCCAGGGAGGCCACCGCCGCCGGTGACCGGCTGCGGATCGCCGAGAGCAACGCCGAATTGCACGGCGCGATCGTGGAACTGTCCGGCAACAGCCTGCTCACCCAGCTGATGCGAACCATCCTGGCGCGGATGGCGTGGCTGTTCTACCTCACCGCCGACCGCGACACCGATGTGCAGCGCGACGAACACGCCCACCTCATCGAAGCGATCTGCTCCGGCGACGAGCGCCTGGCCGAATACGCCATGCTCAGCCATACCGAGGCCGGGCGAGCGCCGACGTTGGCGCTGGTCACCGCACTGCGGCACGCCGGCCCCGAGGTCTAGCCAGGGACCGGCGTGCGGCGAGGTCAGGCGACGGCGGGTGTGGGGATCGGGTCGTCGGCGAATTGGGTGCGGTAGAGCTCGGCGTAGCGGCCGTCGGCGTTGAGCAGGTCGGCGTGGGTGCCGCGTTCGACGATGCGTCCCTGCTCGAGGACGACGATCAGGTCGGCTGCGCGGATGGTGGAGAGCCGGTGCGCGATCACCAGGGCGGTGCGCCCGGTCAGCGCCTCGGTGAGGGCTTCCTGCACGGCCGCCTCGGAGGTGGAGTCCAGCGATGCCGTCGCCTCGTCGAGGATCACCACGCGCGGCTGCTTGAGCAGCAGGCGGGCGATGGTCAACCGCTGACGTTCGCCGCCGGAGAGCCGATAGCCGCGTTCACCGACCACGGTGTCGAGGCCATCGGTCAGCGACTGGACCAGTTCGCCGAGACGGGCCCGCTCCAGCGCGTCCCACAGCTGCTCTTCGGTGGCTTCCGGTCGCGCCAGCAGCAGATTGGCGCGGATGGTGTCGTGGAAGAGGTGACCGTCCTGGGTGACCAGGCCGACGGTGCGCTGGATCGACTCGGTGGTCAGCCCGCGCACGTCGGCGCCGTTGAGTTTCACCGCGCCGGAATCGACATCGTAGAGCCGCGAAACAAGTTGGGCGATGGTCGATTTGCCCGCGCCGGAGGAGCCGACGAGTGCCACCAGCTGACCTGGTTCGGCCCGCAGCGACACCTCGTGCAGCACCTCGACACCGCCCCGGCTGTCCAGCGTCGCGACATCCTCGAGCGAGGCCAGCGACACCTTGTCCGCCGACGGGTAGCCGAAGTTCACCGCGTCCAGTTCGACGGCCACCGGACCGTCGGGCACCGCGACCGCGCCGGGCGCGTCCTCGATCAGCGGCCGCAGATCGAGCACCTCGAAGACCCGCTCGAAGCTCACCAGGGCCGACATGATCTCGAGCCGGGCGCTGGCCAGCGCGGTGAGCGGGGAGTAGAGGCGGGTCAGCAGCAGCGACAGCGCCACCACCGAACCGGCGTCCAGGCTGCCGCGCAGCGCGTACCAGCCGCCGAGCCCGTAGACCAGGGCCAAAGCCAGGGCGGAGACCAGTGTCAGCGAGGTGACGAACGTGGTTTGCAGCATGGCGGTGCGCACGCCGATGTCACGTACCCGGGTGGCCCGGGTCGCGAACTCCGCCGACTCCTGGTGCGGGCGGCCGAACAGCTTGACCAGGGTGGCGCCGGGTGCGGAGAAACGCTCGGTCATCTGGGTGCTCATGGCCGCGTTGAGCTGGGCGGCCTCGCGCTGCATGGCGGCGAGCCGGTTGCCCGCGCGCCTGGCCGGGATGACGAAGACCGGCAGCAGCACCAACGCCAGCAGGGTGATCTGCCAGGAGATGCTGAGCATCACGGCCAGCGTGAGTACCAGGGTCACCAGGTTGGTGATCACGCCCGAGAGCGTGTCGCTGAACGCGCGCTGCGCGCCGATGACGTCGCTGTTGAGCCTGCTCACCAGGGCGCCGGTCCTGGTGCGGGTGAAGAACGCGACCGGCATTTTCTGCACATGGTCGAACACGGCGGTGCGCAGGTCCAGGATCAGGCCCTCGCCGATGCGCGCGGACAACCAGCGGATGACCAGCCCGAGCCCGGCGTCGAGCACGGCCAGCCCGGCGATGGCCAGCGCCAGCAGCACCACCGTGCGCGGCGGCGAACCGCCGACGATGTCGTTGACGACCCGCCCCGCCAGCACCGGCGTCGCCACGCCGAGCACCGCGGCCCCGACGCTGAGCAGCAGGAACGCCGAGATCCGGCGGCGGTGCGGCTGGGCGAACTGCATGATGCGGCGCGCGGTGGCCAGGCGGAACGGCCGGTCTTCCTCCGGTGCGTTCATCCTGCGGTACATCTGGCTGTAGGCCACGGATTCGATACTCACTGCCACTCTCCTCGACGCTGTTCAACCATCGAACACCTGCCCACCGACACTAAAACCTCAACAAAGGTTGATTTCAAATGCTTTCCGGCGATCGGTGGTTCCGCGCACAGCGAAATCGGGGCAATAGGCTGGTCGGGTGGACGACGAGCGGAGTGCGGAGCGGCTGGCCGATGCCCTGCGGGCCCGGATCGACGGCGAGGTCGACGCCTCGGTGCGCAGGCGCGTGGAATATTCCGCCGACGCCTCCAACTACCGGGTGCGTCCGGCGCTGGTCGCCTTCCCTCGCGTCGACGGCGATATCGCCGCCACCGTGCGTTTCGCCCGCGACAACGGGCTCGCGGTGACCGCCCGTGGCGCGGGCACCTCGGTCGCGGGCAATGCCATCGGGCCCGGCGTCGTGCTGGATTTCAGCAGGCATCTGAACGCGGTTCTCGCGGTCGACCCGCAGGCCCGCACGGCCCGGGTCCAGCCCGGTGTCGTGCTGTCCGACCTGCAACGCCTGCTGCGTCCGGCCGGGCTGCGCTTCGGGCCGGACCCGTCGACCCAGGATCGCTGCACCCTCGGCGGGATGATCGGCAACAATGCCTGCGGACCGCACGCGCTGGCCTGGGGTCGCACCGCCGACACCGTGCGCACGCTGCGCATTGTCGACGGGACGGGCACGCAACGGCTGCTCGGTACCGAACTGTCGGCGGTGCCCGGCCTCGACGATTTCACCCTCGCCAACCTCGCGGTCGTGCGCACCGAGATGGGCCGGTTCGACCGGCAGGCCTCCGGTTACGGCCTGGAACATGTACTGCCGGAACATGGTTCGTCGGTGGCGAAGGCGTTCGCCGGCTCCGAGGGAACGTGCGGGCTGCTGCTGGAGGCCGAGGTCGGGCTGACCCCGGTGCCCGCCGCGACGGTACTCACCGTGCTCGGCTACCCCGATATCGCCACGGCCGCAGACGATATCGCCGCGGTGACCAGCTGTGCGCCGATCGCGGTGGAAGGGATCGATGCCGGATTGGTCGAGGTGGTGCGGGCCCATCGCGGGACGGTGCCCGAGCTGCCGCGTGGTCGCGGGTGGCTGTTCGTCGAAACCGCTGGTGCGACAACGGCCGAGGCGTTGGCGGCCGCCGAGCGATTGTGTCGGGAGAGCCATGCCGATGACCATCGCATCGTCACCGATCCCGCTGCCACGGCGGCTCTTTGGCGGATCAGGGCCGATGGTGCCGGGCTGGCGGGCCGCACGCCGTCGGGAGCTCCGGCCTGGCCGGGCTGGGAGGATGCCGCCGTACCGCCCGAGAATCTGGGCGCCTACCTGCGTGAATTCGCATCGCTAACAGCACAATACGATGTCGGCGGGCTGCTGTACGGGCACATCGGGGACGGTTGTATCCATGTGCGCCTGGACTTCCCGATAGCCGACGCACCCCAGCGGTTCCGGGAGTTCCTGTTCGATGCCGCTGAACTGGTTGTCGGCCACGGCGGTTCGCTCTCCGGCGAGCACGGTGACGGCCGCGCCCGATCCGAGCTGCTCGAGGTGATGTACTCCCCCGCCGCCCGATCCGCCTTCGCCGGGTTCAAGTCCCTGTTCGATCCCGACGACGTCCTCAATCCCGGAGTCCTGGTCCGCCCCGCCCCCGTCGACGCTGACCTGCGCGTCGCGGGGTTGCGCCCGTTCCCGGCCACCGGTTTCGCGCTGCACACCGACGCCAACGATCTGTCCACAGCTGTGCACAGATGTGTAGGAATCGGCAAGTGCCGCGCCGACACCCGTGCCACGGGCGGCTTCATGTGCCCGTCGTACCTGGCCACCGCCGACGAGAAGGACACCACTCGCGCCCGCGCCCGCGTCCTGCAGGAAGTCGTCCGCGGCGAACTCGACTGGCGCGCACCGGCAGTCGCCGAATCCCTCGACCTGTGCCTGTCCTGCAAGGCCTGCGCCACCGACTGCCCCGCCGGCGTCGACATGGCCACCTACAAATCCGAAACCCTCCACCGCGCCTACCACCGCCGCCCCCGCCCCCGCGACCACTACACCCTCGGCCAACTCCCCCGCTGGCTAGCCATCGCCCAACGCTTCCCACACCTGACCAACACCCTCGCCACCCACCCCCACCTCCGCCGCCTGGCCATGCGCACCGCCGGCATCGACCCCCGCCGCCCAGCCCCCACCCTCGCCCCCACCCCCTTCCGCCGCATCTGGCAAGACCTCGGCGGCAACACCCGCACCGAACCCCTCCCCACCGCCCGGCCCGGATTGGCAGGGCCGGTCCCGGACAGCTCGCCCGGCTCCGTCTGCGGACCGGATGTCGTCGGTGCGGCGGGGTCGGAAGTGATGTTGTGGGTGGACTCGTTCACCGACACCTTCGCGCCGGAGAACGCGCTCGCGGCGACGGTGTTGCTCGAAGGGCTCGGCTATCGGGTCCGGATTCCGGAGGCACGGGTGTGCTGTGGGCTGACCTGGATCACCACCGGGCAGCTCGACGGTGCCCGTGCCCGGCTGCGCGCGACCGTCGATGCGCTGGCTGAGCATGTGGCCGGTGGTGGGCTGGTGGTGGGGCTCGAGCCGTCGTGTACGGCCGCGCTCCGCTCCGACCTGCCCGAGTTGCTCCCGGACGACCCGCGCGCACGCCCGGTCGCCGGCGCGGTCCGCACCCTGGCGGAGTTCCTGCTCGACCACGGCTGGCGCCCACCGCAGCGCCCAGGCGAGACCGTGGTCGTCCAGCCGCACTGCCACCAGCACGCGGTCGGCGGGTTCGCGGCCGAGCGCGCCCTACTCGCCGCGATGGGAGTCACGGTCGATGAGCTGGCAGGCTGCTGCGGCCTGGCCGGCAACTTCGGCATGCAGCGTGGCCACTACGAGGTATCGGTGGCAGTCGCCGAGAACGCCCTGCTCCCGGCCCTGCGCGCGGCCCCCGACGACGCGATCTTCCTCGCCGACGGCTTCTCCTGCCGCACCCAGGCCGACCACCTCGCCGGCATCACCGGAGTACCCCTGGCGACCTACCTCCTCGGCTGGTGACCCCAGCCCGGTGGAGGTCAGCTTCCGCCCGGGAGGGTGCCAGGGGGGATGTGGTAGCCCGAGCTGCCCGCCGATCCGCTTCCCACCGCCGCCAGCAGCCAGTTGAGCGCATTGGTGATCATCGGGTTACCTCCTGCGTCGACGCCGATGCCGACTGTTTGCCGACGGGTGCTAATCGCAGTCAACGTGGCGGAGATTACGAAGCAGTGTCGGCACGCTATCGCCACGCGCACAATGGTCTGGTGCGCGATCAGACCCTCGACCCCGGCCTGACCTCGACCGGGCTGTCCAGGACCGTCCGGTCGAGCAGGCCGTTCGATGTCGGGCTCACGATCGCCCCGCTGCGGCGCGGCGGCGGTGACCCGTGTCATCACGTCGACGCCGACGGTGCCCACTGGCACGCCTCCCGGATGCCGACCGGGCCGGTCACCTACCGGCTCCGCCAGGACGGCCGCGACGGCGCGCACGCCAGCGCCTGGGGCCCGGGTGCGGCGGAATTGCTGGCCGGGCTGGACTCGATGCTGTGCCTCGAGGAAGACCTCGCCGATTTCGCCCCGGAGCATCCCACGCTGGTCGAAGCCCATCGCGTGGTGCCGGGCCTGCGCATGTTGCGGACCGGGCTGGTGTTCGAATCGCTGGTGCCGGCGATCCTCGAGCAGAAGGTGCACACCAAGTCCTCGTTCGCGTCCTGGCGCGCCCTGGTACGCGAGTTCGGCACCCCTGCTCCAGGCCCGGCGCCCGCCGGGTTGCTGCTCGCGCCCGACGCGCGGACCTGGCAGCACATCCCGTCCTGGAAGTACCACCGCGCCAATGTCGGCCCGCAGCGCGCGCAGACCATCGTGCGCGCGGCCCGGGTCGCCGACTCGATCGACCGCACGGCGGCGGTGTCGCCCGGGGAGGCCGCGCGCCGGTTGCGCAGCCTGCCCGGGATCGGTGTCTGGACGGTTGCCGAGACCGCGCAGCGGGCCTTCGGTGACGCCGACGCGCTCTCGATCGGGGACTATCATCTCGCCGCGACCGTCGGCTGGAGCCTGCTCGGCCGCCCGATCGACGACGCGGAGATGGTCGAGTACCTGGAACCACTCCGGCCGCACCGCTATCGAGCGGTGCGGCTGCTCGCGCTGAGCGGGCAGGCGCGCAAACCGAAGTTCGGCCCGCGCACCCCGCTCACCGATCACCGCGACCGCTAGCGGATCGCCCGCTCGTCGAGGACGCAGAGTCCGGCGTCGACGAGCGTCTTGCGCGCGCGGCGGCGGACCCGGCACTCGTCGACCGTGCAGTCGAGGTGCAATTGCATTGCGGCATGGGCTTGTTCGGAGTCCATCGGTCCCGGGTCGTCGCCGCAACCCAGCAGTGCAGCGGCGATTTGTCTGTTCAGCTCGCTCAATTGCATGACCCAAGCACAGCACGCAACCGCTCGGCTACCTGTGAGTACACGCCGATCGTGATATTTACCCGCGAATTCCCAGCACAAGATCCAAGGGGGAGTGCAGGATTCCCCATAGTGGACGAATGTGGCGGGTGGCGAACACAGGAGGAGTGGGGCTGTGGCGACGAATACCTCGACCGGAAGCGGTGGACCGGCGGCGGGCGTCTCCTCGACGCTGCCGCGGCGGCAACTGGGACGCTATCTGCGCGACTGGCGCACCCAGGCCGGCCTCACCATCGCGGAGGCGGCCAAGCTGATGGAGTGGGGCGCCAGCACGCTGCAACGGCTGGAAAAGGGTCAGGCCGACCGCATCCGGACGATCGACATCGGCGAACTGTGCCGCATCTACGGCATCCCCGACGATCTCGCCGAGGGACTCACCGGCCTGGCGCAACAGGCAGCGGTCAAGAGCTGGTGGCATGCCTACGGCGATCTCATCCCCGAAAACTTCGATATCTATGTGGGATTGGAGGCTTCCGCACACGGCCTACGTACTTATCAGTCCGAATTGGTCCCGGGCCTGCTCCAGACCGCCGACTACGCGCGGGCGCTGAATCAACTGGGCTATCCCCAGGATTCGGTCGACGAGCTGGATCGCCGGGTCGCGCTGCGCCTGCAACGGCAGGCGCTGATCACCCGCAAGCATTCGCCGGCCGAGATCGACGTCATTCTGCACGAATCGGTATTGCATCGCATCGTCGGTGATGCAAAGGTGATGGCTGCGCAGTTGCGCCACCTTGCCGACACGAGTACCCGAAGCAATGTGACGCTGCGTATCCTGCCGTTTGCCGCCGGGCTACCACTCGGAGTCTCCACCGGACCTTTCACGGTTCTCGAGTTCGGCACCGACAGCAAGGGGCAACCGGTCGAACCACCGGTGGTGTACGCCGAAGGCTTCACCGGCGATCTCTACCTGGAACGACGCGCGGATGTCAGAAGGTACGACCGGGCTCACGAGTGCCTCCAGCGTCATGCGCTGGATATTCAACCGAGTAGACACCTGCTGCGGCAGGTCGCGAAGGAGTATGTGGCATGAGTTTCGATCTCGTCGGCGCACACTGGTTCAAGAGCACGCGCAGCGGCGCGGGCAAGGACTGCGTCGAAGTCGCGTTCCTGTACGGCGGGCACGTCGGCGTGCGCGACAGCAAGAATCCGGCCGGCCCCGCGCTGGTCTTCGACGGACCGAGCTGGGATGCCTTCACCCGTGGCATCGACAACGGCGCGTTCGCCTGCGCGCTGGGCGCCCGGTGAACACCAAGCGTGCCATCGACATCTCCGGTGCCACCTGGCTGCGCGCAGGCTCGGCGGGGGAGGGCAGCAGCGTCGAAGTGGCCATGCTCGCCGAGGGCCATGTGGCCCTGCGCGACGGCAAGAATCCGGACGGTCCGGTGCTGATCTTCACCCCGAGTGAATGGGCCGCGTTCACCGCGGGCGTGCACGACGGCGAGTTCGATCGCCCTTGATCACGTTTGGATCACTGTCACCGGGGTAGTCCTGGACTATGGACCGAGGGTTGAAGAAAATGCCACCCCGGTACCGGAGGCTGGCGCCTGAGGACGGGGTGGAACGCCTGATCGTGCTGCTGCTCTTCGCAGTATCCGCGGTGGGAATCTACGTGCTCACCAGCTCGTTACTGTCGGCGCTGTTCATCGGATTACTGGTCGGATTAGTCGCTGTAGGGACTGTAGCCGTGTTGTAGGCGGATGTCTCTGCGGGGTTCGCTGCATCAGCGAACCCCGCAGCATCCGCTGAATTACCTTCTGAAGAGTTTGTTGCCGAGCCAGACGATCGGATCGTACTTGCGATCGGCGACGCGTTCCTTCAACGGGATCAGCGCATTGTCGGTGATCTTGATGTGCTCCGGGCAGACCTCGGTGCAGCATTTGGTGATATTGCAGTAGCCAAGTCCGGCGTCGTCCTGAGCCAATTCGCGACGGTCGCCGGTATCGAGCGGATGCATCTCCAGTTCGGTGATGCGCATCAGATAGCGCGGGCCGGCGAACGCCGCCTTGTTCTCGTCATGATCGCGCACGACGTGACAGGTGTTCTGGCACAGGAAGCATTCGATGCATTTGCGGAACTCCTGGGAGCGTTCCACATCCACCTGCTGCATCCGGTAATCGCCGGGCGCGAGATCGGCCGGTGGCGTGAAAGACGGTATCTCCCTGGCCTTCTCGTAGTTGAACGAGACGTCGGTGACGAGATCCTTGATGATCGGGAAGGTCCGCATCGGGGTCACCGTGATGACCTCATCGGGAGTGAAGGTCGACATCCGGGTCATGCACAGCAAACGCGGCCGCCCGTTCACCTCCGCCGAACACGAACCACATTTGCCCGCTTTGCAATTCCAGCGCACCGCGAGATCTGGTGCCTGGGTGGCCTGGAGGCGGTGGATGATGTCGAGCACCACTTCGCCCTCGTTGACCAGCACCGTGAAGTCCTGCAGGCCGCCGCCGTCGATGTCACCGCGCCAGACCCGGAACCGGGCGTCGTACCCCATCGTCACGCCTTTCCCTCGGCCGCCGGATGGGCGGCCAATTCCTGCCGGGTGTAGTACTTTTCGAGTTCGCCGAATTCGAACAGCGCGAACAGGTCGTCGCGCATCGGTGTCTGTGCGGCGGCGGTGACGGTGACCCGGGGGACCAGCTCGTCGGCGGCCGCCGGATCAATAGCGCACACCAGCAGGGTGTTTCGCCAGTCCGCGTTCATGCCGGGATGGTCGTCACGGGTGTGGCCGCCGCGACTTTCGGTGCGCTGCAACGCGGCCTGGGCGACGCATTCGCTGACCAGCAGCATATTGCCCAGATCCAGGGCCAGATGCCAGCCCGGATTGAACGGCCGCTGCCCCGCAACCCTCACCTGGGCGTACCTGGCGCGCAGCTCGGCGAGCGTGTCGATGGCCGCGCGCACCTCGTGTTCCTTGCGGATGATGCCGACCAGGTCGTTCATCGTCTGCTGTAGCTCGGCGTGCAGGGTGTACGGATTCTCGCCCTCGCCGGCGGCGGGCGGCTCGAACGGCGCGAGGGCGGCGGTCTCGGCGGCGACGATATCGGCTTCGGCGGGTTCGGGTCGGGTGCTGAGCTGCTTGACGTAGGCGGCGGCACCGAGCCCCGCCCGGCGGCCGAAGACCAGCAGGTCCGACAGCGAATTGCCGCCGAGCCGGTTGGAACCGTGCATGCCACCGGAACACTCACCGGCGGCGAACAATCCGGGCGTCAGGGCCGCGCCGGTATCGGGGTCGACCTCGATACCGCCCATCACGTAGTGGCAGGTGGGGCCGACTTCCATCGGCTCGGCGGTGATGTCGACATCGGCCAGTTCCTTGAACTGGTGGTGCATCGAGGGCAGCCTGCGCACGATCTCCTCGGCCGGCATCCGCGAGGCGATGTCGAGGTAGACGCCACCGTGTTCGGTGCCGCGCCCGGCCTTGACCTCTTCGTTGATGGCGCGGGCCACCTCGTCGCGGGGGAGCAGGTCGGGGGTGCGGCGCGCGGAATCGTTGTCGCGCAACCACTGATCGGCCTCGTCCTCGGTCTCGGCGTACTGGCCCTTGAACACCGCGGGGATGTAGTCGAACATGAATCGCTTGCCCTCGGAGTTCTTCAGCACCCCGCCGTCGCCGCGCACACCCTCGGTGACCAGGATGCCCTTCACGCTCGGCGGCCAGACCATACCGGTGGGGTGGAACTGCAGGAACTCCATATTGATCAGCGTCGCGCCCGCGCGCAGGGCGAGCGCGTGGCCGTCGCCGGTGTACTCCCAGGAATTCGAGGTCACCTTGTAGGACTTGCCGATTCCGCCGGTGGCCAGCACGATCGCGGGCGCGCGGAACAGCACGAACTGCCCGGATTCACGCCAGTACCCGAACGCGCCGGCGATTTGGCCTGCGTCGGTGAGCAACTCGGTGATGGTGCACTCGGCGAAGACCTTGATCCTGGCCTCGTAGTCGCCGGTGGCCGCGAAGTCCTCCTGCTGCAGCGAGACGATCTTCTGCTGCATGGTGCGGATGAGTTCCAGGCCGGTCCGGTCGCCGACGTGCGCCAGGCGCGGGTAGGTGTGACCGCCGAAGTTGCGCTGGCTGATCCGGCCGTCGGCGGTGCGATCGAACAGCGCCCCATAGGTTTCCAGCTCCCACACCCGGGCGGGCGCCTCTTGCGCGTGCAGTTCGGCCATCCGCCAGTTGTTGAGGAACTTGCCGCCGCGCATGGTGTCGCGGAAATGGGTCTGCCAGCTGTCCTTGTCGTTGGCGTTGCCCATCGAGGCCGCGCAGCCGCCCTCGGCCATCACGGTATGCGCCTTGCCGAACAACGACTTACACACCACCGCGACCGAAAGGCCTTGCTCGCGAGCCTCGATCACCGCGCGCAAGCCCGCGCCGCCCGCCCCGATAACCACGACGTCGTAGTCGTGCCGTTCCACTTCTGACATCGAAACAAAGCTCCTCGAGTTGGGCGCGGGTCAGTTGACGAACCGCAGGTCCGAGATGGTCTGGCTGGCTACCAACATCACGTAGAAGTCGGTGAGCGCCAGGGTGGCGAGGGTGGTCCAGGCCAGCGCCATATGGCGGGTGTTGAGCTTGGAGACCTGCGTCCAGAACCAGTACCGCACCGGATGCGCGGAGAAGTGCTTGAGCCGTCCGCCCGCGATGTGCCTGCACGAATGGCACGACAGCGTGTACGCCCACAGCAGGATGACGTTCACCGTCAGCACGATATTGCCGAGCCCGAAGCCGAAACCGCCGCTCTCGCCATGGAACGCGGTGATCGCGTCGTAGGTGTTGATCAGCGAGACCACTACCGCGATATAGAAGAAGTAGCGGTGCGAGTTCTGGATGATCAGCGGCAGCCGGGTCTCGCCGGTGTAGCGCGTGTGCGGCTCGGCCACCGCGCAGGCCGGCGGGGAGAACCACACCGAGCGGTAGTAGGCCTTGCGGTAGTAGTAGCAGGTCAGCCGGAAGCCGAGCAGGAACGGCAGGACGACGAACCCGAGCGGGATCCACATCGGCAGCTCGCCGAACGGGGTACCGAAATGGCTCGAGCCCGGGACGCACGAATCGCTCAGGCAGGGGGAGTAGAAGGGCGTCAGATAGTGGTATTGCGGCACCCAATAGGCCGTGCGCGCAAACGATCTGATCGTGGCGTAGACGACGAAGGCGGCCAGGCCGAGCGCGGTCAGCAGCGGTGGCAACCACCAGCGGTCGGTGCGCAGCGTACGCGCGGAAATGCGGGCTCTGGTCCGGCTGAACACACCCGTCCCCGAGTCGGGGGCGGCGGTCGGTGCGGCACTCACGATGGATGCCTCGCTGATCTTGGTGTGCGGCGGTCGATCATGCCCCACCGCGGCGGATTGTGATGTGGAGCACCATACGCCTGTGCTCGCGCCGCTCGAGCGGGGTCTCGCGCAACCAGTTGTCTCAGACGCTGGTGATCTCGGTCACAGCGAAGGCGCGATCGTTGGCCGGCCGGGGTGGGCCGGACAGGGGTCGGCGCGGCGGTCCTGGGTGGCAGGTCCGCCGCGCCGGTCTGGGGTTTGTTACTTGGTCCGCGGCCGGGAGTGGAAGCCGAGGCCTTCGTCCTGCGCGCCCATCCAGGCCGCCTCGTCGGACTTGCTGTCCGGGACGTAGATGGGCTCGGACCGGCGGGGGACCGCCAATTCCGGCGGTGGTGTCTGCTCGAACTCCTCGGCATCGATGACGAGGCGCTCGAGGTCGTTCTCCAGCCGGCGCACGGTGGCCGCGTCGCCGTAGTTGGAGCGCAGTGCGCCGATCGATTGCCGGAGCTGGCCGACCGCGTAGCGCAGTTCCGCGATATCGCTGCGTGTCATCGTTACCTCCTGTGTATATGGCGGGCATACCGACTCGTCTGATCACCAGGCACGCCCGTAAAGTCCCGGGCCGCGCTGCACCGAGCCGTGTGACTCACCACACAACGTGATCTCCACCACAGTAGCCGAACTTTTCGGATCACGCCCGGAGTTGCTCCGGATTCCGCGGTTGCCGTCCGGTAACTCTTGGGTAATCAGCCCGCCACCGCGAAGCCACCGCGCACTACCGCGCCCGCGCGTTCCACCAGGCCGGCAATCGAGTGGGCAACCTCCTCGGCGCGCTCGAGGATGACGCTGTGCCCCGCCCCCTCGATCCGCACCAGCTCGGCGCCGGCCAGCTGTGAGGCCAGCACCACCGAGTGGGTGAACGGCACCATGAGGTCGGCCGAACCGGCCAGCACCAGCGCGGGCAGATCGCCGAGACGGGCCAGCGTGCGTGCCTCGTCGAAGTCCAGCAGCGAGCTCAGGAATCCGGACACCGTCAGCAGCGAGGTCTCCCCGAGCACCGCGGTGGCGATCGAGGCCACCCGCGGGTTCACCCGCCGGGTGCCGGTGCTCGCCTCCCGGATCAGCGGACCGAAGATCCAGCGCGACAAACGCTTCGAGGCCTGCATCACGCGCGGCGCGTGCACCACCGCGCGCTGCAGCGAGGCCACCGCGTGCCGATTGAGCAACCGGCCCAGGCCCACCTCGGTGATCCCGCCCGCCGCGCCCGCGATCAGCGCGATCCCGGCCACCCGCGCGCCGATCGCCGCCGGGAACAGCCGCGCGTAGGCCAGCAGCACCATCGCGCCCATCGAATGCCCGACCAGCACCACCGGCCCGCTCGGCGCGATCGCGCGCAGCACCGCGTCGAGGTCGGTGGCGAGCTGGTCGATCGTGTAGGTGGCGTGATGGGCATGGCCGGACTCGCCGTGCCCGCGGTGGTCGTAGAAGACCATCCGGATATCGGTGTCCCACTGCCGCAGCAGCTGTTCGCGCAGGAAGGCCCAGGATTCGGTGTGCAGGCAGTGCCCGTGCACGAAGACAACGGTCAACGGCGCCTCGGCCGCCCCGTAACTACGCACCGCGATCGGTACCCCGTCATCGGCCACGACGGTGGCTCTACTTGTTGGAGCGCTGGCGCGCTCGAACACCGACTGCGTCGGCCGATCCCTCCTCGAGGTCGGGATGTCTGGGGGTGGGAGTGTGGTCATCGCGGCCTCCTCCGGGTCCGGCAGGGGCACCTGTGTGGTGGGTCCTGCTGAGCATTTCGGAGGGGATTTCCGGCGCGTTAGCTGGTCAACCCTGGCGTTATGCACCCGATGCGCAACCGATCCCGGGTGGCCCTCAGTCGTTACCCAGGGAAATCTTGGGGTTTCTAGCCCTTTTCCAAGAAATCTTCAGATAAGCCAGGTGAGGCGGGTGTTCAGGGGTTTCTGCGGAAGTATTGGGAATCAGCTAGATACGGGCAGAGACTCATACGCTCCGGAGATAGCGGCCGAAGTGCGGGACGGTGAAGCCGATGGTGCCGCGTTCGGCCGAGTAGATCAGGCCCTTCTTGATCAGGCCGTCGCGCGCGGGGGAGACCGAGGCCGGTTTGCGGCCGAGCTCGGCGGCCACCGCCGCGGTGGCGACCGGGCCGTCGTCGCCGGACAGGTCGGCCATCGCGCGCATGTATTCGCGTTCGGCGGGCGTCGCGCGCTCATAGCGCGAGCCGAAGAAGCCGACCGCCAGTTCCTCCTCGGCGGCGGGGGAGGCCACCTCGACGTCCTCGGCGGTGATCGGGCTCTCCGGCGCCTGATCCCAGGCTGCCTTGCCGTAGGCCTGTACGAAGTAGGGGTAGCCGTCGGCGCGCTGGTAGAGCGAATCCAGCGCACCCTCGGTGAACTTCACCTCTTCGCGTTCGGCGGGGGCGATCAGGGCCAGGTCGGCGGCCTCGCGGTCGAGCCGGTCGATGCGGTGATAACTGAACAGCCGCTCGGAATAGCTCTTGGACGCCGAGAGCGCCGCGGGCAGATGCGGCAGCCCGGCGCCGACGACGATCAGCGGCGCCCCGTCCTGGCTCAGCTCGTGGCAGGCACCGCAGATCGCCGACACATCGGCCGGCCCGAGATCCTGCATCTCGTCGATGAAGACGCCGATGCCGACACCGACCGCGGCGGCCAGTGCCGCGGCCTCCTTGAACAGCTCGATCAGGTCGATCTCGATATCGCCGGAATCGGCGCGGCCGGTCACCGCGGGCACATCGATGCCGGGCTGCCAGCGTTCGCGCATGCCCTTGTCGGCGGTGGCGCGCAGGGCGAAGGCCTTGAGGATGCCGAGGAAGTCGTCGACCTGTTCGGGATTGCGATGCGCCATCGCGATCGCGCGCACCGCCATGTGCAGCGCCGAGGACAGCGGCCTGCGCAGGTCCTGGTCCGGTCGCGCCTCGATCTTGCCGGTGCCCCAACCGCGCGAGATCGCGGCCGAGCGAAGCTGATTGAGCAGCACCGTCTTTCCGACGCCGCGCAGGCCGGTGAGCATCACGCTGCGCTCCGGCCTGCCCCTGGCGACACGTTCGAGCACGATGTCGAAGGCGGCGAGTTGCTTGTCGCGCCCGGCCAATTCGGGTGGACGTTGGCCGGCGCCGGGTGCATACGGATTGCGCACGGGGTCCATGCCGGACAACCGTAGCGCGTCGGCACCGGGGAATCTCGGTAACTCTGGGCCGTGTCCTAGATACTGCTAGCGATGCCGAGAAAGCCGCTGGGACGGGAACGGAGACCGATGTCCGAGGAGCCTCAGTACGAGGACGCCACAGTGCCGACGTGGACTGCCGCCGAGATGGTCGAGCAGAGCTGGGTGCTGCCGCCGGACGCGCATCTGGCCGACACCATCAAGCAGGTCGTGCTCGGCATGATCGAGCAGGGCTTCGAGGACCCGCAGCTGGTCGCCGCCTTCGCGATCGGTCCCGCGGTGATCGCGATCGGCCGGCTGGAGACCGATCTGGCCGATGCGCGCCGCCGGATCGACGAGCTCGAGCAGGCGCTGCGCGAGCGCGACGGGCTGGCTCGGTAACGATCGGGGCCGGTTGGCGATGTCGGTCCGTTACGCGTGGCGACACGCCGGTCGTGCCCCTGGTTTCCAGGGCTTTCGCCGCGGCGGGAAAACAACTTGCGTGCTTCGCTGGACACTGTGCATCACAGGCCGTAATCTTCTCGTGACTTAGTGGAGTCTGTCGCTTCGTCAGAGAAACGGCGCCATTGAGTCACCGCCGAACAGCCGTCGTCGCCAAGCGATTCCGGCCCCGGTGGTGGAGCAGCAAGATCGGAGACTCGTCTCGGTGGGTAAACACAGCTTGCAGCGGGATTCTCGTCTGCCGAATTCCGTCAAGGGCGCCCTGGTCATGGGCGCGGTGGCCGCTACAACCGGTGCGATGCCCGCGATTTCGCAGGCTGCCACGATCAACATCCCCGGCCTCGGCAACTTCGATCTGCCGCCCGAGCTCGAGCAGCCGGCCCAGCAGCTCGAGAAGCAGCTGCAGTCCATGGTCGCTCCGCAGGGCCAGGCGGCTCCGCAGCTGCCGAGCATCGAGTTCGACAACCCGTTCCAGGCGCCGCAGCAGCAGTCGGCGGGCAATATCGCCCTCGACGCAGCGCGGACCAAGCTGGGCGCCCAGTACAACTGGGGTGCCGCAGGCCCGTCGAGCTTCGACTGCTCCGGCCTCGTGCAGTGGGCCTACCGCCAAGCCGGTGTCGAGCTGCCGCGTACCAGCTTCGAGCAGTCGCATGTCGGCGCTCCGGTGTCCTTCGACAACCTGCAGGCCGGTGACATCGTCATCACCAACGGCGGCGGCCACGTCGGCATCTACGCCGGCGACGGCAAGCTGCTCAACGCTGTGCAGTCGGGCACCCCGGTGTCCTACACCCACCTCAGCGCCGACGACGTCGTGACGGCCCGCCGTATCGTCTAAGGGGTGTCCCCCGCCGAACAACGCTCCACCACCCAGGCCCGCGTCGACTCGTGGATCTGGGCGGTGCGCCTGTTCAAAACCCGGTCATCGGCAGCCGAAGCCTGTCGAGCAGGCCATGTCCGCGTCAACGGTGTGACGGTCAAACCCGCGCAGCAGGTGCGTCCCGGTGACGAGATCAGGATCCGGCACGCCGGACTCGAACGCATCGTCGTCGTCGAGCGGATCATCCACAAGCGGGTCGGTCCACCGGTGGCCGCGCAGTGCATGATCGACCGCAGTCCGCCACCGCCGCCCAAGGAAGTGCTCGCCACGCTGCCGCAACGTGATCGCGGCGCGGGCAGGCCGACCAAACGTGAACGCCGCGAGACCGACCGGCTGATGGGCCGCACCGACTAGGCAGGCGCCTTCGCCGCCAATCTGCTCGCCGCCACCGTCGCGGCCACGATGGTGCACAGCGCCGCCAGCATGATCGCCGAACCCTCGCCCGGCACCAGCACACCCAGCTGACTGCCCACCGTCACCGCCGCGACCGGCACCCCGATCTGCGCGGCGGCCAGCGCACCGTAGGGCAGCGGCTGGCCGAGCACGCGCGGCACCAGATGCACCGCCACCGCGCCGACGCCGAGCACCAAGCCGAGCACGATGAAACGCGGATGTTCGCCCAGTTCACGCAGATCCAGCCGGGCACCCAGCCAGACGAAGAACAGCGGCGCGAGCAATCCGTCGCTGATCGCGAACACCTGCCTGGCCACCCGGCGTGGTTCGCCCACCCCGGCCACCGCGAGCCCGGCCGCGAACCCGCCGAGCATGATCGACACGTGCAGCGCGCTGGCCACCCCGCACAGCGTGAACACCAGCACCAGGCTCACCCGCAGTTCGAGGGTGAACTTGCGTTCCTCGGACACCTCGTGCACCTGCCGCTGCGCTCCGGTCCGCTGCAGATAGCGCAGCACCAGGAACATCACGCACGCGCACGCCGCGACGACCACCGCGCCGATCGCCGCCCGCACCGCATTGCCCGGGTCGATGACCAGCGGTAACGCCACGATGCACGCGGTGTCGGCGATGGCGACCTGCGCTGTCAGCGCGAGCACCGGCGGCCCGCTCAACCGCATCGAGTCGATGATCGGCAACGCCATCGCCGCCGAGGACGACGCCATCAGCACCGCGTAGACCGCCGCGTGCCCACCCCCGAACACCTGCGCCACCGCCACCCCGGCGACCGCGGCGACCACCCCGACCAGCGCGGCCCGCACCAGCCCACTGCCGAGCGCCCCGCGCACCGCCGGATCGCGCACCGGCACATGCGTGCCCGCCGCGAACATCACCAGCGCGAAACCCATATCGGCCAGGAACAGGAAGATCGGGTCGCCCGGATCGAGCACTCGCAGCCCCGTGGTGCCGAAGGCGATGCCGGCGAGCAGCTCGCCGAGCAGCACCGGCAGGTGCCAGCGTTTCGGCAGGGCCAGCAGCGGCCCGGCCACCCCGAGCGCGACCACCAGCGCCAGGGTCGCGAAGGTCACGGCATCGCGGCGATCTTGGCGGGGATCTCGATGTTCTCGTCGGCCCAGTACAGCGCGCACACCCGGTGGTAGCCGTCGGCGATCAGCATGGGTATATCGGCCCGGCAGTCACCGCGCACCAGCAGGATCGGCGAGAGCTTCTTGCCCTCGGCGACCTTGAGCAGATCCCGGCGCACGTGCGGGTTGTCCGGGGTGAGGGCGTCGAGCTGGGAGGCGCGCAGAATATCCTTCGCCTTCTTCACGACCACCGGTGCGCTGCGCAGATCGGCCACGATGGCCGCGACGACCGAGTCCTCGGCGAGCAGGGCGAGATAGTCGGCGGCGGCGGGGTAGTCGTGGTCTTCGGGCTCGGACTTCCACTGCACCTGGAGGAGAGGAGCTGCCATCGACACATCATCCGCCCCGCCCGGTCGTGTTAGCGGGAGAGTCGCTAGCTGTTGTCGTTTGTTTGCGGGATCGGTACGGGCGGCGGCAAGGGCGCGCAGACCGGTGGTCGTGGTGTGGGCGATCGCCTACGGTGGCAGCTATGGCCGACCGCACGCGGATGTTATCGACACTTCTCGCCTGCTGTGCCGGTGCGGTTACCACGGTTCCGCGGCTGGTGTGCCCGCGCGGGATCGACCGGGCCTTCCTGGCCGGGCTCGAGTCGACGCCGATTCCGCCCGCCTACAACACCGTCGAACTCGTCGCGCTGAACCAGGCGCGGCTGTCCGCGCCGACCACCATGGTCGCCGAGGGCGTGCGGACCCTGGGCTCGACGCCGCTGACGATGTCGGCGTTCCTGATCCGTCACCCCGGCGCGACCTTCCTCGTCGACCCGGCGCTGTGCGCGGGCGTGCACGAGCGGGTGCTGCCCGAGCTCCCCTTCCCGATGGCGAAGCTGGTCGCGCCCGAACACCCGGTACTCGGGCTGTCCGAGCTGCTCGCCGAACACGAACTGACCGGCGTCGACATCGATTTCGTGCTGCCTACCCACCTGCACTGGGACCACGTCTCCGGGCTCTACGAGCTGCCCGGCTGGGTGCCGATCCGGGTGCCCGGCATCGAATACCGCTGGGCCATGGGCGGATCGCACGTCCCGATCGGCGTCGCCCGCGGCCCGCTGCTCGGCCGGGCCTTCGACCTCTACGAGCTGGACGGGCCCGCTGTACTCACCTTCCCACGCAGCCACGACCTGTTCGGCGACGGTTCGGTGGTGCTGGTCGACCTGGCCGGGCACACCCCGGGCAGCGTCGGGATGCTGCTGGCCGTGAACGACGGTTCGCGGGTCCTGCTGGCCGGCGACGCGGTCTTCACCACTTTGCAGATCGACCTGGTGCGGGAGAAGGCCCCGCTGCTGGGCGAACTCGCCGACACCGATCGCGACGCCACCTTCCGCACCATCCACCGCCTCCACGCCCTACCCCCCGAGATCGAAGTGATACCCGCCCACGACCACGCCGCCGTCACCACGCGGTCCGGTCACTGAGGTCGCGCCCGGCGCCGCTGCGACATGACTACGTCGCGAGGTTCGGTCGCTGCGGTCCGCGCCCTGCCGCCGCGCCGCGACCACATTGCGGCCACGCCGCCGTCACCGCGCGGTCCGATTACTGAGGTCTCCGCTTGGCGCCGCCGCGCCGCGACTATATGGTGCGGTCTGGTCATCGAGGCCGCGCTCAGTCTCGCCGCCGCGACGCGACCACGTCGTGTGGCTCAGCCGGCGGCCAACCCCTCGGCGACGCTGGAATACTGTGGCCGCCAGCCCAATGCGTCGTGTGCCAGTGCGCTCGAGATCCGCATCGACGTATCCGCCATGAGCGCACCGAGATAGGGGACCGCCAGCCGGATCGCCCAGGCGGGCAGGCGGATCGGGCGTGGTGTGCCGTGGCTGCGGGACACCTCCGTGAAGAACTCGCGCCAGGTGATGGGGGTGTCGTCGGCGATGTTGTAGGCGCGGCCGGGGGTGCCGTGTTCGAGTGCGGCGACGGTCGCGGCGGCGGCGTCCGCGACGTGGACCCAGCTGTTCACTCCGCCCGGCCCGAGCGGCCCGACCGGGACGTGCTTGCGCATCAGCCCGGCGAACAGATCGCTGAACGCGCCCGGACCGTAGAACAGCCCGTACCGCAATGCGATCCCGTCCACCCCGGCGGCCGCGAAGACCTGCTGTTCCCCGTCGACGCAGGCGCGCACGACCTCGTCGGCGACCCCGCCGTCGTACACCCCGAACCGGTCGCGCTCGGTGAGCGGCCGCTCGCCGTGGTCGTGGTAGCCGTAGCCGAGGATCAGCGACTGGGTGAGGAAGCGGCGCGCGCCGACCACCTCGGCGGCCGCGAGCAGATGCGCCGTCCCGACCGTGCGCAGCAGCCCGGTGGGGTCGTCGGCGGGAATCCGGCGCTGCGGTTTCGCGCTGCGCAGGGCCGTCGCCTGGTGCACGACCGCGTCGGCCCGGACGCCGTCGAGCGCGCCGAGCAGACCGTCACGGTCGAGCACATCGGCGGTGATCGGCTCGGCGCCGAGTTCGCGAACCAGCGGATGTGCCGCGGGCGAGCGCACGATCGCCGACACGGAATGGCCGTTCGCGACGAGCGCGCGGATCAGCGGACGGCCGATGGCGCCGGTGGCGCCCGCGAGCAGAACCTGCATGATGTCTTCCTTTCAGCGGGGCGAGTGTTCGTCTGCCTACTTCGACGTTCCGGAGCGCGCGTTTGTGATGGCTTGTGACCCGCCTCACGTGCGATGTCACGGCGGGTCGACGGCGTGTCGGTGTGTATCGTGCGGCTCATGCGAGTCGACGGTCGGGAGATTCCGGTCACGGGAAGTCTCCTGCAGCCGCTGATCCGGCGTACCAGTGACATCGTCCGGGTCGTGCTGGCCGGGATCGGTGTCGCCGTGGTGATCGCGGGCTCGCTGATCACCCGGCCGGAGTGGCTGGCGCTGGAGCGCTCGGTCTCCAAGATCGTCGACTTCCTCAGCCCGGACCAGTCCACGCTCGTGTATCTCGTCTACGGAATGCTCATCCTGGCACTGCCGTTCGCCATCCTCATCGAGCTGGTGCTGCGCAGGCAATGGAAGCTGATGGCAGGCTACGCCGCCGCCGGCCTGCTCGCGGTGCTGGCCCTGTCGATCACCGGTTCGGGCATCTCCACCCCGAAATGGCATCTGCCGGTGCCCGACCGGTTCGACACCTTCCTGTCCCAGTTCCTCGACGATCCACGCTGGATCGCCATGCTCGCGGCCATGCTCACCGTCTCCAGTCCCTGGCTGCCGGTGCGGCCACGACGCTGGATGTGGTTTCTGCTGTTGATGTTCGCGCCGATCCACCTGGTGGTCAGCTCGGTGGTGCCCGCGCGGGCGATGCTCGGGCTGGTGGTCGGCTGGCTGGTCGGCGCGGTGATCGTCTGGCTGGTCGGCACGCCGGCGCTGGAGGTGCCGCTGGAGGCCGCGGTGCGGGTACTCGCCCAGCGCGGGTACACGGTGCGCTCGTTCCATGTCGACCGCCCGGCCGGGCGCGGGCCGCTGCTGCTGGCCACCGAGGTCGACGGGCCCGAGTCCGAGATCGTCGTCGAGATGTACGGCAAGAACCAGCGCAGCTTCGGCGCGATCCGGCAGCTCTGGCGCTGGATCACCTTCCGGTCCAGCGAGACCGCGCCGCTGCACGGTTCGATGCACCGCGCGGTCGAGCATCGCGCGCTGCTCGGGATCGCGATCGGTGAACTGAGCATGGCCGACTCCCGGCAGGTCGCCGTCGCCGGACTGGCCCGCGGCTGGGTGCTGTTCGCGCACACCGTCCCGCGCGGCACACCGCTGCGGAAGCTGTCGGCGCAGGTGCTGCCCGGGGTGTGGCGGTCGCTGCTGCGCCTGCACGAGAACCAGATCAGCATGGGCGATCTGCCGCCGGACTATGTGCGGGTCTGCCAGGGCGACACCCTGTTCGGCGGCTTCGCCTCCGCCGAGTTCGGCGCCTCCGAGGCGCAACGTGAGTCCGATATCGCCCAGCTGCTGGTCACCACGACCTCGCTGTTCGGCAAGCACGCGGCGGTGTCCTCGGCGATCGCGGTGCTCGGCGAGGCCGCCGTGATCACCGCCGCCCGGCGCCTGACGAAATCGGCCATGCCCACCGGCGTCCGCAAGGCGGTGCCGCAGTGGACCAAGGTGATGGCGACCGCGCGCGAGGAGATCCGCGAGCAGACCGGCCACGACCGCATCCAGGCCGCCCAGCTCACCCGTTTCACCCGCAACCAGCTCATCCAGCTGGTGCTGCTGGTCGCGTTGGTCTATGTGGCCTACCCGTTCTTCAGCCAGGTGCCCACCTTCTTCAGTCAGTTGCGCACGCTGAACTGGTGGTGGGCGCTGCTCGGGCTGGTGATCTCCGGTTTCACCTATGTGGGCGCGGCCGCCGCGCTGGGGGCGTGCGCCGACGGGCTGGTCCGGATGCGCGATCTGATCCTCGAGCAGCTGGCCAACACCTTCGTCGCGACCACCACCCCCGCCGGCGTCGGCGGGCTGGCGCTGAGTGTGCGGTTCCTGCAGCAGGCGGGCATGTCGACGCTGCGCGCCACCGCCGCCGTGGCGCTACAGCAGTCGATGCAGGTGATCACTCACCTGGTGCTGCTGGTGGTGTTCTCGGTGGTGGCCGGCACCTCGACCAATCTCGCCCACATCGTGCCCGACGCGACCGTGCTGTATCTCGCCGCCGGTGTCGGTGTCGGCCTGATCGGTGCGTTCATGTTCGTGCCGACGCTGCGGCGCTGGGTGAATCACTCGGTGCGCCCGCAGCTCAAGGAGGTGGTCGGCGAGCTGGTCGACCTGGCCAAGGATCCCAAGCGGTTCGGGATCATCGTCGCCGGTTGTGCCGCGATCACGCTGGGTCAGGCGCTGGCGCTGTGGGTCAGCGTCGAGGCGTTCGGCGGCGGTACCGATTTCGTGGCCGTCACCATCGTCACCATGATCGGTGGCACCCTGGCCTCGGCCGCCCCCACGCCCGGTGGTGTCGGCGCCGTCGAAGCGGCCCTGATCGGTGGTCTCGCGGCCTTCGGTGTGCCCGCCGAGATCGCCGTCCCCGCCGTACTGCTCTACCGGGTGCTGACCTGCTGGATCCCGGTCGCCCTCGGCTGGCCGATCATGCGCTGGATGGGCGACAAGCACATGATCTGACCGGTCGGCTCAGGCGGGCTGTTTAGCTGCTCTGTTGCCATCTCGGTCAATCGTGGTGTCGCACAAGGCTGTCTGATCCAGCAGGGGTGCTCCCAGGTGATGTTTCCGCTGGTCGGGTTCTTGTGGGTGGTGATTACACGGAATTGCCAGTTACTTGCCATACATGCTGTTCGGTCGGTTCCCGGTGATGATCGGCCGGGCGAGCCGGACAGGCCCCGCGCATTCGAGGTGGGTGCGAGGTGCGGATTCAGCGCCTAAACTGTCTGGGACGTAGCCGGAGCATGATCGGAAGGTGTTTTCTCGATGGGATCCCGGACGGTGGTCGCCGACGTCGCCGACGAGTTGGCGCGTCGTGTCGCGACCGGCGAATACCGGCCCGGCGAGCTGATGCCCTCGGTGCGCCAGGTCGCCGACGAGTTCGGGATGAACCGGGCCACTGCGCAACTCACCCTCGGCCGGCTCGAGTCCTACGGGTTCGTCGAGGCACGCCGCGGCAAAGGCTTCACCATTCGCGATGTGCGCGAAGAGGGCGGCATGGACGTCTACCGGCACCTGTTCCGGTTCTCCATCACCGCCCCCGAGACCGCCGCCGAGATGTTCACCGACATCGTCGCCGTGGAACGCGGCATCGTGCTCGAGGCTCTGCTCGCCTACACCGCCGCCGAGAAGGTCCTCGACCCGGGCGAGCTGGCCGCCGCCGTCGACGAACTCGAGGCACTGGCCCGCGAGAGCGTCCCCGACTACCCGCGCATCATCGCCACCGAGATCGCCCTCATTCGCAAGGTGCTCGGCGTACTCGGGATGAGCATGCAACGGGCCGTACTCAATTCGATCGCCGACATGGTGATCGAGGTGCCCGAGGCGGTCACGGCCTACTTCGCCGTCGCCGCCGATCTGCACGTGCTGGTCTGGCGTGCGCTGCTGGCGGTGTGGGACGCGGAGTCTGAACCGAGCGAGGCACAACTGGCCCTGTTCGAGGATCTGTTCGCCCTCTACCACGAAAAAGTGATCGCCCGCTTCGACGAACTCGTCGGCGTGACACCCGTCGCGGAGACGGCCGCGACCGCATAACCCGAACCCCAGCTGTCTGGGTCGGAATTGTCCAGATTCGCCGGCGCAGGCGATCGGCGCGCGGCGTCGACGCCCGTGACCTCGCAGCAACCGAGCCCCCACGCGCAAGCGACCACCGACCTCAGCTGCGAATCGCAACCTCGAAACCCTCCCAGCCCCCCATCCCGACCTCGAGGAGGGATCCGCCGGTTCGCGCCCGTCCCCTCAACCCGGCACCGAGACGTCCACCCGAAGAAGCGACACGCGCACTCAAACCCAGCTCCGCACATCCCGACCTCGAGGAGGGATCCGCCGGTTCGCGCCCGTCCCCTCAACCCGGCACCGAGACGTCCACCCGAAGAAGCGACACGCGCACTCGACCCAGCCCCGCCCATCCCGACCCTGAGGAGGGATCCGCCGCGCAGCGGCGGGTTCGCGCCCGTCCCGTCGATCAGGTGCCGGTGCGTAGGCGACGAAGGAGCAAGCACCGGTGCC